>NZ_JBAKHR010000006.1:0-428573 GCF_036902955.1 Micromonospora sp. CPCC 205558
GTTCTGACTCGCCGAACCCATCTGCGAATAATTCGAGAACAACCCGAAATTCATCGAACCCCAGCTGGACCCGAAGTCGTGGGTGGTGGCGTAGACCAACTGCTGACCGTTGTACGGAGCCACCGTGAAGTCCTTCAACGACGCCCAACCCGACCTCGGCTGCGCCAGCGCGCCCGTCGACGACCACCGGTACGTCGACGGCAGGTCGCAGGTGCCGGTCGGCGGCGGCGTGGTGGGGTCGGTTCCACCGCCGACGCGGACGAACTGCCACTGCTGGTTCGCGCCGTTCCAGTCGTCGTACTGCACGATGTTTCCGCCGTCGGCGGTCGAGGCGCCCTGCACCTCCATCACCTTGTTGCTGTTCCGATTGATCAACCGGACGTAGCCGCTGTCCGAGTCGGCCAACCGGAACTGCTGGTTGGTGCTGTTGTTATCGGTCCACTGCACGATGCTGGCGCCATTGGCGGTCGAGAAGCCCGAGACGTCCAGCACCTTGTTGGACAGCCGCGACTTCACCCGGTAGTAGCCACCACCAGAGTCGACGAACTGCCACTGCTGCTGGTTGCCGTTGTTGCGGGCCCACTGCGTGATCCGGGCACCGTCATTCGTGGCCAGGTTGTACACGTCCAGGGCCTTGCCGCTGTTGCGGTTGATCAACACGTACCACGCGCTCGTGTCGACACTCGCCGCGGCGGCGGGTGACGACACCACCGCTACGGCAGTGCCACCGACCATCAGCGCCGCTGCGCTGGCGGCGAGGAGACGGGGCAACCACCAGCGTCGCCGCCGCGACGGCGTTGCTGTCGATGGAGACCTATCGAGGGCAGACATGATCCTCCTCCAGTGACCAAGAGCCGAACGGCCTGCCCGAGGGTGGGCGTACCGCGACGCGTGGTCGAGCGCGCAGGCGTCAGCAAGTTAGCGTTAACAAGACGCCGGCGAGCCCGAGCGCACGCCTGAAGCGAGATCGACGAGGCAGGGCTTGCCCGGAAAGCCAAGGTGTCGTCGTCCTTAGGCATCGACTGTGAGCGATAACATGCCGTTCGTCAAGACGTAACGTGCTGGGAACATCTGCGGTTGTCGAACCATGGATCTTGAGGGGAACCGCCGCCCACCGACCTCCCGCAGGCGTCGCCCCAGATCCCGGCGCAGGCCAGGGCCGAATCCTTGAGGAGGGCGGTGTGCGCGCGTTAACATTCACGTTTGCCCATTGCCGGTGCGCCGGCAGAGTCAGGCCCGGCTCGTCGACCGGCTGCGGCACCCCGCGCTACCCACGCGCTGGCCCGGCCCTCGACCTGGTCGTCACCGCGGGCGTCCTGGTCGGCATCACGCGCAGCGCCACCCGGGGCCGCCGACGCTGTGCGCCGGAGGCCCCGGGTGGGCGTGACCGCACGAGCTATCGGCGGCTCCACTGCTGGTTGGTCTGGCCGGTGCAGGTCCAGAGGACGAGCTTCGTGCCGTTGCCAGTGCCGACGTTGTAGGGGTCCAGGCAGAGACCCGACTGCACGCCGGTGATGGTGCCGTTGGCGTTGACGTTCCACTGCTGGTTCGTTCCGCCGTGGCAGTCGTAGATGGTGACCAGGGTGCCCGGAGAGGTGCCATAACCGGCCGCGTCGAGGCACTTGTTGCCGTACACGGTCAGCGCCTTGCCACTCGTGTAGGTCCACTGCTGGTTGGTGCGGCCGTGACAGTCCCACAACTGCACCTGGAGGCCGTTGGTGGTCGAGGACCCGGGGACGTCGACGCAGCGACCGGACAACGCACCCACGATCGCCGTGGTCTGTCCGCCGCCGCCGCCACTGCTCGGGTCGCCGATACTGCCGGGAACCGACTGCAACGCGCTGTACCAGCGGGCGGCCATCTTGTCGTAGCCGCCGGAGGTGGGGTGAATGCCGTCGATCAGGTCGGCGGTGCTGAGGGCGCTGTGCATGTCGACCAGGTGCACCCGCTTGCCGGCGTTCACCTTGCTCTGCACGATGCCGGGGATCGCCGCGTTGAAGGTGCGGGCGGCCGCCTCCTGGTTGCTGTTGGAGAGCGGGATGATCTGCGCGACGAACACGTCCGCGCTGGGAGCCGTAGCGGTGATCCGGTCGATCAGGGTGGAGAGCCGGTTCGGCGCGGTGCTCACGTTGTAGTTCTGAAGGATGTCGTTGGTGCCGATGTGCAGCAGGACGGTCCGCGGCCGTTGGGTGTTCAGCCAGTTGACGATGTTCGCGTCGATCTGGTCGATGCGCCAGCCGGGATGCCCCTGGTGGTCGTGGTCACCCAGGCTGCCTGGCCCGTTGAACTGCGAGCCGACGAAGTCCACGGTGTACCGCCCGCTGGCGAGGCGCTGCCAGAGCCCGATGCGGTACCCGCCCGGCACCTGGGTGCCCTCGGTGATGGAGTCGCCGAGTGGCATCACCCGTACTCCGCCGTTGGATTCCGCGCTGGCCGGGCTGGTCGAGGTCAGCACCCCGGCGAGGACGACACCAAGTGCGGCGGTCGCCGCGAGCCATCTTGCCCTCGTTCGCATAGATTTCTCCCCTGCAGTGGTAGTGCTGACCGAGGAGTCAGGCCGTCGCGACTGTCCCCACACCGGCATGACGATGCCGTCGCAGCACTGGGACGGGTTTGTTAACGCTAACAGCGATTCATGTAAATTCTTCTAGCTGATTTGGCCCACGTCAAGCGCGCGGGCGGTCAGGGTTTGCCTGCTGAACGCCGCTGATGCGGGTGAGCACGACGGTGCGGCCAGGAGGGCGCCCAACTGCTTCGGCTGATCAGCCGATCGCCCCGGCACGTGGGTTGTCAGACGGGCATCCGGCCCCGCCCAGGTTCGATCATGAAGATCGGACCCGCGGCGGGACCGGATGCCCGTCCAGCGCCTGAACGATCCGGCCACGGCATCGACAAACGCGCATGACCAGGATCACGGCGCGGCTCACCGCAGCGGCGGTGCCAGCTTTACCAGATCAATGTTCCGGGCCCGCTCGATGATCGCCGGCCACCGGTCCATCAACAGTTGATGCTTCGCGTAGTCCTCGTCCGCCTCCCGCACATACCGATCGGCGTTCGCCACCAGGTGCTTGCCTACTCGCGCGTACCGGTCGTCGAACGGTATGAGCACCTCCTCGGCCATGGTCTTGATCCGCGCCACTCGGGATTCCCGGGCGGTCCCGGGAATCGCGCTGATTGCTCGACTGAGCGCGGACCGCACATCCGGAGGGAGCAGCTGCGCGGCCGAGGCATCGGCCCGGCCGACGGAGTTCGGCTCGAACAGCGGCCCGTAGACGTTGAAGTAGTCGGCGAATCGGGCCACGCCTTCCCAGTACAGCTGCTTCTGGTCTGGATCGAACCGCCCGGAGTGGTATTCGTGGAAGACCGTCCGCGTATGGTGCAGGGACGGGATGCCCAACGCCATCGCCGAGTCGAAGCTGAAGTAGTCCGCGGCCGGGTTGTTCCGGCTGGGGGTGTTGGGCAGCAGCTCGTGGATTCGGGTGATTGCCACGTTGCCGCAGTCGGGATTCGCGCCCTCATTGGGAACCAACAGCAGGGTACGCACGTCCCGCCCGTCGTAGACCTGCTCGGCCGGAAACACCTCGTGGACCAGGTCGACCACCTTGTCGAGGTCGAAGCCGAGAATCTCGTACAAGCGGTAGATGATCTCGTACGACCGACTGGCGAAGTCCTTGACGTCCAGGTTCCACTCGCCGAAGTAGTTGCCCCCCACCACGCAGATCGGTGCGTCCTTCACGCCCTCCGCTCCGGCGGGTATCGGCACGTCCAACTCGCCCACCGGCCGTCCGAGATAGGTCAGTTCCAACTCGATCGGATACTGCCCGGCGGCCTCGGGCACCTCTTCCTGCAGTAGCCGGGTGTCCGAGTCGCGCCGGTGCAGCGCATCCGCTCCGAACGACACCGTCATCAGGTAGAGCTTGTTCATCGCTATTCCGTAGTTGCGCTGCTGGGACAGGAACATGTCCTTGACCGCCGCCGGCTCGCCTACGAAGAGCTGTTCGAAATAGGTTCGCTGGAGATCAACTGTCAGGTGATGGATCCGCTGGTCCGGATGCTTGTTCGCCAGTTCTGCGAGGGTCCGGGCGTTGGTCGGGACGTACGGCCCCTGGTCAGTCTCGGACACCACCAGCGGGATCGATCTACCAAATCTCTGTCGCGCGAATTCCAGCTCGGTCAGGTAGCTGTTCGCTGCCGAGGAGCAGTCCCGGTTGGTGGGGATGAAGAAGACCGATGATTCGAATGCGGGTTCAGCTTGAAGCGAGGTGACCATGTCAGTCCCTTGTCTGTGAAGTCGGGCCAGACGTACCGCCGTGACTGGTCAGGGCGGCGCGGAGGGTGCCCCTAGCGGACGCCCACCGCAGCTGCCAGCCGCAACGCCTCCGGGTCCGTCGGTCGGTCGCGGAGCATCTGCTCAACGTGCCAGGCAGCTTCGACGCCGCGCCCGCGGCGCAACAGCCGCTGTGCGTACTCCGAATGGAAGTCAAATCCGCGGTCAAAGATGTCGGGATACTTGTCCTGATAGCGCTTCCAGACGTCGTACGTCGCCAGCAGCAGCTTGTCCTCGTCAGCGCTGATCTGCGGCTCGTCGGGCGTCTGCCCCTGGCAGACCGCTCGGTAGCGCGCCATGGCGACCGGGTTTCCGGCGACGCGGTATCCCGCTTCGACGAAGCGCCAGATGAAATCGGTGTCGTCGCAATACTGGACCGTGACGTCAAACCCGACCTTCCGGGCCGCCTCCGTCCGCACGACTGTCAGACTCGGCAGGATCCAGGTGCCCCGACACAGCGCCTCAATCGAATTCGGCAGCGTCCACCTCGGATAGTCGGAAAGCCTACGGACCGTACCGTCCGGCTCTTCGCAGACTCCGTCGTTGATGACCAGGTCGGCTGTCGGGTCGGCGGCGAACACGCCCAACTGGCTCTCCAGATAGCCCGGCTCCCACAGGTCGTCGCTGTCCAGCAGCGCCAGGAACTCGCCGTGGGCGTGGTCCAGGCCGGTGTTGCGGGCGGCGGGTGCTCCGCCGTTGGGCCGACCGACGATCCGCAGTCGCGGGTCGTGACCGTAGCGGTCAGTCAGGTCGCCAGCGGTGCCGTCGGTCGAGCCGTCGTCCACCACCAGCACGTCGATGTTCCGCAGGGTCTGGCCCAGCGCGGACTCGACCGCCTCGCGGACGATTTCCTTGCGGTTGTAGGTCGTGATCAGGACCGTCACCGGTACCGATCCACCGTCGTAAGCAGAGGTCACCGTCGCTCCTTCTGGAGTACCGTTTGTTTCCCGTTATCGACCTCGTTCGGCCCGGCGGCATCGCCGGGCTGCCACACCTCTGGCCGCGTCTCGGGTGGTGGCTCCGACCCACCGGCCACGACCGCCTGTGGCCCTACTGCGTTGGCTAGCAGAGCGATGGCCAGCGCCAGTGCGGCCGGGATGACCAGGGCTCCCCGGATGCTGACCCACTGGCCGACCACACCGATCAATGCCGGCCCGACCAGCAGGCCGCAGTAGCCGATGAGCGTCACCTGGGCAATGGCCTTACCCCTGTCGATCCCTTCCAGGTTTCCGGTGGCGCTGTAGGTGACCGGAGCCACCACGCACATCCCCAGGCCGAACACACCGAACGCGACGATGGCAGCGACCGGCTGGTCGACCAGTAGGCCAAGCGTCAATCCGCCGCCGGCGACCAGCGCGCCGAGCCGGACCGATCGGACCCGGCCCAGCACCGCCACGACCCTGTCGCCGAACAGTCGACCCACCGCCATCACCACGGAGAACGCGCCGTAACCGAGCGCCGCGACGCTCGTCGACGTTCCCAGGGACCGATTCAGGTAGATGGCGCTCCAGTCGTCCACCGCGGCTTCGCTCAGATAGAAGCAGAAGGCGATCGCTCCCAGCGACAACACCAGCAGCCGCGGAGCGCGACCACCCTTACCGGCACCGGTAGCTTCGCCGGGGCGGTCGGCCCCGATGCCGGCGGTACCCGGCGCGGTCAAGTTGTCGTTGACCAGCAGCCGCCCGCCCAGCGTCGTCACCACAGCCGCGGAGACCACTGCCACTACGGCGATGTGCACGGCAGGCGCCACCCCGATGCGAGCGGCCCCCGCACCGACCAGCGCAGCGACGACCCCACCGACGCTGTACATGGCGTGTAGGCCAGAAATCACCGGCCGGCCGTACGCGGTCTCCAAGACCACGGCCTGGGCGTTCATGGCGACCCCGAGCGCTCCGCCGAACGTACCGAACAGCACCATCAAGGTTGCGAACACCGGCACCGATGGCGCCAGCGGCAGTATCGACGTGATCAGGCAGAACAGCACAACGCTGACCCGGGTGACCAGTCGGCTGCCGAACCGGGTCACGGACCAACCAGACAGTTGCATGGTGGCCAGCGCCGCGACGACGCTGGCGGTGAATGCCAGTCCCAGCGAACCGGTGTCAGCATCCATGCGATCCATCAGGGCGGGCAACCGGACGGCGAAGCTGCCGCCCAGTACGCCGTTGACGAAGAACACCGAAATCAGCGCTGCGCGGGCCCACCGGTTCCGCAGCCGCGTCGCTGCGTCGTCAAAGACCTTCACTCGCCCTCCCCGCACGGTTTTGCCGGGAGCACGGGTGTCCGTGCTCCATCACCGGCTGGTCCCTGTCGAATGCGTTCGAACGCTGTCGCCAGCCCTCCTCGGCGCCATCCGACGTACTCCAGGAACCAGTCGGCTCCCGCCTCCGCGAATCCGGCGGCTCCCGGCCCGTCCGGGTCGGTCCGGCCCTCGACAATCAACTCGACCTTCGATCCCTGAAATCGCGCGTCGCCGTCCAGAGTGGTACGTATCCGAGTGACGTCGTCAGGGGTGAGATGGCCGTCCCGCTTCTCCGGGAACACACCGTCCACCATCCCGGCCAGGCGAAGGACGGATCGGCCCGGCCAGTAGCCGCCGACCCAGACCGGTATGGGCGTTGTCGGGAGGGGCAACAACCGAACCGCTTCCACCCGATGGAAGGTGCCCACCTGGCGAGCCGGTATGCCATTCAGAAACTGCCGTAGGAGCCCCAGCGCCTCCACCATTCGGTCCCGCCGACCGTTGTACGACGTCTCGTGACCGAAGGCGCCGAAATCCGCGTCAGCGGGGCCTCCCACTCCCGCCCCGAATCTGACGCGCCCAGGGGCGAGCTGCTGGAGTGCCACGAGTTGCTTCGCCACGATCCACGGGTCGCGGCGTGCCAGGGCGGTGACCATGGGCCCGATCACGATGCTCCTGGTCTTCGCGGCGATGGCGGCCATCGCGACCCAGGTGTCCGTGACCGCTATCGGAGGATCCCGCCGGTATAGCAGGTAGTCGTTGAGGAAGAACCCCTGCCATCCGTGCGCCTCGGCCTCGACGGCCAGCGACACCAGCACGTTCGGATTCGCGTACTCGCCGACCGTGGACACCATCAAGCCGCACTGCACGTATCGCCCCTGTCTCCCGAGCTCTGGCCGTCCGCGACGTCACCGCTTCAATTCGGCTGCCGCGATATCCAGTACGGCGCTCGTCACCGCGTCGACATCCCGCTCCGTCATCCCGGGCCAGAGGGGCAACGAGATCATCCGCTGGAACTCCGCTTCCGCCTGCGGAAAGTCGCCGGGACGGTAGCCGTAGCGGCGTTGGTACGCGGAGTGCAGGTGCAAGGGTATGAAGTGAACGTTGGCCCCGATGCCACGCTCCCTCAACTGGTCGAGGAACGAGTCACGAGAGCAGGTGAGGCGATCGAGGTTGAGCTTGAGTACGTACAGGTGCCAGCTGTGCGACTCCTCGTCGAGTCGTTTCGGCAGCTCAAGAGCCGGATGACTCGCGAACGCCGAGTCGTAGGATTCGACGATCGCCCGGCGAGCGCTGCGTCGCGCCTCCAGCGTGATCAACTGCTCACGGCCCAACGCTGCCGCCATGTCCGTCAGGTTGTACTTGAAGCCGAGATCCTCGATGTCGTACCGCCACGACCCCGAGCCGTACCGATCCAGCGCGCCTTTGCTCATCCCGTGCAGCAACAGCTTCCGAGCACGGGCAGCCTGCTCACGCTCTGGGAGGATCACCATTCCTCCCTCGCCCGCGCTGAGCGTCTTCGTGGCGTAGAAGCTGAAGGCGGCACCGTCGCTGGTGGTGCCGGCGTGTCGTCCGTCGCGGCGGGCCGGAAGGGCATGCGCCGCGTCCTCGAACACCAGGCAGGACGGGGCGACGGCGGCCGCGATGTCCTTCATGTCCCCGAGCAGTCCGGCGAAGTGAACCATCAACACCGCCCGGGTCCGGTCGGTCATTCGGCGTTCGACCTCCGCACCGGTCAGCATCAGCGAGTCGGGGTCGACATCGGCGAGCACCGGTCGTGCGCCGACATGAGCGACGGTGGCCGCGGTGGCGGTGAAGGTCATCGTGGGAACGATCACCTCGTCGCCGGGCCCGATGCCAGCGGCCAGTAGCAGGAGATGCAGCGCCGCGGTACCGGACGAGACAGCGATGGCGTCCTCGACGCCGACGGCACGGGCGAACTCCGCCTCGAACTCGCGCACCTGTGGACCGGTGGTCAGCCAACCGGATCGCAGCGTCCGCACCACCGCCTCAACCTCATCGTCGGTGACGATCACCCGGTGGAAGGGAACCTTGTGGGTCATGACTGCACCGTCCCGGCCAACTCGGCGGACACCAGGGAGCCAAGATGACCATTGGCGGTCACCGACACAGGCCCCGGCTGGTGGACGGAGTCCTGTCGGGTCAGGCCGGACCAGGAGCCTCCCGCTTCCGCGACGCAGACTGCGACCGCCGCGATGTCGTGCGGCTCCGCGAGGAAATCGATCATTACGTCGGCGCGACCACGGATGACCTCGGTGTGGCCGAAGGAATCCGCGTAGCCGCGCTCGGCCTCGGCCGTACGCACGATGCGGCGCAGCTGGTCGAGCTTGCCCGTCCGGCAGGCGAAGTCGATACCGTTGTGCAGGACGTACGCGTCCTCAATCCGGTCCACCAGGGACGTGCGTAACTGCTCTTCCCCTGCCTGGGTGCGGGAGTGACAACCCTTTCCCCGCTCCGCCCATACCAGGTCGCGCCGGGCGGGGTGAGCTATGACCCCGAGGTCGGGGACATCGTCCGCGACACAGGCCACGAGAATGCCCCAGAAGTCCTGGCCGCGCACGTACTGCTGGGTGCCATCGATGGGATCGACCAACCAGACCCGCCCGGAGCGGGATGTGACGGCCCTACCCTCCTCTCCGGCGAATCCGTCATCGGGGAAATGCGTACGGACAAACTCGAACAGCCTGTCCTCGATGTAGACGTCCATCTCGGTGACCACCGTGCGGTCCGGCTTTCGCCGAGTGGCGATGCCTGCGGAGTGCGCCTGTAACGCCTTTTCACCCAGTTCGTTGACGAGCTGCAGCAGTTCTTCGACGGGGTACCGATAGCCACCCACGGTCAACGCCTTCCGAGTTGGTCGAGCATCTCTTTCCTGAAGTCCGAATCATCGAACAGGGCGATGCGCTGGGCGTATACATTGCCTTCCACCGGCTCGTCGGCCGCTGTCGTCAACGGCAGGGTGTAACCAAAGAATCGGAAGCAATTGAGCAACATGGCGTCCAGCAGCAAATTGTCGTCGACCTTCGGCCGGGCCGACTCGTACGCCGAGACGAAGTCCCGGACGATCTCGATGTCCAGGTCGACGTCGCCGCGGAACGCGAACTCCATCGCGGCGATCGCCACGTCGAAGAACTGGGTGCCGTAGTAGGCGTCGTCGAAGTCGATGACGCCGACCACCGTTCCGTTCTGCACGATGACGTTGCCTGGGTAGAGGTCGGCGTGCACCAGCCCGAGCGGCAGCTCGTCCGCGACGAACGGCTCCCGGGCACGCTGCCACGCGGCAGCGATCCGCTCGGCGAACGGCTTTTCGGCCCGAGCCTCGAGGGTGTCGACCGACTCCTGCACAAGATTGTCGATGAAGTCGACGTCGCAGCGCGCCTTCTGGCCGGCAGGCACGAAGCCTTCCAGGGCGTTCTGCATGTCACCGAGTATTCGGCCCATCTGTTTGCCGATGGCCGGCGAGAGGTCAGCCTCGTCCATGACCTCGCCCTCGACGAACGTCAGAATCGTGTACAGGCGTTCATCCAAGGCCATCGGTCGGCTGCCGACCGTATCGATCGGGCGCTGCACCGGAATTCCGGCGGCGGTAAGACGCCGCAGGGCCGACAACTCGAACTCGATTTCGTCGATGCTGCGCTCGGCCTGGTAGACACGCAACAGGTAAGGCTGGTCCGTGCAGTCGACCCGGATGTTGGTATTGATGATCCCGCCACTCATCGGCGTTACGCTGACGACAGTGAGGCCGTGGCCGGCGAACAACTCCCGAACCACCTCCTCCCGAATCTCGACCGTCGCGTGGAGTCGTGGTTCCGTCATGGCGCAACTTCCTCTGATGAATTGTCGGCAGTGAAATTGATGATCAGCTTCGTGATCACCTTAGCGAAGGCGACGAGCGCCTCCACCTCGACATGTTCGTCGGGCGCGTGCGCCTGCGCGAGGTCACCCGGCCCACAGACCACCCCCGAGGCGCCGAGGGCGTGGTAGAGCCGCAGGTCGCAGGGGGACGGGAAGCCCGTCCACTCCGGCCTGCCTCCGGTCGAGCGGAGGGAAACCGACAGCGCGTTCGAAAGCCGACGATCGGTGGACGGGGGGTTTCCCGGAAACGACATCCGGGTGAGTCGGGGCACTACCTGCTCCGGCCCTCGCTCGCGCAACACGGCGGCCAACAGTTCACGCACATCACCGGTGGACATCGCGGGGGCCGAGAAGGCCACGCCCTCGACCTGGCAGGACAGCGGAGGAACCGCCGCGTCGGACCCTCCGATGATCTTGCCGATCGCCAGCGGATTGCTGTCGTACCCCGCGAACCCCGGACTGCTCCGGATGCGATCGGCGAGAACGTGCCTGGTCGTGGCGACGGCGGTGAGCGCCGCCGCCGCACGCTCGATGGCCGAGTCCGCGCCAGAGGACTCCGCCATATGGGTACGCCGGCCCTCCACGTCGAGAACAAAGTGGTGAAAACCGAGGGTCGCCTCGCAGATCCGCATGGACGTCGGCTCTCCGATAAGCACGTACTCCGGAGCGGGATGCGCGGCCAGCAGGGCCAACGTTCCGTTGCCGCCCAACTCTTCGTCGGGAACGCTGTGCACCTCCAGATTGACCGAGGGGCCACCCAGACGTAGCGCGGCACGTACGGCGACGGTGTAGGCCGCGAGCGCGCCCAGCATGTCGGAGGCACCGCGGCCGAAGACCGCGCCATCGCGGAGGCGTCCCCCGGCGAGTACCGGATCCGTCCACTCCTGCTCGTCCACAGGCTCCACGTCGATGTGACCGCTCAGCGCCAGCGTGGGCAGCGCGGGGTCGACGTCCACCCGGCCGACGACGAGCGGATGTACGCCCGGCTCGTAACCAGCGAAGTCGTCTGCCCACTCCTCCACGCCGACGTAGAGGGGATGGTGCCGCAGGTTGGTGGCCGCAGGAACATCGACCATCCGCATGCCAGCGTCACGCAGCGCGCTGCTCATGACGCTCTGCGCCCTCCGGATGCCCGCCGCCGGGCCCACGTACGTCGGACGGCATCCGATGAGCTCGGTGGTCAGCTCTACCAGCAGGTCGCGGTCCCGCTCGACCAGTTGGTCGACGTCTCGATCGAGTTGTCGCGTCATCATCCGTGGTACTCCCGAATCGAGGCGGCAAGGTGTACGCGCTGGGTGGGTGTGAGGGAGCGGCAGGGGATCAAGAGGGTTCGCCGCCACAGGTGTTCGGCACCGGGATACGCCTGGTTCGCGTACCTGGCATAGCGCCTTTGACGATGCAGCGGATAGTGCACCCAACTGGTCTGGAAGCCGTGCTGACCGAGGAAGGCCCCCAGCGGCCATCGGTGCTCGGGCGCCACACGGAGCACGAAGGAAGCCCCTGACCACTGTTCGCCCCGCACGGGTGGCAGCCCGACCGGAAGGTCCCCGATCAGTTCGGCAAGGGTTTCCGCCCGGTGGCGCCACCGCAGCACGTCCCTCGACAGTCGGCGGACCCGGTCGCGCAGCAGCACGGCCGACGCCGGAGCCATCGCCGTGGGCGGAGCCACTCCCTCGGGCCTGGCCGCCAGTGCCTCGGCGACGTCGTCCAGGAGTGGACGCGGTGCGAGCACACGCGATAGTTGACGCCGCAGCGCAGAGCCTCGCGAGCGCAGAAAACGCTCGTACCGCAACCGCAACGCCGCCCGACCGACAGAAGTCCGTTCAGGCGGAGGCAGTCGCGGCGGCTGGAGGTGGGACGTCAGGAGCAGCGCGCCGCCGCCGAAACAGTTCACCGGCTTGGTCCGCCCGAAGCTCAGCACACCAACGTCACCCAGCCGGCCCGCCGGGACGCCGTGCAGGCTCGCGCCCAGGGCCTGCGCCGCGTCGTCGACGACGGGTATCGACATCTCCCGCGCCAGGTCGACCAGTTCGCTGGTGCTGCTGGCCACCGCGCCGAACTGATGGGTCAGGACGATCGCGCGCGTACGGCCGGTGACAGCACGGACCATGCTGGCCGGGTCGGATGCCCCGGTAGCCGGATCGCTGTCGATCAACACGGGCACCGCGCCGACGGCCAGGATCGCGTCGATGACCTGAGGGCAGTTGAACGTGGCGAGCAGGACCTCGTCCTCCGGGCCGATGTTCAGGCATTCGAGGGCCAGGACGAGTGCGCTGGTGCCCGAGTCCGTCAGCAGCACCGGGTCGGGAGACCCGAGGTACCGAGCAAGGGCGTGGCCCGCAGCGACCGAGGCGTTCTGGTGTGGCTGTCGAGCCAGCCGTGCCAGGTCCAGGGCGGTGGGCGCGTCGTCGTACACGGCTGCCCGAACCGTTTCTGGCATCGGAACGTACCGCGTTTCGCTCATGGCACGGCCTGCCCGCCCGCCACGAGGCCACGCGTACTGAGCCAGTCGAGCCCTCGCCACAGGTTCACGCGTCGGTGGTAATCCGCCTCGGCCAACTCCAGGCTCATCGTGAGCCCCGCACCGCAGAGCGACTGAGCCAGGGCGGAGTACCGCACGTCATCGCCCGGGACTTCGCCCCCTCGGGCCTGCGACCGGCGAACCGGGAGCGCGACGCCGGACACCGCACCGAAATGCAGATGCTTGAGCCTGTCCCGCAGGACGGTGGCGTCCAGCAGTTCACAGTGCTGGACTGGCGGCAGGACATCAGCTGGCACGTCGGACCGGGTCGCCTCGTGTGTGCTCTCCAGGGCACCGACCCAGTGCGCGAAGTCGAAGGTGATTCCGACGTTGCTGAAGCGCAGATCAGCGAAGTCCGACGGGTAGACGAAGACGGCGTCCACGTCGTCACCGAGGTCACCGACCAAGGGCATGTTCTCCACGCCGAGCCACAGATCAGTCCCAGCGAGGTGCTCGTCCACCTCGCCGAACACCTTGAGGAACCGCTCTCGCAGCGAGGCGAAATCATGCCGGTGCAGGCGTTCCACCGGAATCAGATAGTTGCTGTGTACCACCACCCCCCTTGCGCCACGGCGCAGGGCGATGTCGATGAACTCGTACAACCGGTCCCGGATCCAGCGATCTTCGAGGTAGTTGGCGTCCATCGGAAAGTGCATGGTCAGAGGAGCTTCCGACGCCACGGCCGCCAGGTTGCGGTCCAACACGGCCAGCTCACGCAGCTCGTCGGCGCGGAACAACAGCGCCTCGACGCCGTACCCCCGGTCGAGCCAACGCTGGTCGAGCTGGCCGACATCCAGGCCCCAGAATGGCATGAGAGGTTGGATCCCTGAAGTCACGAGTCGGCCCCCTCGTACACCAGGTAGGGCCGCTCAACGGCCCCCCAGCGCGACTTGGCGAATCGTTGGCCCGCGGTCATGGAAGCACCCAGGTCGACCGTCGCGACCCCTCGGTCCACGGCCATCCGGAGTGCGGCGGCGAGGATCGCGTGCGTCGGCATGAGGTGACGGTCCGCCGATCGGTAGGCACCGATCCAATGGAACAGGTGTCGTGCGTGCCGGAGGAACATGCCGACCCCGATCGGCCGCCCCTGGCAGTCGGCCCGCAACAACCAGACGTGGTCGTCCCCGAGTGACACCAGGGACCGCAGCAGAGCGGGAGACGTGCGGTAGGTGGCGCCGACCCGTTCCATCGACTGGTCGTAGATGTCGTAGAGGCCGTCTATCTCGTCCGCATGCCGCACCAGGGTCACCGTGACCCCGTTGCGCCAGGAGGCGCGCGTCGCGGTTCGCGCGTTCCCGGTGAGAACGGACGACCAGGTGAGGTCCCAGGAGGGCGCAAGGCTGACAACGTTCGTGCTGCGTTCGCTGCCGCCCGGCCGATCCAGCACCAGACCGAGGTCGGGCGAGCAGACGATCCTCGCGAACCAGGTGCCCAGTGCGTCCTCCACAGCACGGAGAACGGCTTCCGGCTGGTCGGCTTCCGTATCAGCGGACAGTGGCAGTGGGCCGCCATAACCGATGGGCGCTGACTCGATGCCGCGCGGCGTCTGGAAACTCTGACACAGCCAACGGCCGCGAGGCATGTCGATCAGATGCCGATGGGGCTCCCAGCCGAACTCTCTGCTGACGCACTCGGCCCACTCCCAACTGTGGAAGAAGGTGGCGCCGACAGCCTGGGCTGCCATCGCCGTCCAGGACTGTCGGTCCGTCACCGTTCGCAGTCCCTTGGCGGTCGTGGGCGCACGCCGCGACGACGAGATCGACACCTCGCGGCACCGCAACTCAGCTCACCCCGACCAGATCGGCCGACTCTCGCATCGCCGCGGCCACCCTGCCGATGCCGTCCATCAGGTGCACTTCCGGCGCGTATCCCAGGCGTCGACTGGCGAGCCGGTGCGAAGCGACCCGGTGCTTGATCTCGATGTGCGACGGCCGGTCCAACTCAGTCGGATCGACGTTGACGATCTGGCTGCCGGAGTCGAGTGTGCGCACCACCCCGGCGGCGACAGCCATCAAGCTCCAGGTGTCGGCTCCCGAGATGTTGTAGATGCCTGAGCTCCCGTCTCCCTCGGCCACCGCAGCCAGAGTGCCGGCGACGAAGTCCGTGATGTAGGTGAAGGTCCGAAGCTGCTGACCGTCCCCGACGAGGGTGATCGCTTCGTCGCGGAGCGCCAGCGACACGAAACGGGGAATGACGAAGTCGAGACGCTGCTGCGGCCCGTACACGTTGAAAGGACGGATGATCGTCGCCCGCATGCCGTGTGCCGCTGCCTGCTCCCGGACGAGCTGCTCCGCCGCAGACTTGGCCTTGCCGTAGGCCGACAACGGGGCATGCGGCGTCGATTCGGTGATGGGGAAGACGTTTGATTCCCCATAGACCTCAGACGACGACACGAACACGAAGTGCCGACATCCAGCCCGCGCCGCCGCGTCGAGCGCGGTTCTCGTTCCGCCCAGGATCACGTCTGTGGTGCTGCCCGCGTCTGCGGCTGCTGTCGAAACGCCGACCACGGATGCCAGGTGGAACATGATGTCCGGCTGGAGGTCACAGACGGTCGAGGGGGCAAGGGTGGTCACGTCACCGATGAGGTGACGGGTACCGGGAAAATCGGCGAACGGTTTGCGGTCGAGCCCAGTGACGGACGCACCGAGCGCCACCAGGCGACGGACGAGGTGTCCCCCGATGAAGCCGGCGGCGCCGGTGACGAGGACCCGCTTGTTGCGCAGGTATTCGAGATTCACGGACATCGTTGTCAAGGAGGTCTCCGAGGGTGTAGGTCGGTTACGGCCGTTCGGCAGAGGCTGCGACGTCTGAGCGACCGACGGCCGCCTTGGGGGGAGATTCAGACCCGAGGAGGTGCTGTGGTCACCCGTTCACAGCCGCACCACGTTGTCGCCCTGCAGGAAGCCACGGGTGTCCAGCACCGTTCTTGCCGGGCTGAAATCGGTGCTCAGGTACTGGCTGTGCTTCTGCAGCACGACGACGACGTCCGCGAACCGGAACGCTTCGTCCGGCGACCCGAGTGCGGCCAGGTCAGCGCCGCCCACCGTCAGGCACTCGATGTACGGGTCGTGAAACCTGACCTCGACGCCCGCGGCGACAAGGTGCTCGGCGAGCGGAATGGCCGGGGACTCGCGGGCGTCGGCAACATCCTCTTTGTAGCTGACCCCGAGCAGCGCCACCGAGGTGGGACGGTCCTCGGAGGGTGCGCGCAGCTTCATCACTCGGTCTGCGACATAGCGGGGCATCCGCTCGTTCGTCCGATCGGCGATGTCGATGAACTCCGACTTGCTGCCCAGGTCCTGCAGGCGGCGAGAGAGATAGATCGGGTCGACGGGGATGCAGTGACCGCCGACGCCCGGCCCCGGAGTGAACGGCTGGAACCCGAAGGGCTTCGTCGCCGCGGCGCCCACCACCTCCCAGAAGTCCACGTCCAACGCCTCGCTGAGGACCAACATCTCGTTGACCAGCCCGATATTGACGTACCGGTAGGTGTTCTCGAGGAGCTTCGCCATCTCGGCCTCCCGCGTGCCCCGCACCGGAACCACCTTGTTCACGACGCGCGAGTAGAAGCTCTCGGCCGCCTTCGCGCAGGCCGCCGTGTGGCCACCCACGATCT
Source organism: Micromonospora sp. CPCC 205558 (assembly GCF_036902955.1). Lineage (NCBI taxonomy): Bacteria > Bacillati > Actinomycetota > Actinomycetes > Micromonosporales > Micromonosporaceae > Micromonospora > Micromonospora sp. CPCC 205558. The sequence continues at coordinate 16,586 of NZ_JBAKHR010000006.1, forward strand.
TCGGTGTGTTCCGTACGCTGAAATCCGGGTTTCCCGGGTCGATCCGCTCCGGTGAGAAGGCCAAGAAGAAGTCGGTGCCAGCGGTCAGGCCGGACTGTTCGAGGATCGGCAGGACCACCTCCTCCGTGGTGCCCGGATAGGCCGTGGACTCCAGAACCACCAGGGTGCCGGGAGAGAGATGGGCCGAGACCTGCCGGGCGGCGGACTCGACGGCCTTGAGGTGCGGCCGGCGCTGGTCGTCCAGTGGAGTCGGGACACAGATCACCACAGTTGCCGCAGCGCTGATCACCTCAGCGGAAGTCGTAGCGGTAAAACCACTTTCGAGCATCCGCCCGAGGTCCTCGTCAAACACATCGCGGATGTGGGAGCGGCCAGCCATGAGGCCATCCACAACGGCATTGTCAATGTCGACGCCCATCACTCGTAGCCCATTCAGTGAAGCTTCGTAGGCTAATGGCATGCCGACGTAGCCGAGACCTAGGACCACCAAATCAATTTGCGGCATTCCTCATTTTCCTTACTGAGACTGGGTTCGCGCCGACCCGCCCTCTCAGCCGTGACGCATCGGATAAAGCCCGCGCGTCTCACGGTCGAAAAGGCGTTCGTTCAGGCGTCTTCGGACGTCGGGCACCGACGAGATGACCGAATCGGATCGGCCGGTCCCAGCTTCGGCGATGGCGTCTACGGCGTTCCCTACATGCGCCGCCTGCGGTCTTGAGGCGGCTGACCGCGCGGATGAAACCGCAGGTCAGACCACGTAGGCGCGCCCTGTCTTGTCCGCGGGCCCAGCCGCGCGCCCGGCACTGCCATGGGCGTCCTGCACTGCGGCGATAAATCGGGAGTGCAAGGCACTCCCATTCCAACACAATCCCCGTGTCATTGACGAGCTCCCCGTTTCCGTGTTACTCAAAACCGATAGGCACACGCAGCAGCATCACCCCTATCTCTCCTCGCGGAGCAGGGTGACGCCGAGTTCTCTGGCGGGCCGCACGCTGAGTGATCGCGTCGGTCTAATCGAGACGGTAGTCGATGCTCTCTCCGTCGACAAGGCCCGATGCCGAGCAGATAGATCTTTCCGGGTAGGCCGGGGGCCGGCGCGGCACTGTGCAAATTTGAAAATTGACCGATCAACGATGAGACGTTAGAGCGGACAGTTGCTGGCTGACCAGGACTTAGTCATGGTTCAGTGTTATCCGCTTGTGGGGCCAGCAGCGCGGGCCTGGTGGCGGTGTCGCCGAGCGAGCCAGCGGTTGATGTGATCGGGCTTACAACACACGGCCACCAACATCGGCCAGCCTCGCTGCCCCAACCACCCGGGCAGGATCCCCGGAAGTGACGGCGAGCTATGGCCTGCTCCCGTCAACGTCGGCTGGGGACCGGCCCTGGTCCTGGCCCTGGCCCTGGCCCTGGTCCGTACCTGCCGTCGTCGACGCCGGGTCCGGGCGGGGGCCTCCTGTCGGAGCGAACGCCGTGCAAAATGCCGGCGACTGCGGAACCGACGCCGGTGCCGACGACGAGCGGACACCCGAGCAGCAGCGTTCCGTTGACGGCGACCGCCACATCCGGCGACGCCCCCGAGCCGAGCAGCGCGGCGACAATCAGGAACAGGACGGCCGCCTGCCCGACGACTCCCGTGACGACGCAGGCGAGAGTGGCCGCCAGCACTGGGTGGCGACGTTGCGGCTTCCGTACCACGTGCACAGCGGAAACGACCTGCAGAAGGGGACCGACCAGTAACGCCACGAGAATCGAGAGGTACAACGACACGACGAGAATCGTGACGGCGTTGATCAACCCGTACCGGAGTCCGAGCCGGCCGGGTCGTCGCGGGCGGCCGGGCGGTGCGTCGGGCTCCGGCACCGCCGCGGTGGAGTCGGGGTGGACAAGAGCCGCACCAACCGGACCGGCCCGCCTCCGGTGGAGCCTTGCCATCAGACAGGCGACCCCGGCGCCCAGTGCGACCCCGAGCGGCACCGGGTACCAGGACGCCTGGACAAGCCCGGGGAGGCTTACCGCAGCACCGGGGGCCCGGGACGACAGCATGAACAGGAAGATCGTCCAGGTCGTCCAGACGAGCCCGACGACAAGGCCACCGAGGGCGGCGGCGGCGACCGGATGGTGCCGGCGCCGGAGTCGATGAGCCAGATGGGCCGCGCAGGCCACTTGGGTCACCACGACGACCCCGTAGACGGCGAGGAAACTCGCCAGGCCGCCCCCCGCTGACCGCACGGGCTCCGCCACGATCAGGCCCAGCGTAATGGCGACGAGGCCCCACACGAAGCCATGGAGCAGGCTGGGCGTCAGACCGGACCTGGTCCGTGGCGCCGAGGGTGTGTTCCGCGTCCTGCCCTGGAGTACGTCGGCGACGAGCGGCAGGGCGGCGAGGACCAGCAGCAGCGGGCCGGTGCGTTGATACGGGTACAGGGCGAACCGCAACGGCAGCTCAACGACGAGCGCCGACGCCGACAGCACACCCTCGACGTCGATCAACGGCCCGATGATCGATTGCGTCAACTGGCTGACCAGGAAGGTCAACCCCACGTAAATCGGCACGATCGACATGCCGAGGGTGGTCCAGCCCAACGCTCTCGACCACGGCCTGCGGAGGACCGCCAGCACCGGGGCCCAGGCGGTCGCCACCACGGCTAGCCACCGATAAGCCAACCACGCCGCGCCGCACAGGGCCGGTATCCAGAGCAGTAGCTGGAGGGCGAAGGCATCCCGTGCCGTCATCGCGATCGAGATCACCGTCGAGTCGAACAGGACGAAGCCGATCGCCAGACCCAGGCCCAGACCGACCGCGACGCGCCGCCCGTCCCGATGGCCCCGGGTGGGGTCCGGGTCGCGGAGGATCTCGACGGCGAACGCGACGAGCACGAAGCCTGCCCCGACGGCGTAAGCGGCGACCATGACCAGGCCCCAGGCACTGTCGGTCGACGTCGTGGCGACGCCGTAGATGATCGTCTTGGTGACCAGTCCCACCGCGAACCAGACCCAGAAGTTCGTCGCCTCGAGCAGCCGGCCGTCGCGCATCGCCGAGATCCGTCGGGTCAGCGAGGGGTGCGTCCACAGCAGCACGGGCCGTCGGGGCGAGTGGGGAAAATGACTCTCGAGCGTCCGGATGAGGTCGTCCCCCGACGCCCACTGCGACACCCGAGCATCGGCGAGGAGTTCACGGCTGCGCAGCACCGACCTGCCCAACAGCAGCACCGCTGCTGCTGATCCCAGGAACTGGAGGGCGACGGCGGCGTCGAACAGCTTGTCACCCGCCGTTCCGCCCGCATTCGTCCACGGCCGGGCGATCGACAACAGAATCGTCAGGGCCACCAACGGCATGGCGACCCGCCAGGCGATGACGGTGAGGAAGCCAATGTCGACGTCGCGGTTACGGACGTGCGCCAACTCGTGCAGCACCACCGCGTCGAAGACCGCGCGGTCCCGGTGCCGGAGTGTCTCCAACCCGGCAGAAAGGACGACACACCGGTGCCCGGTCCGCCCGAAGGCCAGCGCGGTGCACCGCGGATCGAGGTTGTCCCGCAGGTAGGTCACCGCCGAGGGCACGCCTGCGATGTGCTGCAACTGCGCCAACGCGTCGAGCAGCCCCGGCCGGCCGTCGGCACCCGGTGGGTGGGTGCCCGTCACCTGCCCGAGGCGCTCGTACCGCCGGCGCCGGACCCGCCAAGCGGGCAGCCACCACAGCGCCACGATGACGATCGTCCAGAAGGACACCACCCCGATCAGCGGCCAGGCTCCGGACCGGCCGGTCCGCGGGCAGTCAGCCAGTTGGCCGAGTCGCTGGTGGAAGGGCCCGTCGGAGCGGAAGACATCCCAGAAACCGTGCGACCGGGAGATGTCCATCAGATCTCGGTAGACCGCATCCTGGCAGGCGTTGACCGCCTCGATCGCGGCGCTGTCGTAGTCCCCGAACACCCACGGCAGCAGCCAGTTCGTCACGGTGGCGACCGTGGCGGTCGCAGCGACGACGAGCAGGACGAACCGCAGCGTGGTCGTCCAGGTGACAGGAAGTGGGGATCGAACGGGATGCGGGGGGTCAGGGCTCGACATCGGCGATCGCACTACCCGGCTCGTCCGGCCCGGCGGCCAGCTCGGCGACGATCGCGTCGGTCACCAGCTCGGCCTGGGCCGCGGTGAGCCCCAGCACGCGGGCCTTGCGCAGGGCGACCGTCCGGATGGTTGCCAACTGCTCGCCGGTGGGGTTCCACCGCGCCGGCAGCGGATTCGGGCGCCGCAGGATCCGTCGCACCCAGAAGGCGACACGGGCGGTGACGGTCCGTGCGGCCACCTCGGCGTAATGGTCGGCCAGCATTTCCATGATTTTGTGAAGCAGGTACAGGACCGGGATGGTCAGCATGCTCAACACGCCGTCCACGCCGATCCCCAGCGCCTCGTTCCGCCGCGCCGCGCGTCGTCGTTGTCGCCAGGACGCAGCGTCGAACACCCGCACCGTCGAGGCGAACTGTGGCAGCTCGTCCGGCGCAAGCCGGGCGATGACCTGGCGAGCCACCTGGTGCGCGTACTCGGTCTGCAACGTCGTCACCGTCAGCCGCCCCTCTGCCGCGAGTCCGGTAGGGCCACAGACACGGAAGGTACACGGGGCGTGCTACCTCCGATCCTGGCCCGACGTGAAGTGACCCCCTGAGGCCCTGACTGGGGGAACGCGGACACGGCACCTGGTACTTCCACTGCTCAGAGACGAACCTGCTCGGCCGCTGCGAGCGGATCCGCCGTGGCGGCCACCCCTCCCGCTTGCAAGTCGCGTTGATCCTGTGGCGCTCTACATCCAGGTAGCGGATCTCCTCACCAAGAAGATCGAATCCGGGAAGCTCAAGCCTCGTCAGCCACTCCCCTCCGAGGCTCACCTTCAGCAGGAGTACGGCGTTGCTCGCGGAACGGTGCGAGCGGCTATCCGCCTGCTGCGGGAGCGAGGTCTCGTCGTGACGCTCCCGGCGCGCGGGACGTTCGTCGCCGAGCGCTAGTACGGCAGCTGCCGTACTAGCCGCCGACCGGGTCTCCAGGACATGGAGGATGCACCCCTCGACCTCCGTCCGGCTGAGCTTCAGGAGGTCTGCCTCGTCGACGAACGCCGACAGTTGGAGCAGCGTCTCCCGGTAGTTCTGCGCGGTGCGAGGGGAGCGGTTGCGGATCTTGAGGTCACGCTCGTAGGCGTTGAAGTGGAGCAAGTTGATCTTGGCCATGCACGGAGAGTAAGAAGGTATTCACAGTCATGGCTAGACAAGAAGAAGCCCCCTAGCTGCCATTGGGCCTGCTAGAGGGCTGTCTGTGCGCCCGAAGGGACTCGAACCCCTAACCTTCTGATCCGTAGTCAGATGCTCTATCCATTGAGCTACGGGCGCTTGTGCTCAGCCAGTGTACACACCCGGCTTTCGCGCGGAGACTCCGGGATTCGAACCCGGGAGGGGCTTTAAGACCCCAACCGCATTAGCAGTGCGGCGCCATAGACCAGACTAGGCGAAGTCTCCCTGGTGATCCTCAGACCACCGCGCCCGAGGATACAGGTCGCCACCCACCGGGAGCAAAACGACTACCGGGGTACGCCCGACGGGCCCACCCGCCCTCGGTGATTCCACGCTGTGCGACGGCGTGATCGGGACTACGCTCCATCGATATGCAGGAGCAGCCGCCCAGCGAGCCGACCCGTCGTGAGCCTGCTGAACGAGCGCGTCGGCGCTCCCCACGGGCCACCTTCAGGCCGCCGATCGTGGCCGAGGAGCCCACCGAGACGGTGGAGCCCGCAGAGGCGGTGGCACCGCCGGCAGCGCCGGCGAGCCCGCGTCCTCGACGGGCCAAGGCTGCCCCGGCGGTGCTCTTTCAACCACCGGAGCCGGAGCACCCCCTGCCTCGACAGCCTCGACGCGCACCGGACGACCGCCGAGCGCACGTCGGCCCGCCCACCGACCTGACCACCGACGCGACTGCCGGGCAACCAGAACGGTCGAACGGTGACGAACCAACCCCGTCGACAGGCGTCGCACCGACACCGCCGAAGGCCCGCACCACCCCCACTCGCAAGGCAGCCCCCCGGAAAGCGGCCGAGACGCCGGCCGAGGTGACCCCGACCACGCCAGCGCCGAGCAAGCGCGCCGCGAGCACCAGCACACCGGCGACCCCGGCCAAGGCAGCGAAGGCCACCAGGCGCGCGGCCACCCCACGCAAGAGCACCACGCAGGCAAAGCCCGCCCCCGAACCCGTGGCCGAGCAGCAGACGACACCCGCCGAGCAGGTCACGGCACCGGCAACACCTGCCGCGCGGCAGGCTGAGCCGGCTCTGGGGCGTACCCCGGAATGGGAGCTGCGGGCGGTCGTCGCGGGCGTGCTCGACCACCCGGGTTTCGCGCCGGAGCTGTTGGCGCTGGCCGCGGTGCGGGCGTTCGGTCCCGGCGCGGCCGGGTGGGCTGCGGGGTTGCGCGACAGGTATCCGGACGCGTCAGCGGACGGCCTGGCCCGGTTGGCGACCCGGCGGTTCGTCCGCTCGGCGGGCGCGGGCGGGGCGACCGCGGCGCTGGCCGGCTTCTTCGCGCCGGTGGCCGAGCTGGCGGCGGTGCTGTGGACGCATGCGGAGCTGGTGCTGCACCTGGCCGCGGCGTACGGCAAGGATCCGACGCATCCCGACCGGGCCGTCGACCTGCTGGTGCTGACCCAGGTGCACCCGGACCGGGCGAGCGCGGCGGCGGCCCTGGCCGCCGCGGAGACGGCGGGCGACCCGGTCGAGGGGGCGTGGCCACGGGCGGCGGAGGCGGCCTGGCGGCTGGCCGCGCCGCTCACCGCTCAGGCCGGCGGTTGGGTGGCGTTGCGGCTGGTGGCCCGGTTGCTGCCGGGTGCGGCGGTGCTCGCGGCGGCGCTGGGTGACGCGGCGGCGGCCGACCGGCTCGCGGCCCGGGCGGCGGCCATCTACCGACCCGGTCGGGGCTGACCGGTCAGAGCCAGTCGAACCACTCCCGGGGCAGCAGCGCGTAGCCGACGAAGGCGAACACGTCGAGCACTGTGTGCGCGATGACCAGCGGCATCACCCGCCGGGTGCGCAGGTAGAAGAGGCTGAACACCACGCCCATGATCGCGTTGCCGACGAACGCGCCGAAGCCCTGGTAGAGGTGGTAGGAGCCGCGGAGCAGGGCGCTGGCCGCGATGATGGCGGCCAGCCGCCACTGGAGCTGACGCAGCCGGGTGACCAGGTAACCGACCACGATCACCTCTTCCAGCACGGCGTTCTGCACGGCGGCGAGGATCAGCACCGGGACCGCCCACCACACGTCCGGTAGCGAGGCCGGCACCAGCGTCGCGTTGAGGCCCAGGTGGGCCGCCACCCAGAACAGCGCCAGCCCGGGGAGGCCGATCAGCGCCGCCAGGCCGGCCCCGCGCGCCACGTCCTGACCGGGCCGCCGGGCGTCCAGGCCGAGGGTCCGTGCCGGGTCGCCGGGGTCACGGCTGAGCAGGTGTACGGCGAGCAGCACCGGCAGCAGCGCGAACGCGATGCCGAGCAGTTGGTACGTGAGGTCCAGCCAGGGTCGGGCCGACGCGGAGGTGTTCAGCGAGGCGGTCTGCTTGGAGAGCGGACCGTCGGCTGTCAACTTCGCAATGATCGACACCACCGCGTAGATCGCGGACTGGCCGAGGGAGAGGCCGAGGACCAGCAGCGTCTCGGTGCCGAGCAGTCGGCGGGACACCGGGCGGGTCAGCTCAACGGTCACCGCACCACTCTGCCCGACGGGTGGCAGCCGTGACATGGCCGACCGGCCAGCATGAGCCGATCGCACATTCTGTGCGACCAGTCGACACTCTCCGTGGAGATTCTATGGGCGCCCGATCCGTTGCCGTCTGGAGAAGGAGTGTCCGTGGACAACCTCGCGCGGTTGCTGAAGGAGAGCTGGACCCTGGTCGAGGACGACCGGGTCCGGCTGAGCGGTCACTTCTACGCTCGGCTGTTCCTGCTCGACCCCGCCCTGCGGCAACTCTTCCCGGTGCAGATGACCGGCCAGGGCGATCGCATACTCGAAGCGATCATCGCGGCGATCCACACGGTCGACGACCCGGAGAGCTTCGACGAGTTCCTCCGGGCGCTGGGCCGCGACCACCGTAAGTACCACGTCGACGAGCGGCACTACGAGACGATGGGCACCGCGCTGCTGGACGCGCTGCGCAGCATCGCCGGCGACAGCTGGAACCTGGAGTACGACCAGGCGTGGCGGGAGGCGTACGCGGCGATCGCCGCCCTGATGGTGGCCGGCGCGGCAGCCGACGACGACCCGCCGTTCTGGCACGCCGAGGTGCTGACCCACCAGCGGTACGGCCCGGACACCGCCGTGCTGACCTGCCGCGCGTTGCAGCATCCGCTGCGCTGGCAGGCGGGGCAGTACGTGAGCCTCGAGGCGCCGCGCTACCACCCCCGGGTGTGGCGCAACTACTCGGTGGCGAACGCCCCGAACGACGACAACGTGTTGGAGTTCCACGTGCGGTCTCCGGGGGCCGGCTGGCTGTCCGGCGCGCTGGTGCGGCGGGTGCGGCCGGGTGACCTGCTCCGCCTGGCGGCACCGATGGGGTCGATGACCCTGGACCGCGCTTCGGAACGGGACATCCTCTGCGTGGCCGGCGGCGTCGGGTTGGCACCGATCAAGGCGCTGGTGGAGGAGTTGGCCACCTTCAACCGGACCCGGTGGGTGCACGTCTTCTACGGTGCCCGGCAGGCGGCCGACCTGTACGGGCTGGCCGCGTTGCAGGAGTTGGTGGCCGTACACCCGTGGTTGTCGGTCACCCCGGCGTGCAGTGAGGACCCGGACTTCGACGGCGAGCAAGGCGACATCCCGGACGTGGTGGCCCGGTACGGCCCGTGGACCACGCACGACTGCTACGTCTCCGGCGCCGCCCGGATGGTCCGGTCCACCCTGCGGGTGCTCGCTGCGGACGACGTGCCGCCGCCGCGCATCCGCTACGACACCTTCGGTGACCTCTAGACGTTCCTCCCCCCACACCGGGGCGCGTGCCCCTGCCCCCTGGGGCACGCGCCCCGGCCCTCGTTGGTCAGTAGCTCCACGGATGCCCGGTCTCGCGGTACTCCTCCACCGGCACCAACGGCACGCCGGGCGCCATCCGGTCCACGTAGAGCCGGCCCTCCAGGTGGTCGACCTCGTGTGCGACCAGCCGGGCCATGCCGAACTCGAACGAGGTGATGATCCGGCTGCCGTCCCACTGGGCGTGCTCCACGTCCAGACGCAACGGGCGGGGCACCAGACCCCGGTGGTCGAAGAAGGAGAGGCAGCCCTCGTACTGCTCGTCGGTTTCCAGGTCGGCGTCGACCACCCGGGGGTTGAGCAGCACGACCGGCTCCGCTGATCGGTCGGGGGGCCGCACCACGGCCGCCGCCCGGTCGAGGCCGAACTGCGGGGCGGCGACACCCACCCCCTTGCTGAACGGGTGCAGCTCGTCGAGCCGGGCCAGGGCCGTGGTGAGCCGGTCGACCATGTGCCGGGCCACGCGTTCCTCCCTGGGCAGGTCGAACGGGCGGGCCTGCTGGCGGAGCAGGTCGGCCCCGCGTTGCACCACGCCGAGGCCGCGCATCCGGTCGCTGGGTCGGACCCGGACAGCGCCGGGGCTGACGTCCGGTTCGGTGTCCGGACGGGCGCGGAACCGCCACTGCATCCGGTAGCGGGCGTTCAACGGTGGGTCGTCAACCTGCCAGTCGTAGATCGCCCGGTCGCCCTCGTCGCGACGCTGCGGGGCCGTCCGTAGCGGGCCCTCCTCCGCGCTGAGCGAGGTCTCCACGCCCCAGACCTGCGGGTCGAGCGCCGCCGGCAGATCCAGGTGTACGGCCAACTGCCGGGTGGGCAGCCGGACGGCTCGCTGGAACCAGGGGCCCCACTTCTCGGGCCCGACGCTGTACGCGTACTCGATCGTGGCCCGGTCGCCCGGGTAGAGGGGGAAGCTCCGCTCCCCGTTCTCGAAGAGCAGCCAGATCTCCTTGAACGCGTCCCGATCGTGTTTGGCTCGCCAGTGCATCGGCTCCGAGTCCCCGCCGCCGTCCTCTCGACGGGCCTGTATCTGCAGCTCGCCGAAGGTGAGGGGGTGCTCCCGGTGGTGCCGGTTGGAGCGGCCGGGGTCGTTCGGGTAGCGGTCGACGGCGACCCGGACCAGGTAGCGGGTGACCGGCTCAAGGCCGGCGTTGTACAGCTCACGGCGGATGACGCACCGGTAGCCGTCCTCGGCGTGGGTGAGGGTGGCCAGCTCCCGTTCCACGACCAACCCGGTGCCGGGTGGCAGCCACTGTCCCGGCAGGTACGGCCCGCGGTGCGGCTGACCTACCCGGGCGTGCCGTAGGTCGTCGTACTCCCGGAAGCGTTGCCAGATCGCGCCACTGGCCTCCAGGACGGCCTCCGCGCGGCGGGCGAAGTCCTCGGTTGGGCGGTGCCGGCGGCCCTCGACGTGGCTCACGTAGGACGGGTCGAACCCCATCAGAACGGCCAGTTGCTTCTTGGACAGCCCGCGCCCGGTCCGTTGCCGGGCGAGCTCGGCCGCGAAGGAGTCGGCAGCCCGTTCGAGGGGTGAGGTCGTCATCAGCTTCCTCGTGGCCGGGGCTATAAGTTTCACGTTCCGTACGAGAGCACACACTCATGTGGCATCTTCTCGACACAGTGCTTGACAATTCGCCGACGACGACCGATTGTGCCGCGTTTTTCGGCACTGACTGCGGGTAGTACGCGAGGCGTCACTCCCGCCGGATGCGGAGTGACCTGGGCCTCCGCGATTGGGCCAAGGTGAGCCTTCCCTTACGACCGAGGGTCTGGTTAGGCTAGCCTTAGCTCAGGACGGCACTGGTTCGTCCGCCGGGGCGCACTCCTCGGTCACGCAGACAGGGGACGACTCAGGTGACAGCGGTGATGCCGAGGCGGGAGGCCGCCACCACGCCGCTCGCTCCCGTCACCGCAGCGCTGCGGGCCATGTTCGGCACCGACGATCTCCCCGGTCTCGCCCGGGGTCTGCTGGTGGACGACGAGCTCGGCTGGGCACCCGCCACCACCCTGATCGACGGCAGCCGGCTGCCGGAGCTGCTGAACGGCGCCGCCGTCCGCTGGGGTGGCACCCCGCACGCCTGCGCGGCACTGGCCTGGAAGTCGTACAGCTACTGGGCCGCGCTGCCGGTCGTGCTCGGCTGGGCCTCCGCCCGGCGGGTGCCGCTGCTCGACCCGGCCGACCTGCTGATCCACTTCGAGGACCATCGGCAACTGCTCACCATGGGCCTGCGTCGAGGCACCACCGTGGCGGTGCTGCCGAACGACCCGCTTGCGCTCGCCGGCCTACCGGAGGTGCGGGTCGTCGCCGACGAGGCGGAGCTGCTGGCCGCACTGCGCGGGTCACTGCTCGACGCCCACCTGGCACCGCTCATTACGGCGATCCAGTCCGAGGTTCGGGTGGGCACCCGGACGCTGCTCGGCTCGGTCGCCTCCGGCATCGCGCACGGCATCCTGCGGGCCGCGGACGGTCTGCCCGGCTCCACGGTGCAGAGCATCGACACCCTGCTCGGCGCACTCGACATGACCGACCTGATCGAGTTGGTGCCCGGGCCGACCGGTGAGCCGGCCGTGCAGCGGCGCACCTGCTGCCTCGCCTTCACCCTGCCCCGGCCGAAGGTCTGCCAGGGCTGCTGCGTCCGCTAGGGCCAGGCTGGGCCGGGCGGCTCAGTCGGTCAACGACCGGACGTCCCACACCCACACGCCACCGGTGAAGACCGGTTGGATCCCGGTCAGCTCGGTCATCCCCCGACGCAGCGCGGCCTCGTGCTCGTGCGGCCCGGAGATGACCACCCCGGCCCGCCAGTAGCGCAGGTCGTCGACAGCTTGGACCCGGCTCTGCGGGGTGATCGGCGGCACCGCCCCGGTGCGCCGGATGGTGTTGAAGAAGCTGCTGGTGGGGCGGGGAACCGCGCCGAACAGCGCGACCTTCGGCGGATCGGCGGTTGGGCGGGTGTCCGGGCCGAGGAAGTAACCACGGGCCAGCGGCATGTCCAGCCGGGTCGCCGCGGACCAGCGCAGCGGCTCCGCGTACGTGGTGTCCGGCAACGGCAGGGTGACCACACTGCGCCCACCAGCCACGTAGGGACGCCACGCCCCACTGGTCACAAAGGTGGGGATCGGGTCGGGGCGGGCCACGGGCAGTGGGGTGGGGACGATCGGCAACAGGGCCATGGTGAGCACGGTCGCGGTGACGAAGCGGACCTGCCCCCGGGCCGCCGGGTGCGCGTACGCCAACTCGCGGGCCCGTTCGGCGCCGTAGGCGAGCAGCAGCCCGATGATGGGGGTGATCGCCAACGCCCAGCGCGTCGGCACCACCGAGTGCAGGATGGGCAGGTTCTCCAGCGCCGCCCAGGGGCCCGGCACACCCGTACCCCGGTTGTTGAAGCGGACCTCCCGCCCCAGTGAGAGCACCGCGAAGAGCAACCCGAGCGCGGCCAGCGCGAGCACCACGATCGAGCGGCGCAGCCACCAGACCAGGGCGATCACCAGCACGACCAGCGCCCAGCCGAAGAAGCTGTTCTCCTCGGTCGGGTTCTTGGCCAGGCCGGCGGCGGTGCGCGCGCTGCCTGCGAGGGACTCCCGGGAGTACGCGACGAACGAGGCCAGGTCACTGGAGTAGCCGCGGATCAGGCGGGACAGCCCGGAGTACGCGTCCGGGCCGAAGAACTGGACGTACAGGGGGTACGCCAGCAGGAGCACGGAGACCCCGGCGGCGACGGCCAGGCCGGCGAGGAAGGGTCGGGCCCGCGACCGTAGTTCCGCGCGGCCGACGGCGAGCACAGCGCTGATCACGCCGAGCCCGATCGCGGTCATCAGCAGGATCTCCAGGTTGAGGAATGCCTGCCAGACGATGACGAGCGCGAGGAGGACACCGTTGCGCAGCCAGCGGCCCGGTTCGCCGAGTCGTAACGTGCGCCAGATGATCAACGGGACGACGAACTGCGACACGATGTTCGGGTGCCCATTGGCGTGCGACACCATGGCCGGCGCGAACGCGCAGAAGCCAGCACCCAGCCACGCCGGCCCCCGGCTGCCGATCAGGACCCGGGAGAGCAGGAAATACCAGGCCGTGGCGGTAGCAATCATGCCGGCGGTGAGAAAGACCAGGAATGACGCCCGCGGCCCGAACAGCAGGGTGATCGGCGTCATTGGCAATGAAATGGATAATACGGACGTATTGGCCATCAGATTCACGCCGTCCGGGACGTTCATCTGATTGGAATGGAACGGATACGCAAAGTGCGTGACTACTCGCGTACCGTGGGCCATCATCCATTCGAACTGCGACTGATCGGACTGGTTGTCCCGTACGTCACTGCCCGGGTCCAGCCAGAGCCGACCAGTGACCCAGAAGCCGAGCACCACGAAGCTCAGCACGGCAACCAAATCGGGCCATTTCCCCCTGCGGGACGGTTGAGGCGCACCGGAGGCCCCCTCCGCCGACGACGCGGCGGCCGGGCCGTCACTGCCGCTGGGCAAGTCCGGTTCAGGAGTAGTCATGGCAATTCATAGGGTAGTCAGCGTATGGCACCGCCGTGACATGTTTCGGGGTACTGCCGTACTATGTGCCGGGTTCGCCGACCGCCGATCACGAATCCACCCCCCGACCACAATTCGGCCACCCCGCTGCCCCGATTCTTCTGCCGTCCCAGCGGATGATTCACTCTGTCGGTCCAGGCACGGGTCGAGTTCATATCGTGAGGAATCGACGCATGGCAGAAATCACTGGGGATCAGCGCGTGCAGTCCGAGGTGCTGGAAGGCCTGGCAACCGCTGTCAACCACCGTCGCTGGTTCATCGAACTGGCCGTGCCGTACCTCGGCGACGACCCGATCGAGATCGGCAGCGGCCTTGGTGACTACGCGTTGGAATGGTCAGAGCGGCTGCCCCGGTTCACCGCCACCGAAGCTGACCCGGACCGGCTGGTCCAGCTCAAGGAGCGCCTCGCCGGCCGTCCGAACATCGACGTCCGGCAGATGCTGCTGCCGCACCACGACCGGGGCGACTACAGCGCCGCGGTCTCGTACAACGTCCTGGAGCACATCGAGGACCACGTGGGCGCGCTGCAGAGCATGCGCGACCTGGTCCGACCCGGCGGCGCCGTGATCATCATCGTGCCCGCGTTCCAGTTCGCGATGGGCCCGGCCGACATCGCCACCGGGCACGTCCGCCGCTACACCAAGAAGACCCTCGGTGCGGCGATGACCGAAGCCGGCCTGACCGTCGAGAAGATCCACTACGCCAACGCGCTCGGGCTGATCGGCTACTTCATGGCCACCAAGGTCTTCCGGCTGATGCCGAAGGAGGGCCCGATGGTCAAGGTGTACGACACCCTCGTCCTGCCCGCCACCAAAGCCGCCGAGCAGCTGATCCTCCCGCCGTTCGGCCAGTCCGTCTTCGCCGTAGCCCGCGTCCCAGCCTGACCGCCCTGACCCCGGCCCCGGCCCCGGCCCCGGCCCCGGCCCCGGCCCCGGCCCCGGCCCCGGCCCCGGCGATCTTGCACTTTCTGTCGTCGTTATGCCTGTTGTGTCAGGAATGCCGGGACAGTAAGTGCAAGATCGCGAGAGCTGGGGCGAGGACGGGGGCGGGGTTTAGTCCTTGATCTGGTAGGTCGGGCGGATCACCGCTCGGGCCAGGGTGTGGAACGTCAGGTTGAAGCCGACGTAGGCGGGGGTGGCGTCCGGGGTCAGGTCCAGGCGGTCGACGTCCAGGGCGTGCACCGCGAAGACGTACCGGTGCGGGCGGTCGCCGGGCGGCGGAGCCGCCCCGCCGTACCCCTGATCGCCGTAGTCGTTGCGGACCGAGAACGCCCCGCCGAGGTCGGTGCCCGCCGCGCCACCAGCCCCGCTGGGCAACTGGGTGACGCTGACCGGCAGGTTCACCAGCACCCAGTGCCAGAAACCGCTGCCGGTCGGCGCGTCGGGGTCAAAGCAGGTCACCGCGAAGCTCTTCGTCTCGGCGGGGAAATCCGACCAGGTCAGCTGCGGCGAGACGTTGTCGCCCCCGGTGCTGCCATGCGCGTGCCGGGCGTCCATCGGCTCGCCGTTCTGCACGTCGTCGCTGGTGAGCGTGAACGAGGGCAGCGTCGGCAGCAGCTCGTACGGGTCCGGGGCGATCGGTCGTTCCAGGGTCATGGGGACGCGTCCTTCCGATGTGCGGAGATACCAGCCCCTTCATACCCCGCCGTGTCCGTTCCGACGACCGGCACTGTGGTTTTCCGGAGCTACGGTTGAGTTCGGGCAACGTCCTCAGGGGGACATCGTGGCCGGCATCTGGCGGGACTTCGTGGTAGCTGTCCTCACCGCGCTCCGCCGCCAGGACGAACGAGCCGTCGCCGACGAACGCCGACGCGCGATCGAGCGACTGGCTGAGGAGACGATCCGCCAGCAGCGGCGGACCACCGACCCGCCGGAGTGACCGGGACGCGGACCGCCGGGACCCGCACCACTCACCCGCGCCAGATCCACTCGACATTCAGGAAACCGCGGCATCCGCACGGCCGGAACACCCCGACTGCGGCGGGGCCGAGTGAAGCAGGTTTGGCGGAGGGTGTGGGATTCGAACCCACGAAGACATCGCTGCCTTACCGGTTTTCAAGACCAGCGCCATCGGCCACTAGGCGAACCCTCCTGGGCCGTCACCCGCAGGCGTACGGCCACGCATAGTCTGCCACGGCTCGCTCCGGGCGGCCCGGCGTCCCTCCCCGGTGCGCCGGCCAGCGTCTTGGCGCGTCCACTGTGGGCTGGAGGGGTGCGCCTGCGGCGCCCGGCGAGATCGGGAAGACTGGCCCCATGCGAGCCATCACGATTCCGCAGCCGGGTGGGCCTGAGTCGCTGGTCTGGGCCGAGGTGCCCGACCCGGAGCCGGGCCCCGACGAGGTGATCGTGGATGTGCGGGCCAGCGGGGTCAACCGCGCCGACCTGCTGCAACGGCAGGGGCACTACCCACCGCCGCCGGGCGCGTCCGCGTACCCCGGGTTGGAATGCTCTGGGGTGATCACGGTGGTTGGCGCGGAGGTCGCCGGATGGGCGGTCGGGCAGCAGGTCTGCGCGCTGCTGTCCGGCGGCGGTTACGCGGAGCGGGTCGCGGTCCCGGCCGGGCAGTTGCTGCCGGTGCCGGCGTGCGACCCGGTCGACGCTGCGGCGCTGCCCGAGGTGGCCTGCACGGTCTGGTCGAACCTGGTCCAGGTGGCGCGGCTCGGCGCGGGCGACACGCTGCTCGTGCACGGCGGGGGCAGCGGGATCGGCACCTTCGCCATCCAGCTCGGGGCGGCCCTCGGCGTGACCGTGCTGACCACGGCACGAGAATCCAAGCACGCCCGACTGCGCGAGCTGGGCGCGGCGCACATGATCGACTATCGGGAGCAGGACTTCGTGGAGGAGGTCCGGCGGGTCACCGACGGGCGCGGCGTGGACGTCATCCTCGACATCATGGGCGGGTCCTACCTGGGGCGGAACGTCTCCGCGCTGGCCACCGGCGGGCGGCTCGTGGTGATCGGGATGCAGGGTGGGCGCAAGGCCGAGCTGGATCTCGGCGCGCTGTTGAGCAAGCGGGCGAGCGTCACCGCGACGTCGCTACGGTCCCGTCCGCTCGCGGAGAAGGCGGAGATCGTCCAGGGCGTACGGGACGAGGTGTGGCCGTTGGTCGAGGAGGGCCGGATCCGACCGATCGTGGACCGGCGGCTGCCGATGACCGAGGCGGCGGAGGCGCACCGGCTCGTCGAGTCGAACGACCACTTCGGCAAGGTGCTGCTGACCCGCCCTGCGGGTGCAGGGTCGGCCGTCAGCTGAGCGAGCCCGGCGGGTGGAGGGTCGGCCGTCAGTTGAGCGAGCTTGCCGGGGTTGGGGCGTCCGTCGGTCGGGGCAGCACCAGCCGGGCACCCGGGCCCTCGCCGGCGAGGGTGTCCTCCGGGTTGTAGAGCGTGCAGCGCTGCAAGGACAGGCAGCCGCAGCCGATACAGCCGTCCAGGTCGTCACGAAGCCTGGTGAGCAGCCGGATGCGGTCGTCCAGTCGGCTGCGCCAGCTCGCCGAGAGCCGCGCCCAGTCCTGCGGGCTTGGGGTGCGGGCCTCGGGAAGCGAGTCGAGCGCCTCCCGGATCTCGTCGAGCGAGACACCGACCTGCTGGGAGATTCGGATGAAGGCCACCCGGCGCAGCTCGGCGCGGGCGTAGCGGCGCTGGTTGCCGCCGGTACGGTCGGCGCGGATCAGCCCGAGGCGCTCGTAGTAGCGCAGCGCCGACGGTGCCACGCCGGAGCGGGCCGACAGCTCACCGATCGTCAACAGGTCCAGCATCACCAAATCCTTGAGTTGAAGTGCACTTCAACTCAGAGGGTAGTGCCGTGACCATCGCACTGACCACCGACAGCCAGCTGGACGCCGACGACCTGCGGCGGTCGATCAGCGCACCTGAGGGTCAGTTGGCGGCTGAGGCGGTGGGGCGACGGCGAGCGCGCTCGCGGCCGAGGATCCAGATCGCCTCGACGCCGTCCTTCCAGGTGATCTTCTTGCCCTCTTCCCGGCCGCGCGCCCGGTAGCTGATCGGCACCTCGTAGGGCCGGATGCGGCGACGCAGCAGCTTGCCGGTCACCTCGGCCTCCATGCCGAAGCCGCGCGAGCGCACCTCAAGTGACCGGTAGAGCGCCACCGGCATCAGCTTGAAGCAGGTCTCCAGGTCACCGATGTACGAGTTGAACAGCACGTTCGCCGCCATCGTGACGCCCTTGTTGCCCATCACGTACCAGAAGCTGTAGGCGCTGTGGCTGCCGAAGGTGCGATTGCCGTAGACCACCGTGGCCCGCCCGTCGAGCACCGGGTCGAGCAGCTTGGGGATGTCCTGCGGGTCGTACTCCAGGTCGGCGTCGAGGATGACCATGTAATCACCCTCGGCGCTGTCGACCGCCGTCTTGATGGCGGCACCCTTGCCGGCGTTGCGCTGGTGGGTGATGACCCGCAGGCGCGCGTCGTCGGCGCGACCGAGGACCTCGCCGGTGCCGTCCCGGCTGCCGTCGTCGACAACGACCAGCTCGACCTCACAGGGATAGTCAACCGCCAGTGCCTGCTTGAGGGCATCCGCGATGCGATCTTCCTCGTTGTAGACCGGCATGAGGATCGAGAGCTTCACGGGGATCTCCACGGTGGCGGCAACACGTCGGCCATAGCCTAGCCTGGTTGGATTGTTAACCGCCTACCGCCACTGCAAGGCGGTAGACGCGGCGGATTCAGATCAATGGTGTTTACTTCCGCCATGTCGGCTGCCGGCTCCCTGCTCACGGCGGTTCCTGCCGCCGCCGTGCTCCTGCTCACCGTCGCGGCGAGGCCACGCGAGGTAGGTGCGGTGGCACGGCTGCGGCTCGCCGTGGTGCGCGCCGTCCTGCTCGGCGGGGCGTACGCGGTGCTGGTCGTCGAGGTGCTCGGCGCGTCGCACGCGCTGACCCGGCCCGCGTTCGCAGTCGCCTGGCTGTTCTTCCTGGTCGCTGCCACAACGGCGGTCGGTCTGCGCTGGCAACGGGCGGCCACCCTCGGGCAGCAGTCCGCGGCCGCGCCGCAATCGGTCGGCGCTGCGCCGCGGCCGGTGCCGGTCGGCGCGGTGGCGCCCGGTGGCAGCCCCGACGTGTCCGCCCCGGTCGCCGAGCGCGGCGAGCCCGACCGCGCGCCGACCCGGGCCGGCCGGGGGGCCGCCGGCCTGCTCGCTGCGGCGGTCCACACCTGGCGTACGGCCCGGCCGGGCGAGCGGCTCCTCGCCGGCACGGTCGGCGGGCTGGTCCTGGTGGAGTTGCTGGTCGCGCTGCTGGCCGAGCCGAACAACTTCGACTCGCAGACGTACCACCTGCCGAAGGTGGAGCACTGGGTGGCGCAGGGTGACCTGGACTTCTGGCCCACGGCCATCCACCGGCAGGTGACCATCCCGCCCGGGGCCGAGTATCTGCTGCTGCACCTACGCCTGCTCAGCGGCGGGGACCATCTGTACAACCTGGTGCAGTGGGCGGCCGGAGTGGTCTGCCTGCTGGTGGCCGCCCGGATCACCGCGCAGCTCGGCGGTGGCCGGCGGGCCCAGTTGCTCACCGCGTTCGTGCTGGCGACCACCCCGATGGTGGTGCTCCAGGCGACCAGCACGCAGACCGATCTGGTCTGCGCGGCGTGGGTGGCCTGCGCGGCGACTTTGGCGCTGGACGGGCTGCGTCGGCGGACCGGCTGGGGCACGCTGCTCGGGCTGGGGGCGGCCACCGGGTTGACCGCGGTGACCAAGACCAGCGGCCTGATCGCGGTCGGCCCGCTGCTGCTGCTCTGGGGGTTGGCCCAGCTGAGGCTGGCCCGGAACAGGAGGGCGGCAGCCGCTGGCGGGGGTCGGCGGTCCTGGCCGGTCGTCGGGCTGGCCCGCACGGTCGGCGGTTCGGTGCTGATCCTGGTGGTCGCGGCCGTGGTGGTCGGCCCGTTCCTGGCCCGGGTGACCGCCGAGTTCGGGCACCCGCTGGGGCCGCCCCGGCTGCGCGAGTCCATCCCGATGGAGCGGCACGACCCGGCGTCGATAGTGGTCAACGCACTGCGGATCGGGCACACCGCGTTCGACACGCCGCTGGCGCCGCTGCGTCGGGCCGGGGCCGAAGTGATCATCAGCGGCGCCGAGGCGATCGGGGTCGACCCGCAGGACCGTGCGATCACCTTCGGTCGGGAGCTCTTCCCGGAGCCGGCCTGGTATCCGGACGAGGACCGGGTGGCGTTTCCGCTGGCCGGGGTGTTGGCGGTGATCGGCGCGGTGATCGCGCTCGCCCGACCATGGCGGATCACTCCCGAACGGGCTGGGGCGCTGCGGGCGTACGCCGTGGTGGTGCTGACCGCCGTGCTGCTGCACACCGCGATGATCAAGTGGCAGCCGTGGGGCAATCGTCTGCTGCTCTACTCCGTGGTGCTCGCCGTTCCCCTCGCGGGCCTCTGGTTGGACGCGCTCTTCCGCCGCCGCGCGGGTGACGCCGTACCGGCAGCGGGTGACGCCGTACCGGCAGCGGGTGACGCAACCGCTGGCCGTGGACGTCGTTCGGTGGCCACCATGGCGGCCGTCACCGTGCTGGCCACCTCGGCGTTGGCCGGAGTGCTCGCGCTGTCGTACGGCTTCCCGCGCCGGCTGGTCGGTGCCGGCTCGGTCTTCACCACCTCGGACTGGGACACCCGGTTCCTGCGTCGACCGCAGTGGGCGGACGAGTTCGGTTGGGCGGCGACCGCGGTCCGGGACAGCGGCGCGCGACGGATCGGGCTGGTGGAACAGAACGACAACTGGGAGTACCCGTGGTGGCTGCTGCTGCGGCAGCCCGACGGCGGCTCACCTGACCTGGTGGCGTTGCAGTCGGTACTGCCGGAACGACCGCCGGCCGATCCCGCCTCGGTCGACGCGATCGTCTGCACCGGCAGCAAGGCGGCCTGCGCCAAGCTCGTCCCGGCCGGTTGGCGGTTGGAGTTCCGCGGCTACGTCGGCTACGCCCTGCCGCCGGGCCACTGAGCCAGCAGACCGACCCCAACGACCTGAGGCCCGGATAGTCCGATCCGGGCGGTTCTGCATCCCGCGCGCAAGGATCCGAAGCGCATTCACATCCGTTGATCCGCACGTTACCGTCTGGTAACTCAATCGACGTCCCGCGATTGAGCCGAAAGGAGTGCGTCGATGCCTGCAATCCCCGCCAGGCCCGAACGCGCGACCCGACGACGGGCCATCACCGTCGCCGTCGCCGTCGCCGCTCTCGTCCTACCGATGCTCGCCGGACCGGCCACCCCCGCCAGCGCCGTCGACCGACCGACAGTCCAACCACTCCCCGCCAACCTCGAAGCCATCCGGGCCGCCGAGGCGACCGCCCTCTACGGCAGCCCAGCGATCCGCCCGATCGAACAACGCCGCACCGCGTTGGTCACCATGGGAGACAGCGAGATCTCCGGCGAAGGGGTCGGCAACTACGTCCCCGGCACCCACCAGGACGGCAACTGGTGCGACCGCTCGTACGACCAGGCGGTGTTCCGCACCGGCATCGCGTCGGACGCGCAGTACAACATCGCCTGCTCCGGTGCCACCCCCTGGAACCTGATCGCGGGCGGCCCGACCCAGCACAACGAGCTGAACCAGGGCGACTACCTGGGCATCAAGGCGCGCAACACGCACGTGAAGCTGATCTGGGTGGTGGTCGGCGCGAACGGTGACGGCACCATCCAGTTCGGTCCGGTCGCCACCGACTGCGCCGTCCGCCGGGTGTTCTTCCAGGGCGCCTGCTACCCCACCTACACCGACCAGTGGACGATCCGCACCGACGGCAGCCGGCAGGCCGTTGAATCGGCGCTCACCGACATCCGGCAGACCATGACCAACGCCGGCTACCTGCGGTCGGACTACGAGCTGGTGCTCATGTCGTACCCGAGCCCCGGCAGCCCCGACGTGGAGGACAACCCCAACTTCCCCGGCTGGTACTCCGGCGGCTGTCTGCTCTACCTCGCCGACGCGGCGTTCGCCCGGAACAAGGCGGTGCCGATGTTCGAGTCGGCGCTGCGGTCGGCCGCGGCGAACACCGGCACCCGCTACCTGGACGCCAGCCGGCTCTTCCACGGCCACGAGGTGTGCACCGACAACACCTCGGTCCGCGGCCTGTACATCGAGATCGGCATCTGGAACGAGAACGCCGCCCGCCAGTCGTTCCACCCCAACGCCCGTGGGCACGGCATGTTCGCCCAGTGCATCACCCAGTTCTGGAACTCCGGGCAGACGCGGGCCAGCTGCGTCGACCCGGCCAGCACCGGCAGTGGCGTGCTCTACCCGGGGCTGCTGGAGTTCAAGCAGCTGCGCAACCTCGCCACCGGCACCTGTGTCGACGGCAAGGGGTACGACTCGCGCAATGGCACCGTGCAGCAGCCGTACTCCTGCCATGGTGGGCGCAACCAGGGCTTCTGGTACGACTCGGCCCGGCGGTCGCTGCACTCGGAGCTGTCCCACGACCGCTGCCTGGACGTCGCCAACAGCTCGATGACCGCCGGCACCGCGGTCAACATCTACGACTGCAACGGCACCGGCGCCCAGCAGTTCGTCTTCGTGGGTAACCAGATCAGGCCGGCGAGCGCCAACAACCTCTGCGTGGCGTTCGACAACCCGTTGCTGGGCGGCTCTCGCCTGCGGTTGGCGACCTGCGGAAGCAGCACCCGGCAGCAGTGGTCGTTCGAGGCCCGTACCGCCGCCAACCCGGTCGGCTACGGTCACGACGACTTCATCGGCTCCCGCGTCTACTGACGAGAACGCGTCTGCTGACGAGCCAAGAGGGGCCCTGGTGTCGACCAGGGCCCCTTCGCTCACCTGGCGCGCGGAATGAGGATGAGCCGGGCCACGCCCTTGTCGCCGTCCTTGGCGCCGGCGACACCGAGCGTCGCACCGACAGTGATCTCGCTCGGCTGCACGGTGGCCCGGCGCTCGACGACCCGCAGGTCGTCGCCGAAGGTCCAGACCATTGTGAAGCCGTCGGTGGACTTGACGGTCATCGAGTCACCGTCGATCGCGGTCACCTCGCCGCGCTGCACGGCGACGGTCCGCGTACCGCCGTCCTTCGCCTTCACCACCGCCTCACCGTGCAGGGTGTTCCTGCGCAACAACACGCGGGCCTGGCGGCGCTTGCGCCACTCCTCGCCGCGCTTCTCCCGGGCCTTCTCCTGCGCCGTGGGGGACGCACCCGGTGTCGGGGTGGCCGGTGCGGCGACGGTTCGCACGTCCAGGTCGTCGGCGTCGAAGCCCATCGCGGCCAGCGCCTGACCCTCGACCCCCATGGCGGCCGCGACCTCGACGGCCGCCTCCCGAGCCGGCTGGCTGGCCACCTCGGCCGCGCCGCAGCCGCTGACGCCGAGCGCGACCGCCGCGAGCAGTGCTGTGGTGCCGGTGGCGATACCCCAACGTGGCATGACTCTCCCTCTCCGTCAGTGGAGCCCTCAGCCTTCCCCGCAACGACGAGCGGAGCGTCAGGCCGACGTTCGGGTCAGGTAAGGATCACCGGGCAGCCGGACCATGAAGGCGGCGCCACCCTCCGGCGCGTGCCCCGCGACGATCTCCCCGCCCAACCGGCGGACCAGCCCGGCGGCCAGCGCCAACCCCAACCCGCTGCCCACCTTGCGCACCCCCCGGTACCGCTCGTGCAGCGCACCGCGTTCGAACGCCACCGCCAGGTCGTCGTCGGTGAAGCCGGGCCCACCGTCGCGGACCTCCAACACGCCGCCGTGCGTCGGGTCCGCACCAGCCGCCCGGACCGCGAGCACCACCGGCGACCCCGGGGGTACGACCCGCAGCGCGTTCTCCAGCAGCCCGTCCAGCACCTGCCGGATCCTTCCCGGATCGGTGTACGCGGGCACCGGCTGACCGGGCGTCTCCACCCGGAACGGCACACCCACCGCCGCGCACCGGCCGGACCAGGTCGGCTCCGCGTCCAGGGCCAGTCGGGTCAGGTCCACCGGCACCGGTTCAAGGGGGAAGTCGGCGGCCTCCAGCCGGGCCAGTGCCAGCAGATCACCGATCAGCCGATCCAGGTGTTGGGCCTCGGCCAGCACCGTCCGACCCGTGTCCACCGTGTCGTCGGCACCGAGCACCCCGTCGGCGAGCGCCTCCGCGTACCCCCGGATCGCGGTCAACGGGGTGCGCAGCTCGTGCGAGACGGAGAGCAGGAACTCCCGCTGCCGGCCCTCGCTCGTGGCCAGTGCGGCGGCCAACCCGTTCAACGCCTCGGCCAGGTCGGCGACCTCGTCCGGCGGCTCGACCGGCACCCGCACGGCCCGGTCACCCGCGCGCAGCCGGGCGGCGGCGGTGGCCGCGACGCGGATCGGCCGGGCC
The DNA here is from genome assembly GCF_036902955.1 of Micromonospora sp. CPCC 205558. Lineage (NCBI taxonomy): Bacteria > Bacillati > Actinomycetota > Actinomycetes > Micromonosporales > Micromonosporaceae > Micromonospora > Micromonospora sp. CPCC 205558. The sequence continues at coordinate 40,460 of NZ_JBAKHR010000006.1, forward strand.
AACCGGCGGGCCAGCAGCAGCCCGGCCACCACACCGGCGGTCAACCCGGCCAGCAGCGGCAACCAGAGGCTGAGCAGCACCCGGGCCCACAGCCCGGTGGCCAGGGGGCGGGAGAGCACCACCCCGTTGCCGCCGGCCAGCGCCCGACCCTCGACCAGGGCCCGCTCACCGTTGACCGAGCGGCGAGCCGACACGTTGCGGCCCTGCCCGATCCGCTGCACCACCCGGGGCGGCAGACCTGACCGGTCGACGGCCCCGCGGCGGATCAGGTACGCGTCGATGCCCTGATCGCGCAGTTGCTGGATGAGCCGCTCCTCATCGGCGCTGCGACCCCGGTCGAGGCGGGTCCGCAGCACCTCGGCGGCGAGCCGGGCCTGGGCGGCGAGCGCCTCCTGCTCGCCCCGTTGCGCGCCACGGATCGCCAACGGCACCGCGACGATGGCGGTGACCAGCACCGACACCAGCGCCACCGCGCAGGTGACGAGCACCGCGCGGGCGGTCAGCGTACGGCCGAATCGGCGTCGTCGCGGTGCGGCGGGTGGGGTGACCACCGGCATTGCCATGGTCGGCGACTCGACGTGCCCGTGGTGATCACGCATCGACCGCGTACCCCACCCCGCGATGGGTCCGGATCACGCTCGCCGGGCCGAGTTTCGCGCGCACCTGTGCGACGTGCACGTCCACCGTCCGGGTGCCGGCGTGCGCCGCGTAACCCCAGACCCCGGCCAGCAGCTCCTCCCGGGTGAAGACCCGGCCGGGCCGGGCCATCAGGTGGGCCAGCAGGTCGAACTCGGTGGAGGTTAGCTGCACCGGGGCGCCCGCGGCGGTGACCGTACGGCGGGCCGGGTCCAGCGTCACCGGACCGACGACACGTGGCCGGTCCGCGCCCTCCGGCCCGCCGGCGGATCGGCGCAGCACCGCGCGCACCCGGGCGACCAACTCCCGTGGGCTGAACGGCTTGGTGACGTAGTCGTCGGCGCCCAACTCCAGGCCGACGATCCGATCCACCTCGTCGTCCCGGGCGGTGAGGAAGATGACCGGGGTCCAGTCGCCGGCCTCGCGCAGCCGTCGGCAGATCTCGGTGCCGGGCAGGCCCGGCAGCGCGATGTCCAGCACGCAGGCCACCGGCCGCAACCGGCGGGCCGCGCTCAGACCGCCCTCGCCGTCACGTTCCAGGTGGACGCCGAACCCGTCCCGGGTGAGGTAGAGCCGGACCAGGTCGGCGATGGCCGGCTCGTCTTCCACGACGAGGACGAGCCCGCGATGCGGCGGTTCGACGGTCACCGGCCCATGATTGCCGACCCGGCGGGCTCGGCGCGATCGGTGCGTGTTCGAGTTCGGTAAAGGCGGTGCGACGCCCGATGAGGGGTCAGCTCACCAGGACGGAGCGAACATCCCCTGCCGCGCGACGGCCGGTGCGTCACCGATGCTGGCGACGACCCGCGCGCCGGTCGGCCGCAGACGGGTCCGGAACGCCTGGTCGAGCAACGCGTCGAGCTGCCAGACCTGCTTCGGGTGAGTGGTCCGGATCAGGAACCGCTCCCGGATCCCGTCGATCGCGGTGGCCGCCATCTCGACCGACTGCAGCCTCGGGTCCGGGCTCCAGGTGACGTTGCTCAGCTCGCGGAGCTCGGTGTTGAGGTGCAGGCGCAGTCGGTGCAGAAGGCGGGTCTGCTGGGTCACCACCAGTCGACGGTGCGTGAGCAGTAACAGGTAGTCGCCGGTGACCGGGCGGTCGGGGCGGCTGCAACGGGTGACCAGGATGGTGGCGTCACCGGAGCCGACGCAGCGCCGGAAGACCGGCATGTGCCGGCTCACCGTCTGCACGGCCAGGCCAGCCTCAGCGGCGGCCGGGAGGAACGTTCGGGAGAAGACGTCCATGACCTGCCCAACGACGTCCCCAGCGGGGTGACGTGGGTCACGGACGTTTTTTGGAAGTTCCACGCCGCATGTCGCACTGCCTGTCCGATTTTCGACTCGGACGGATGATGGTCAGGCGTCGGGCTGAAGTGGACTGGCGGCGAACAGCTCCTCCAGCCAGCCGGGGACCGCGTCGGCGTACTCCGCGCGGGACTTCTCGGTGGTGTCCAGTGCGCGACGCCAGGAGAGCGACCGGCTCACCGGGCCCAGGCCGATCGCGAGGTCGGCGGCCTCCACGAGGGTCCGGCGGTCGTACCGGTCGGTCCACGCCTCCAGGTAAGCGTCGCGCAGCCGGGCCAACTGAGCGTCGTCGGCGGCGCCCTTCCTGGCGTACCGGATGGAACGCAGGGTCACCAGCAACGTGCCAAACGGGTGCGCCACCGAGGCATCACCCCAGTCGAAGTAGCGGTACCCCGTCGCACCGGCGAAGACGTTGCCGTCGTGCAGGTCGTCGTGTTGCACAGTGGCCGGGATGCCGATGTCGGCGAGCCGCTGGCACCGCTGTGCGTACGCCGGCACCTCGGCCCGCAGCCGCTCGTACATCTCCGGACTGAGCCCGCCCTCGGCACCGATCAGCAGTGCCTCACGATCGTCGAGCAACTCGGCGAAGAGGCCGGCCAGCACCTCCGGACGATGATCCGGCACGCCCAGGGCGACCAACTCGGCGGCGCGCGGCGCGCTCGCCAGTTGCAGCGCCGCGTACCCGGGCAGCGCCCGCTCCCAGTGCCCCAGGTCGGGGTCACGCCCCAGCACGTCGCGCAACGACTCGCCACCGTCGGGCAGCAGCGACCAGCCCTGCTCCGGGTCCACCGCGATCGGCGTCAGCACCCGGCCGGGCGTCACCTCGGCGAGCGCCGCGATCAGCACCGCCTCGTGCACCGTGCCCGGGTTGTTGGCCTTGAACCAGACCGGCCCGTCGTCGGTGGGCACCCGCCAGACCAGCGACCAGGGACGCAGCCGAGGCTCCACCAACCCGGTCACCCGGCGGCCGGCCCGGCTCAGTTGTGCGTCGACCCACGACCGGGCCCGCACCTGCCACTGCTCGCTGGACCAGTCGGGGGCCTGCTCGTCGGCGATCGTCGTCACGCTGGGCACCCTAGGCGGCCCGCCCGGGTCGAGGCCACGCCTTTTCCCGATCGCGCGTCGTTGCCGACCGTGCGTCTGTCCCGATCGCGCGTCAGACCAACTCGACGATGGTGGCGTTGGCCATGCCGCCGCCCTCGCACATGGTCTGCAGGCCGTAGCGGATCCCGTTGTCGCGCATGTGCTGGAGCATGGTGGTCATGATCCGGGCACCGGAGCCGCCGAGCGGGTGACCGAGGGCGATCGCCCCGCCGCGCGGGTTGAGTCGCTCCGGATCGGCCTCGGTCTCCGCCAGCCAGGCCAGCGGCACCGGGGCGAACGCCTCGTTCACCTCGTACACCCCGATCTCCTCGATGCCCAGCCCCGCGCGGCGCAGCGCTTTCGCGGTGGCCGGGATGGGCGCGGTGAGCATGGTGACCGGGTCGTCGGCGGCGACCACCGCGGTGTGGATCCGGGCCAGCGGACGCAGGCCGTGCCGGCTGGCCCAGTCGGAGGTGGTCACCGCGAGCGCCGCGGCGCCGTCGGAGATCTGGGACGCGGACCCGGCGGTCACCACGCCGTCGGCGCGGAACGGGGTGACCAGCTCGCCCAGCTTCTCCAGGGAGGTCTCCCGGCGGATGCCCTCGTCGGCGGCGAACTTGCCACCATCGGCGAGCGGCACCGGGGTCAGCTCGGGGTCGAACGCGCCGGCGTCCTGCGCGGCGGCTGCCTTCTCGTGGCTGGCCAGCGCGAACTCGTCGAGCTGAGTACGCGACAGGCGCCACCGCTGGGCGATGAGCTCGGCACCGACCCCCTGGTTGAACGGCAGCGGCGCGTCGTCGGCGAAGCCCTCGACGCCCCGGTAGCGGGCCCGCAACTGGTCACTGAACGGCATCCCGCCGGCCACACTGGAGCCCATCGGCACCCGGGTCATCGACTCGACGCCACCGGCGACCACCAGGTCGGCCTGGCCGGAGAGGACTGTCGCGGCGGCGAAGTGCAGGGCCTGCTGACTGGAGCCGCACTGCCGGTCGACTGTGGTGCCGGGGACCGACTCGGGCCAGCCGGCGGCGAGCACGCCGTTGCGGGCGATGTTCCAGGACTGCTCGCCGACCTGGGACACGCAGCCCCAGAAGACGTCGTCGACCTGGGCCGGGTCGAGCCCGGTGCGCTCGGCGAGGGCGCGCAGCACGTGCGCCGAGAGGTCGACCGGGTGGACGCCTGCGAGGCTGCCCTTGCGTCGCCCGACCGGGGTCCGCACCGCGCCGACGATGACCGCGTCACTCATCTTTACTCCCCGGTAACTTGAGCTGCCCCGATCCTACGTCGTCAATCGACCGGTCGTCCGCCCAGGCGCTACCCAACCACCGCTGGCATGCTGGGCGGGTGGATGAGACCTCCCCGGTACGACAGTGGCGGGTGCCGTCGAGCCTGCCGGCGGCGAAACTGGCCGGTGCCGTTCTGCTGATCGCGCTCGGGCTGCTCTTCGCCGACGGAGACGCGGTCCGGCTGGCGTTGGCCGTCCTGGCAGCCGCCGCGCTGGCCGGCTGGGCGGTACGTGACCTGGTCGCGCCGGTCCGTTTGGCGGTGGACCCGACCGGGCTCACCGTCATCCACGGCTTCGCTGGCCGGCGGCTGCTGCCCTGGTCGGCGGTCGAGGCCATCGCCGTCGACCGACGGCCCCGACTGGGGTTGACCAGCGAGACCCTGGAGATCGACGCGGGCAACTCGCTGCACCTGTTCGGCCGGTACGACCTGGGGGCCACCCCGGAAGAGGTGGCCGCCGTGCTGCGGGCCGCCCGCCCGGTCAGCTGAGCAGCTGGGCGGTGCGGAAGAGCACCAGCGCGAGCAGCACCGCCAGGATGATCGCCCCGCCGGCGACCTGCACCAGCGTCCGCCGACCACGCGGCGCGTACGCGAGCACCAACGCCATCAACGCGCCGACCGCCAGCCCGCCCAGGTGCCCGGGGATCGAGATGCCCGGCACGGTCAGCGTGAACACCAGGTTGATCACCAGGATCGGGATCACCTGGGAGATGTCCCGACCCAGCTTGCGTTCGATGATGATCAGCGCGGCGAAGAGGCCGAAGACCGCCGTCGACGCGCCGGCCGTGGCCGAGTTCTGCGCGCTGAACAGGTAGGCGGCGACGTTACCGCCCAACCCAGCGATCAGGTACAACGCTGCGAAGCGCAGTGGCCCGAGGTTGGCCTCCAACGACCGGCCGAGCACCCACAGCGCCCACATGTTCAGCAGCAGGTGGATCACGCCGTAGTGCAGGAACATCGCGGTGACCAGCCGGTACCACTCGCCGTCGGCGATGCCACCGAGCGTGCCGTCCGGGAAGAACGCCAGCCCGAGCACCGAACCCCAGTTGGTCAACGGGGTGCTGCCACCCATCAGCCCGCCGAAGCCGGAACCGCCCACCGCCGCGTCCCCGCCCCGGTCGGAGGCGATGGAGATCAGCATGACCAGCACGTTCAGCGCGATCAGCGCCTTGGTGACATAGCCGTGCCGGCCGGCCGTACCGCCGCCGAAGGCGGTACGCGCCGGCCGGACACTGCGACGCCCCTCGTTGACGCACTCCGGGCACTGGTGCCCGACCGAGGCCTCCCGCATGCAGTCCGGGCAGATCGGCCGGTCGCAGCGGGTACAACGGACGTAGGTCTCCCGACCGGGGTGCCGGTAGCAGACCGGGGTGGTCGGCGGTGACTCGCTCACCGGGCCGACCCTCCGTCCGCCACCGCACGGTCCACCGGCCGTGCTCCGGAGCGCTCAATCATGCGAGCAAAGGTACCTCGCCGGTCGCTCAGGAAGCGGACCGCTCGATCTCGACCCGCTCGATGACGACGTCCTGGAGCGGACGGTCGCTCGGACCGGTCGGGGTGTTCGCGATCGAATCCACGACCTTCACCGACTGCTCGTCGGCGACCTGGCCGAAGATGGTGTGCCGGTTGTTGAGGTGCGGCGTAGGGGACACGGTGATGAAGAACTGCGAACCGTTGGTGCCCGGTCCGGCGTTCGCCATCGCCAGCAGGTACGGACGGTCGAACCGCAGCTCCGGGTGGAACTCGTCGGCGAACTTGTAGCCCGGTCCGCCCCGACCGGTGCCGGTCGGGTCGCCCATCTGGACCATGAAACCGCTGATCACCCGGTGCGAGATGGTGCCGTCGTAGTACGGACCACTGCCCGGCTGACCGGTGCGCGGGTCGGTGTACTCACGGTTGCCCTCGGCCAGGTCGACGAAGTTGCGGACGGTCTTCGGCGCGTGGTTGGGGAAGAGCTCCAGCCGGATCGGGCCAGCGTTGGTGTGCAGGGTGGCGTAGACAGCCTCGGCCACGGGTACTCCTCACTCGTTGGTCAGTTCCATGCGGATCCTCCCATGTGCCCGATCTGGCATCGCGGAGGCATCCGAAGGTGGAGGATGACGAAGGAACAACTCCCAGGAGGTAGGACCGTGTTTGGATTCGGGCGGCGGCAGTCCCAGGGGCAGCAGGCCTTGGCCGAGCTGAACCAAGGCATCAGCCACCTGATGCTGGCAGCCAACCACGCCGCGAAGGGCGCCGGCGCGACCGTCGGCCCGCGGGTCCAGGTGGCCCGGGGCTACGTCGGGCCGACCGCGGCGAAGGTACGCGACCGCGCGTCGACCGGCTGGGGAACGACTCTCACCACGCTGGCACCGCTGGCGGCGGCAGCCCGTGACGGCGCCGCGCAGGCAGGGCCGCTGACCAGGAAGGCCAAGTCGAAGACCATGCGGATCACCGGTAAGAAGAAGCAGCCGCGCCGGCGCGGCTCGATGATGACCGGCCTGTTGGCGGCGGGCGCCATCGCCGGCCTGGCCGGCGCGGTGGCGTTGCGTCGCCGGCGGGAGCAGCAGGAGTGGGCCGAGTACGACCCGACCCGCAGCACCCTGGAGCCGATGCGCGACGAGGTCGACTCGATCGAGGTGCGTACCCCGTCCGCCGCCAGGGGGTCCGACGGTTCCGCCATGTCCGGCGCGGCGGGGATGACCGGTGCGGGCAGCTCGGCGGTGGCCGGCGGTGCCAGCGCCAGCACCACCGCCCCGGCCAAGCAGACCGGTGTCCGCCCGACCGACAAGGTCCCGTCGGTCGCCGAGGGCGCCACGGAGGTCTCCGGTCGGCCGACCGACGACCTCACCAAGGCGCTGGGCAAGGACAAGGACACGGCCCGTACCAACGGCCGCCGCTGAGGTCAGTGGCAGCGCATGAAGCGCCGATGAGTGTGCTCACCCACTCGTCGGCGCTTCCGCGTCGCGGTCACAGCCAGCCGTTGCGGCGGAACCAGCGGTAGAGGGCCAGCGAGACACCGAGCATGAGGGCCAGGGCCACCGGATAGCCGTACGTCATCTTCAGCTCGGGCATGTTGTCGAAGTTCATGCCCTCGACGCCGGCGATCGAGGTCCAGACCGCGGCGATGGCCGCCCACGCGGCGATCTTGCGCATGTCGTTGTTCTGGTCGACGGTGACCTGGGCCAGCCGCGCCTGGAGGATCGAGTTGAGCAGGTCGTCGTAGGAGTTCACCTGTTCCACGGTGCGGCTCAGGTGGTCCTGCACGTCCCGGAAGTACTTGCGGATCTCCTTGGGCACGTCCCGGTTGACCTGGGAGGTCAGCGTCATCAGCGGCCGTTGCAGCGGCACCACCGCCCGCTTGAACTCCACCAGCTCCCGCTTCATCTGATAGATCCGCTGGATCCGCCCGTGGCCGTGCCGGTCGAAGACCTCCGCCTCCAACACGTCCAGGTCGTCCTCGATCTGCTCGGCCACCTCCAGATAGAGGTCGACCACCCGGTCGGTCACTCCGTACGCCACCGCCCACGGGCCGTGCAGCAGCAACTCCTGCTTGGTCTCCAGGTCGGCGCGGATCGGGGCGAGCCGGCAGGCGTCCCCGTGCCGGACGCTGATCACGAAGTTCGGGCCGATGAAGAGCATCACCTGCCCGGTCTCCACCACCTCGGAGTTCTCGGTCAGCTCGGTGTGCTCGCAGTAACGGGCGGTACGCAGCACCAGGAAGACGACGTCGCCGAACCGCTCCAGCTTGGGGCGCTGCTCGGCCTTCACCGCGTCCTCGACCGCAAGCTCGTGCAGGCCGTAGGTCTCCGCGATGGCTGTCATCTCGGCCAACTCCGGCTCGTGCAGACCGATCCAGACGAAGCCGTGCTCCTCGCGGCGGGCCGCAGCCAGCGCCTCCGCGTACGTCCAGTCGCCGGGCTGCCGCTTGCCGTCCACGTAGAGCGCGCAGTCGACCACCGCGCTGCGGCCAGTGCCGGTCGGGGCCGGCGCGGGCTGCGAGCCGTCGACGTTGAGGATGCGCGTCATCGCCCGTACCGGGGAGGGCCACGCCCGAGGTCGCAGGACCCGCCCGGTGGTCGACGGTGCCGTCCGGTCCCGCTCTGTCCGATCCGTCATCGCGTCACCTCCCGCGCTCAGCTGCGGCTTGCAGGCTACGCCGACCGGGGTCGAGGACCGGTGTGACGGCGGTCGCCCGGGAGCGGCGCCGGGCGGGCCGGGCCGCATCGGGGGGTGTGCGGGGGACGACACGGCCCACCCGGCACCTGTGGGGGCGGGAGGTTGTGCTGCCGCGTCCACCCGGGCAGGGCCGGCCGGAGGCCGGGCGGTGAGCTCCGCAGCTGACGGGGTGACGCTCGCAGCATTGTGGGCCAGCCGGCCGCCCGAAGGGGAGCCCTCGGACGGCCGGCATCGTCGTTCTGTCGGGAACCCGACAGATGAATTCAGCCTCGGACGGCTTCGACGGCCGCCGCGAGCCGCTGGACGCCCTCGTCGATCCGGTCGGCGGTCACCGCCGAGAAGGCCAGCCGGAGGGCGTGCCGCCCGCCGTCCAGCACGAAGTCACTGCCCTTGACCACGGCGACCCCGCGCTCGGCAGCCGCCGGGGCGAGCCGGTCGACAAGCACGTCCTCCGGGAACTCCACCCAGAGGAAGTAGCCACCGTCGGGCTCCACGAACCGCGCCTGCGGCAGGTGCCGGCGCAACGACTCGGCGAGCACCTCGGCCCGTTCGCCCAGCGCCGCCCGGACCGTCTCGATCGAGCGGTCGATGTCACCGGAGACGCAGAACTGGTGCACGATCGCCTGGGACACCATGCCGGGGGAGATGTAGAGGCTTGTCGCGTTCTTCGCGATGGCGGCGATCAGGTCGGCCGGGCCGACCAGGTAACCGACCCGCACACCCGGGCAGACCGTCTTGGTGAAGCTCGACGCGTGCACCACCACGTTGCGGGTGTCCAGCGAGAGCATCGACGGCAGCGCCTCACCACGGAAGCGGATGTCCGCGTACGGGTCGTCCTCGAAGATCGTGAACTCGTACTCGGCGGCGAGGTCGAGCAACTCCCGGCGCTTCTCCAGCGACAGCGTCATGCCGGCTGGGTTCTGGTAGTTCGGAATGACGTGCGCGAGCCGGGGTCGGACCCCGGACTCCAGCAGCTTGCGCAACTCGGCAGTGTCCAGACCATCCGGCTGGACCGAGATGCCGTGCAGCTCGCTGCCCATCCGCTGGAGGTTGAGCAGCGTCCGGTCGTACGTCGGGCGTTCCACAACCACCGCGTCGCCGGGGCGGACCAGGTGGTCGAAGAGGAACGCGTCGGCCTGGAGCGACCCGTTGGTGACCAGCACCTGGTCGGCCTCGACCCCGTGCTTCTCGGCGATCCACTTTCGCAGCGGAAGGTAACCGACGGAGGTGCCGTACGCCGTCACCCCCGCGGGGTCGGCGTCGAAGGCGCGGACGGCGGCGGCCTTGAGCCCCTCGACATCGACGATGTCCAGCGAGGGAGCCCCACGGGCAAAGGAGATCAGCTGCTCGGCGGTCATGAATGTTGAGCGTACGGGCGGCTGCGGGGAACGCGCGGTCGGCACGGCGATGTCCGCATCTTGAGCCACCGGGTCGGGTGACCCCACCGGACCGGTCGGCGGAAGATCAGACCGGAAGGGCGAGCGCGTCGTGCTGCGCGGCCCGGGAAAGTCCCTCCAGCTGCACGCCGAGGGCGTCGAGGAGTTGACTCCAGTCGAAGTAGGAACGCCAGGCGGTGATCCGACCCTTGCGGGCCCGGACCACGTCGGCCACCTCCCAGCTCACCAGGCGGCCGGTGGGCGCGACGGTGCCGTACGGCGAATGCAGGGTGCCGGTGTGGGTGCCGGTCAGACGCAGCTCGACCGCCGCCCCACCGGCTGTGCGGACCGCACCCATCGGGTCGACTCGCAGGTCTGGAAAGGCACCGGTCCAGGTGCGCAGCAGCGCGGGCAGTTCGATCGGGCGGACCGTCACTCCCGGCATGGCGTAGAACGCCTCCGGGGCGTAGAACTCCGGCAGCCGGGCCACGTCCCGACGCAGGACCATGGCGTACTGCTGTTCGACCAGCCGCTCCGCGTCGCGCATCGGGACCTCCCCCACGGGCCACGGCGTCTCCGCGCCCGCAGGGGATGTCTACCCATCGATCCGGCCCGGCACACCACCCCGGTCAGGGCGTGGCGACCGCCTGACTCTCCGACCAGACCCGCATGATGTCCCGGACGGAGATCACGCCGGCCACCTCCCGGCCGTCGAGCACCACCAGGTGCCGGAACCCGCCCCGGGCCATCGCGGCGGCGGCCTCGGCCAGGGTCCACTCCGGCCCCGCGTAGACCACGTCCCAGGTCAGGTGGGCCCCGGTGCGTTCCACGTCGCAGTCCAGGCCCGCGCCGATGGCCTTCAACACGTCGCGTTCGGTCATGATCCCCACGCCCTCGGAATCCGGGTCGATCACGACCGCCGACCCGACACCCCGGGCCGACATCATCCGGGCCGCCTGACGAAGCGTGTGCTCCGGACCGACGACGAGGACCTGGCTGGACATTGCATCCCGTACCTGCATCACGCATCACCCCTTTGGGACGGTGGCATTCGGTACAGACATGGTGGTCGGTGGATGTTTCCGGGACAAGAGCGGCATCGCACATGCTGCGCACGCTGGCAAATGTCGGATGGTGTCCACCGAGCCACTGCGCCGCGCCGGAGCGCCTGACCATGCTCGCCGACCTGGCGGCGTTGCCCGGCTGACCCGGTTGGCCGGAGCGGCACAGCCAGCCGGGGCTATTCTCCAGCGGTGACCGGAGCAGGACGAGGGAGGATGTCGCGATGATCGGAATGGTGCTCGCGGCCGGAGCGGGGCGACGGCTGCGCCCGTACACCGACACCCTGCCCAAGGCGTTGGTGCCGGTGGACGGCGAGACGACGATCCTGGACATCGCGCTGGGCAACCTCGCCGAGGTCGGGCTCACCGACATCGTGATCGTCGTCGGCTACGCGGCGGACGCGGTCCGCGAGCGGCAGGCCGACCTGGAGAAGCGGTACGGGGTCACGCTCACCCTGGTGCACAACGACAAGGCCGAGGAGTGGAACAACGCCTACTCGCTCTGGCTCGCCCGGGAGCACTTCGCCCGCGGGGTGCTGCTGGTCAACGGGGACACCGTGCACCCGGTGAGCGTGGAGAAGACCCTGCTCGCCGAGCGCGGCCCGGGCATCCTGCTCGCCGTGGACACCCTCAAGCCGCTGGCCGAGGAGGAGATGAAGACCACCTTCGACGCCGCCGGCCAACTCACCCGGATCACCAAGATCATGGACCCGGGCGAGGCGTACGGGGAGTACATCGGCGCCACGCTGATCGAGCCGCAGGTCGCCGACGCCCTCGCCGACGCGCTGGAGGCGACCTGGCGACGGGACCCGAACCTCTACTACGAGGACGGTTACCAGGAGTTCTCCGACCGGGGCGGGGAGGTGCGGGCGGCGCCGATCGGTGACGTCCCGTGGGTCGAGGTCGACAACCACGCCGACCTGGCCCGCGCGCGGGAGATCGCGTGCCACTACTAGCTCGCAGCGTCCTCACCCCGCTGCACATCGACGTACGACGCGGGGCGGTCGCCGACCTTGGCGCGATCCTGGCCGACGGGCGAATCTCCTCCGGCGGTGACGTCGCGGTGGTGGTCGGCCCGGGTCAGGGTGCCCAGATCGCGGAGCTGATCCGACCGTCGCTGCGCTCGGCGGACGTCTTCACCGTCTCCGGCGGGACGTTGGACGCCGCCGACGACCTGGGCGGCAAACTCCGCGCCCGGTCGTACGACGCGGTCGTCGGCATCGGCGGCGGCAAGACCATCGACGTGGCCAAGTACGCGGCCACCCGTCGAGGGCTGCCGATGGTGTCGGTGGCGACCAGCCTCGCCAACGACGGGATCGCCTCCCCGGTGGCCAGCCTGATCACCGACGGGATCAAGGGCTCCTACGGCGTACACATCCCCATCGGGGTGATCGTCGACCTGGACTTCGTGGAGAGCGGCCCGGACCGGCACAACCGGGCCGGCATCGGCGACGTGATCAGCAACATCAGCGCGCTGGCCGACTGGGAGCTGTCCCGGCAGGTACGCGGTGAGCCGGTCGACGGGCTGGCCGCCTCGCTCTCGCGAGCGGGCGCCGAAGCGGTGCTCAACCACCCGGGCGACATGAGCGACGACGCCTTCGTGATCGTCCTCGCCGAGGCGTTGATCTCCAGCGGCCTGGCGATGGCGGTCGACGGCACCAGCCGTCCGTGCAGCGGCGGCTGTCACGAGATCATGCACGCGGTCGACGCGCTCTTCCCGGGGACCGCCTCGCACGGCGAGCTGGCCGGGCTGGGCGCGCTGTTCTGCACCTGGCTACGCGGAGATCTCCGCCGCTTCGGGGAGATGTCCGCCTGCCTCGCCCGGCACGGTCTGCCCCGGCTCCCCGCCGAGGTGGCGCTCACCGACGACCAGTTCATCGAGGCGGTGCAGTTCGCGCCACGTACCCGGCCGGACCGGTACACCATCCTCGAACACCTGGCACTGTCGCCTACCGAGACGCGGGAGCGGCTGGCAGACTACGCCGGTGCAATCCGCGACCAACTTGGCTGACCCCCGTCCCACCGTCGCCGACTTCCACCGGGTGAACCGGGGCGGCGGCCTGTTCAGCGAGTCGATCAGCCAGTGGCTGGGGGCCGTCTTCGCGCTCGTCGCCCAGCGGCTCGGGCTGCGACCGACCGCGTTGACCATCACCAACCTGGTGCTCGGGCTGGCCACCTCGGTCACCGTGGTGGCGCTCGCCGGCCCGGTCGCCGCCGGGGACGTACCGGCCTGGGTGGTCGGCGTGCTCGCCCTGATCGGCTGGCAGGTGGCGTACTCCCTGGACTGCGCGGACGGGCAACTGGCCCGGGTGACCGGCCAGGGCAGCGCGGCCGGCGCCCGGGTCGACGTGCTCTGCGACGTGGCCGCGCAGATCGCCCTGGTGGCAGCCCTCGCCGCCACCGCCGTGGCGCAGGAGCCATCCACGCCGACCTGGCTCGTGGCGACCTTCGCAGGCACCTGGATGGTCAACCTGGTGACCTCGGTGATGCAGGCCGGCCCGAACGCGGCCAGCATGGTCACCTCGACCTCGCTGCCGGTGCGCCTGGTGAAGCTGGTCCGCGACTACGGCGCGGTGATCTTCGTGGCCGCCCTGGTGCTCGCGGTGGCCCCTGCGCTGGTCCTCTGGGTGATGATCGCCTTCACCATCGTCAACGGCGGTTTCCTGCTCGCCAGCGTCGCCTTCTCCGCCCGCGCCTCCCTACGCTGACCCCGCCCACGCGCCGCGCCGCCACGACGCGCCACCCACCCTCCAGGATCGCGCCGTCGGCACGCCGCGCCACCCCAAGATCGCGCTCGATCCAGGAAGTAGGGCTATCCGGCTGCTTCGAGGCCACTACAACCAGGATCGAGCGCGATCATGCCGGTCAGGGCAGGGCGCGTCGACGGAACGCCACCCGTTGGCGTCAGGACTTTCGTCGTCGGCAGCGCTGCCGTCACGGTCCCGAAGGCAGTTCGGTCCCGCCGGCTCGCACGCGATGTCGGCGGAGTTCTTCGAGGAGGAAGGTGTCGGCTTTGAGGCGGGGGTCGTCGACCTGCCGGTCGAGGTCGACGACGTGTTCGAGTTCCCGGATCGCCGGGTCCAATTCACCGGCCGCCTGGTGGATCATCGCGATGTTGTAGCGGGTGGTGGCTTCGCTGGCCCGGTCGCCGACCTCTCGCTGGATGGTCAGGGCCTGGTGGTAGTGGTCCAAAGCCTGCTGCCGATGCCCCAACCCCTGGTACAGGTGGCCGATGTTGGTGAGGGTGACGCCTTCGCCGGCCCGGTCACCGACCTCCCGCCGGATGGGCAGGGCCTGCTGGAAGTACTCCAAAGCCCGCCGCCGCTCCCCCAACCCGCTGTACACGCCGCCGATGTTGTTGAGCGTGGTGGCTTCGCCGGCCCGGTCACCGACCTCCCGCCGGATGGGCAGGGCCTGCTGGTAGTGGTCCAAAGCCCGCTGCCGATCCCCCGACCCGTGGTACGCGAGGCCGATGCTGTTGAGGTTCGCGGCTTCGCCGACCCGGTCACCGAACTCCCGTCGGATGGGCAGGGCCTGCTGGAAGTACTCCAAAGCCCGCTGCCGATCCCCCAACCCGTCGTACACGCTGCCGATGCTGTTGAGGGTGGTGGCTTCGTTGACCCGGTCACCGACCTCCCGATGGATGGGCAGGGCCTGGTGGTAGTGGTCCAAAGCCTGCTGCCGATCCCCCAACCCGTCGTACACGTGGCCGATGCTGGCGAGGGTGGCGGCTTCGTTGCCCCGGTCGCCGGCATGTTGGTACATGGTCAGGGCCTGCTGATAGTCGTCCAGCGCCAGCCAGGGCCGACCGGTCGACGACCGCGCCGAGCCACGTTGGTAGAGGGCGTTGGCATCCGGGCCCAGGGTCAGGGTCGCGGTGGCCATGGCCTCGACCGCCGCGAACCGTGAGGTACGCAGCCACACCTGCCCCACCCGGGCACCGACCTCCCGGGCGATCAGCGGCTGCTGATCGGCGACAGCAAGCCGATGCACCTCCACATCTCGGGCGACGGCGGTCGCCGCAGCGTGAGTATCGGGGGACAACGGCGGCGGTTCTCGATCCTCCATGCCCGATCCACCTCGCTCTTTCTGCGGCTTCCGGTTGCCGACTCGGCGTGGCAGGTCCCGGAACGCGAATGAAACGTACATTAACCGCCAAGGTCCACCCGTTGATCACCTGGCCTGGCGAGAGATCGGCAGTCCTGGGGCCGGCGTGACCATACGCATCAGGGAAGGGTGCGGGCGATGGGAAACGCCACAGTGGAGGTGTCCGGGGCGCAGGCCGCGCGCCGGGAGGGCCGGATCCGAGGTCAGCGAGGGCGGGCCAGGCCGGCGTAGATGTCCAGGTGCCGCTTGATGACGACGTCGGGGTGGAAAGTCTGCTCGTACCGCAGCCGGGCCGGTGCGGAGAGCGCGGCGGCACCGGCCCGCGCGACCGGGAGCGCGGCGGCCAACGCGGCCGGGTCCGGCGGGACCACCCACCCGGCGGCACCGGTGACCAGGCCGGCCGGCATCGCGGGCGGACCGGCCGGCGGCGGGGAATGGCCGGCGACGGCCGAGGCGACGGCGGCAGGCCCGGTGCCGGTGGGCTCGTGCGGGGCGTCGGCCCCGACCAGGTACGGAATGCCGCCCAGCGCCGTCCCGAGCACCGGACGGCCGCTCGACAAAGCCTCGATGATCACGGTGGGCAGCACGTCGTGCCACATCGCGGCGACGATCACCACAGCGCTCGCCTCGACTGCGGCCCGCACGCCGGCCCGGTCGAGCTGACCGAGGTAGACCACGTCGGGCCGCTCGGCGGCAGCTGCCTCCACGAGGTGGCGCTGCTCACCGTCGCCGGCCACCCGCAGCGTGCCCAGCGCACCCACCGGGTGCCGGCGCCAGGCGTCCAGCAGCAGGTCGACGCCCTTCTCCGGGGAGAGCCGGGCCATGTAGAGGAACCCGTCACCGAGTGGCGCCGGCCGACCCGGGTCGGGTACGGAGTTCGGCTTCACCACGATGCGGTCGTCCGGAATGCCGTAGTCGCGGAGGTGGTCGGCGATCGCCGAGGTGAGCGCGATGTACCGATCCACCGAGCGCCAGGTGCCCCGGTGCACGGCCAGGGTGGTCGCCATCAGCGCGCTCTGCGCCGCCGAGTCGCGGTAGCAGCGGTGCTTGATCGCCGGCACACCCAACGCCCGGCCCTTGCAGTCCTGACAGATCACGCCGTCGCGGAAGTAGATCCCCGACGAGCAGACCTGCCGGTAGTTGTGCACCGTCTGCACCACCGGCACGCCGTGCCGGTGCGCGGTCCGCACCACCCATGGCGAGAGCAGGGGGTACGGGTTGTGCAGGTGCAGAACGTCCGGCCGGTGCTCGGTGAGCAGCCGGCTCAGGTCGTGCTGGGCGCGCGGAGCCCAGATCGGCGAGATCGGCAGCAGCGCCTTCGCCGCCTTCGACATCGACGGGATCTCGTCCGAACTGCGGATGAAGGGCAGCACCTCGACGCCAGCGGCGGTGAGCTGAGCGATCTCCGAGTCGACGATCGTGTTCTCACCGGAGGGCTGGGCTTCCCGGTACCGGTTGTGCGCCACCACGATTCTCACGGAGCTTGCCTCTCGTTCGCGATTGCGGGACTCGCAAGCTCATTCCTCACGCTCACGGGAAAGAAGGCTACCGTTGTGTCGTGCCCGAGCTACCGGAGGTTGAGGCGCTCGCGGGTTACCTGCGACAGCGCGCGGTGGGGCGGCGTGTCGATCGGCTGGAGATCGCCGCGATCAGCGCCCTGAAGACGTACGAGCCGGCGCCGACCGAGGTCGCCGGCCGGGCGGTGGTCGACGCCAGTCGGCACGGAAAGTTCCTCGATGTCCTCTTCGAGGGTGGCCTGCACCTGGTGGTGCATTTGGCGCGAGCGGGCTGGCTGCATTACCGGGAGGCGTTCCCCGCCACCACCCCGTTGCGGCCGGGCAAGGGCCCGATCGCGGTGCGGGTACGCCTCGATGACGGTTCCGGCTTCGACCTCACCGAGGCGGGCACCCAGAAGAAGCTGGCCGCGTACCTGGTCACCGACCTTGCGGCGGTCCCCGGAGTGGCCAAGCTGGGCCCGGACGCGCTCGCCGCGGATCTGCCCACCTTCACCGAGCGGCTGCGGAGCCGGCGGGGGCAGGTCAAGGGGGTGCTGACCGACCAGTCGGTGCTCTCCGGGGTGGGCAACGCGTACTCCGACGAGATCCTGCACGCCGCCAAGCTGTCCCCGTTCGCGATCACCGATCGGCTCACCGACGCCCAGATCGCCACCCTGCACGCCGCCACCCGACAGGTCCTCGGCGACGCGGTCGAGCGCTCCCTCGGTCAGCGGGCCGCCGAACTCAAGGGCGAGAAGCGCTCCGGTTTGAAGGTGCACGCGCGCACCGGTCTGCCCTGCCCGGTGTGTGGGGACACCGTCCGTGAGGTGTCGTTCGCCGATTCCAGCCTGCAGTACTGCCCGACCTGCCAGACCGGTGGCAAGCCGCTCGCTGACCGTCGGTTGTCCCGTCTCGTACGGTGAGTAATTCCACTCGGTGATTACGGAGCGGAATCGCCCTGACTGTGTCGAAGCTCCGGTCTGCCGGTCCCGTCTTTCGGGTATCCATCGGTATAGTGGCCCGGTCCCCGGCTTCTGATTGGTGTGGAGCCGGCCAGTTCCCGCCGCAACCATCGGTCGCCAATCTCCTTCGGGGCGGCAACCGGTCGGGCCCGCGTGGGAGACTGGGACGGTGGGCGACCCGGGCCTTCACGCCGAGTGAGCGGCCCGTGTCATGCGGGAGGACATGGGTGAGGTGACGACAAGCCTCCAGCGCCCGGTAACCAACGAAGGCCGGAGCAAACTCGTGCGGCACGTCGACAGCTTCGAGATCCAGCCGCCGACGCCGAATACGCACAACGGTGTACCCCGGTCGGCGTGGGCCAGGGCGCGACGTCGCGTCTCCCGCTGGCACCGCCCCTACACGGCGATCCTGCTGTTGCTCGACTTCAGCGCGGCCGCGTTCGCCAGCTGGATCGCGATTCAGCTCTTCGACCAGGCCGCCTCCGGGTTCTCCGGCACCAAGCAGGACCCGACCTGGTTCCACACCATCTCCTACGTCCTGCTTCCGCTCGGCTGGGTCGTCATCCTCTGGGGCAACCGGGCGTACGACCGGCGCTATCTGGGGCTCGGGCCCGACGAGTACAAGCGGGTGATCCGGGCGTCGGTGACGGTGGCCGCGAGTGTCTCCTTCCTCGCCTTCGCCACCGTGACCCAGCTCTCCCGGTTCACCGTGGGCACCGCGCTGGTCGGTGCGGCGCTGCTGATCCTCTGGGGTCGGTTCGTAGCCCGGTGGGCCCTGCACTACATCCGCCGGCAGGCCGGCCAGGCCGCGCACCGGATGGTGCTGGTCGGCACCCTGCCGGAGTGCCTGGAGGTCTACGCGGCGGTCACCCGCAGCCCGTCCGCCGGGCTGATGCCCGTCGCCATCCACCTCACCAACGGGTACGCGGCGGCGCGGGGGATGCCGACCCCGGTGCCGGTGTACTCCGGCCGAGACGTGCTGGCCCTGGTCCGTGAGGTCGGCGGGGACACCATCGCCGTCTGCGGGTCGGCCAGCGCCGAGCCGGGCGAGCTGCGGCGGCTGGCCTGGCAGCTGGAGGGTTCCGGTGTCGACCTGGTGGTCGCCCCGCAGCTCACCGACATCGCCGGCCCCCGGGTGCACATCCGGCCGATCGAGGGTCTGCCGCTGCTGCACGTCGAGGAGCCGACCCTTTCCGGGCCGGCGCTGCTGGCCAAGAACCTGCTGGACCGGGTCGCCGCCGGCCTCGGTCTGCTGCTGCTGATCCCGCTCTTCCTGGCCGTCGGCGTGGCGATCCGGATCTCCGACCCGGGGCCGGTCTTCTTCCGCCAGCCTCGGGTGGGGCACGAGGGGCGCACGTTCCGGGTGTGGAAGTTCCGGACCATGTACGTCAACGCCGAGGAGCGGCTGGCCAGCCTGGTCGACCGGAACGACACCGACGGCATGCTGTTCAAGATGAAGGAGGACCCGCGGGTCTTCCCGGTCGGCCGTTTCCTGCGGGCCACCTCGCTGGACGAGCTGCCGCAGCTCATCAACGTGCTCTGGGGCGAGATGTCGCTGGTCGGGCCCCGACCGCTCCCGGCCGACGATGGTGACTTCCTGGGTGACGTGCGCCGCCGACTGCTGGTCCGCCCCGGCATGACCGGGCTGTGGCAGGTCTCCGGTCGCTCCGACCTGTCCTGGGACGAGTCGGTCCGCCTGGACCTCTACTACGTCGACAACTGGTCGCTCGCGTACGACCTGAGCATCCTGTGGCGCACGGTCGGGGTGGTGCTCGCCCGTAAGGGCGCGTACTAGAGGGTTGGCGTGCCGGCTCGCAGGGGCGAGGATCGCTGCGTGGCTGCCAACCTCTCCGCCGTGGTCGGCGTCGTCTCACTCGTCACCGCGCTGGCCGCAGCCCTGTTGGCGGTGCTGCGGCTGCGGGCCCGCCGGGGCATCGCCACCGCGACCCAACGGGCCACCTACGAGGTGCTGCACACCGCCGGGCTGGCCGCCGAGCCGCTGCGGGCGGGGTTGAGCGAGGCTGGCGCGGCGAAGGCCGTACGTCATCTGCGGGCTCTGGTGGGCGCGGTCGGGTTGGCGCTCACCGACGCCGACCGGCTGCTGGCCCTCGACGGACGCGGCACGCACCACGGTGAGCAACTGCTCGCGGCGGCCCAGCGGACGGTGGACACCGGCCGCTCGACGGTGCTGGGTGAGCAGGAGTTGCACTGCGACCGGGTCGACTGCCCGATCCGGGGGGCGGTGGTCGCGCCGTTGCTGGGGGCGGACGGCCGTGTGGTGGGCGCGCTGGTGGCGGTCGCCGACAGCCCACCACCTCCGGGGTTGGTGCAGGCCACCCTGGAGACGGCGCACTGGGCCGGCAACCAGCTCGCCCTGGCCGAGCTGGACTCGTCGCGGGAACGGCTGGCCCGCGCCGAGATCCGCGCGTTGCGGGCGCAGATCAGCCCGCACTTCATCTACAACGCGCTGACCGCGATCGGCTCGTTCGTGCGCACCGACCCGGAGCGCGCCCGGGAGCTGATCCTGGAGTTCGCGGAGTTCACCAGGTACTCGTTCCGCGCGCACGGGGAGTTCACCACACTGGCCGAGGAGCTGCGGTCGATCGACCGTTACCTGACCATCGAGCGGGCCCGGTTCGGCGACCGGTTGCAGGTGCGGTTGCAGATCGCCCCGGAGGTGCTGCCGGTGACGCTGCCGTTCCTCTGCCTCCAGCCGTTGGTGGAGAACGCGGTTCGCCACGGGTTGTCCCGCAAGCCGGGCACGG
The DNA here is from genome assembly GCF_036902955.1 of Micromonospora sp. CPCC 205558. NCBI lineage: Bacteria > Bacillati > Actinomycetota > Actinomycetes > Micromonosporales > Micromonosporaceae > Micromonospora > Micromonospora sp. CPCC 205558. The sequence goes on from NZ_JBAKHR010000006.1 coordinate 60,693, forward strand.
GCATGGTGAGCATCGAGGCCCGGGACGCGGGCGCCGAGTGTCACATCACGGTGGAGGACGACGGAGTGGGAATGGATCCGACCACGCTGACCGCCGGCATCGCCGAGCTGGCCCGCGGCACCGGCGACCCGGTTGACGACACGGGCCAGCACGTCGGCCTCTCCAACGTCGACGAGCGGTTGCGCTCGGTCTTCGGAGACCGGTTCGGCCTGGTCGTGGAGACCGGGCTGGGCTCGGGCACGAAGGTGAGCATGCGGGTGCCGAAGTTCCACCCCGGCGTACGGGCAGGGTCGTGAGCGAGCGAACCGGGACGGGCGTGGTGAACGCGTCCGGTTTCCTGCGCGTCCTCGCGGTGGACGACGAGCCGCCCGCGCTCGACGAGTTGGCGTACCACCTGCGGGCCGACCCCCGGGTGGCCCGGCTGCACACGGCCGGGGACGCCACCGAGGCGCTGCGGCTGCTGCGCGACGCCGACGTGGATGTGGTCTTCCTGGACATCCGGATGCCCGGCCTGGACGGCATGGAGTTGGCGCGGGTGCTGCGCCGCTTCGCCCGCCCGCCGGCGATCGTGTTCGTCACCGCGTACGACGACGGCGCGGTGGACGCCTTCGATCTGGGCGCTACCGACTACGTGCGGAAACCGGTTCGCGCCGATCGGTTGGCGGAGTCGTTGCGCCGGGTGATCGGCTCGCGGGTGGTGCCGTCGCACCCGGCGGCGTTGGCCCGCGCGGAGGAGGACCCGACCATCCCCATCGAGTTGGCCGGCACCACGCGGATGCTGCCCCGTTCGGCGGTGCGGTGGGTGGAGGCGCAGGGTGACTACGCCCGGTTGCACACCGCGGAGGGGTCGCATCTGGTGCGGGTCTCACTGGCCACGCTCGCGGAGCGCTGGGCCGATGCCGGTTTCGTCCGGGTGCACCGGTCGTACCTGGTGCAGTTGAAGTTGATCGCGGAGTTGCGGCTGGTCAACTCCGGCTACGTGGTGGTGATCGACTCGACCGAGCTGCCGGTGAGCCGGCGGCACACCCGGGAGCTGAAGGACAAGCTGGTCAGGGCCGCGAAGCAGGATTGGAGTCGTTGAGCCGGGAATGGGAAGCGCCCTACCGTACGTTGTACGATAGTCCGTACGACTTCCGGGAGGCCTGCGTGACCGAGACCCCGTTCAACGCCGCATCCGAGTTCGACAGTCAACTCGACCGACTGGTGCGGCTCGGCTATCCCGCCCTCGCCGGGCTGACCGAGAACGCCTTCCGCGACCTGGTCGCGCCACTGCGGGCCAGCGCGGTCGAGGGCACCGCCGGGCTGCCCGCCCCCACCGACGCCCGGGTGCCGTTCCTGCTCGTCACCACCCGGGACCTGATCGGAGTGCCGGAACGGATGGAGCTGACCACCCTGGCCGGCAAGCGAAAGCCTGGCGTCGTCGACCGGAACTACGCCGAGGACGACCTGCCCCGCTTCGACCCGATCAAGGAGTTGGAGGTGCCGGCCGGGCCGGCGTACCTGCTCTTCGACGTCGACCGGGGCGAGGAGTTCCGCAACCTGGCACCGGCCATCGCCATGGAGGGGATCACCGCACAGGACCGGCTGCCGCTCACCATCGACGAGGGGCTCGCCTTCATCACGCTGCACCCGGCCGCGTTGGCGAGCAACAGGTGCTTCTCGCTGATCGGCTCCCGCTGCGGCGACAAGCGCGTGCCGGCGCTCTGGATCAGCCAGGGCGCACCCAAGCTGGGCTGGTGCTGGTACGGCAACCCGCACACCTGGCTCGGCTCCGCCTCGGCCCGCCCGGAGCGCACCGGCCTGGAGTAACCGCCAAGATCAGTGCCATGCAGACGGGGCCGGTGGCAGTTCACCGGCCCCGCCGCACGTCCGGCGGCGCTCAGTCCGGGAGTGGAAAGCGCGTCCAGGATGTGCCGTCGGCGGTCAACTGCACGTGGTCCGCACCGCTGACCGTCATGTCGTCCCGGCCGTAGAGCCAGGCGTGTCCGGGCGCGGCACCGACGCCCCCGTCGCGTCGCTCGTACTCGCGCATCTTCTTGAAGCGTCGCCCGGCATCCAGGCCGATCATGGCCGTGGACCTGTTGCCGGAGGGCTGCATGTTCCCCGCCTCGACGAGCAGCAGGTCCCCGTCCGAGCCGACGACGAGGAACCGGGTCTCCAACGAGTTGGGCAGGTCGGTGCCCATGTCCGCCCAGGTTCGCCCGCCGTCCGTGGTACGCAGCAGCTGCGACGTGCCCCCGACCTCCATCGGCTGGGCGCCGGGCGGTGGTGGTGGCGCGATCAACAGGTACGCCTCCTGCGCGCTGACCCCGGCTATCGCGATCACGTTCGCCCCCGCGGCCGGCTGCCAGGTGGTCCAGGTGGCTCCCCGGTCCACACTCCGGGCGACCACCATGACGCCGATGTCACCCGGCCAGTAGTTCACCCAGATGGTTCCGTCCGCACTCGGATAGATGCTCGCGGGCGGATAGGGAGACGGCGGCTTGCCGCCGAGCCGGTACACCGTCCCCGTCGACGAGACCGCCAACGGTTCACGCAGCGCCCCGCAGCCCCGGCCCCACTGGCAGAAGACCGGCTGAGCGCTTGCCGGGAAGGACGACACCGTCACCATGGCCTGCTCGGCGTCGGCCCAGGTGCGGCCGTAGTCGGTGGAGAGCCGGAGCTGGTCGCCATCCTGGATCAGGTAGGAGCGCTGATTCAACACCGAGAACTCGGGGTTGCTCAGCGGATTCCCCTCCTCGTCCGATCCGCACTGGTTGGTGGTGCGATACCGGGTCGTCTCGTCATCGGTCCAGCTTCGCCCACCATCGTCGGTGTGCCGGAACCACACCGTGAAGCAACCCTCGTCGGCGTCCCGCACCCCTGCGACGACGGCGGAGTCCGGCCCGGTCAGGAAGAACTCGCCGCTGCGGCCCGGCATGACCGGCGGCTGGTCCGGACCGGTCCAGCCACTTCGGCCGGTGTTGCCGAACAGTGGCAGCATCGCCACGCCGGCCACGGCGACAACCAGACCCAGCGCCACCCCGCTGGTACGCCGCCGACGGCGGGCCCGCGCCACCGTCCGCACGTCGTCCAGGGGCGGCTGGCGGACCGCGTCGGCGACAGTGTCGACGTCGAAGCCGGTGAACTCACGTTCGGACATCGATCCTCCCGATGTTCGTGCTCTCGCTGATCTCCGAGTCGGTCAGCAGCGCAGCCAGCGCCTGCCGACCCCGGGACAACCGGGACTTCACCGTGCCCGGCGAAACGCCGAGGGTCGCCGCCACCTCGTCGATCGGCAGGTCGACCAGGTAGTGCAGGGCCAGCGCGTGCCGCTGCCCCTCGGGAAGGCCGCGCAGGGCGGCCAGCAGCGCCAAATGCTCCGGTGAACGGTCGGCGACCGCCGGCGGCGGGCCAATCCGACGCAGCAGCCCGTCCAGCAGCCGCCGTCGGCGGTAGCGACTGCGGGCGACGTTCACCGCGACCCGGCGCAGCCACGCCTCCGGATTGTCGAGGCCGGTGAACCGACCGGGTGCCACCAAGGCCCGGGTGAACGCCTCCTGGACCGCCTCCTGTGCCTCGTTCAGGTCTCCGGTCACCGCGTAGAGCTGAACCACCAGGCGGCGGAAACAGCCGGCGTACAGCTCGGAGATCGCATCACCGTCAGACACCGTCACCCCCTTCTTCACCTGTCCCACTCCCGGGCGAGAGGAAAGGTTCCGGGTGACCGGTCGAGGGGCTGCTCGAATGCATCGAGTGTCGCCACTCACAGCGAGGTCGCATGAGGACGCCGTGGCCTATCCTCCTGGGGCCGGATTCCTCACGGGGCAGCGGATCGGCGCGGGCAGAGCCTGCTCAGGCTGCCCCGCCATCCTCACATCGGGACACTGATGCAGCCGTTACCTGGTCACCCAACCTGATGGCACCCGCAAGCTGGAACGATTCACCGTTCCGGCCAGCGGCAGCACATCCGTCGGTCTGGTCGTAGCGACCAACTGACGTCTCACGTGGCGGGGCCGGTGGCGGTGTGCCACCGGCCCCGCTTCGTGTCCGAGGAACCTGTCCGCTCGTGAGCCGTGGGAAAGGTTTCGGGTGACGGGTCAGAAGATGTCGACCAGCGGCAGGGCGAGGGGGAACGGCTGCTCGGTGCGGTAGACGTCGCCGACCGGCAGAACGGCCTGCTCGCGGTAGCCGCCCGCGCCGTTCATCAGCACGGTCAGGATCTGCTTGCGGGGCTCCACCAGCCAGTAGAGCGGAATGCCGACGGCCGCGTACTCGTGACGCTTCAGCACGAGGTCACGGCCGGCGTTGCTCGGCGAGATCACCTCGACGACGAGGAGCACGTCGGCCGGGTCGAGTGCGGCACCGCCGCTCTCTAGTGCGCTCTCCCTGGCCACGAAGAGATCGGGCACGAAGTACGACGAGCGTTTCGCGCTGACGCCGATGTCCTGACCGACGAGCACACCGGCGGGGGCCTGCCGGTCAAGGATCCGGCGGAGGCGGTTGGCGACCGCGCCGTGGAAGACGTCCGCATGGGGGGACACGAGCAGGCTCCCGTCGAAGATCTCGTAGACCTGGTCGTCCTCGGGGAGGCTCTGGAGGTCGTCGACCGTCCAGGCGTCGCCCCAGCCGGGCCGGGCAGGGTTCGTCACCGTCACACCTCCTCTCTACCCGACCACCCTGACAGCTCGGCCGGTTGTCCACAACGAGCCACCGGAGTTCACACAGGCCAGCCTGCGTCGCCACCGGTTTATCCACAGGGGTGAGCGGTTGTCCACAGGTTATGCACAACGCCACCCACCGATGTGAACAACGTCGATCGGTGGCTCTGCTTGACAATCCGGCCCGGCGGGCAAGACTGCCGGGGTGGCCAAGCAACTCCCTGATGTGGGGTCGGGCGGTGCGGTACCGCCGCCGCGGCGGTCCCGGATCGTGCTGGCCGAGATCACCCGGCAGGACACCCGCGCCGAGCGGACCCGCGCCGAGTTGGCCCAGCAGACCCAGGTCGGCGAGGCGCTGGTCCGCGGCCTGGTCCGGGCCCAACTCGCCCTCGCGGTGCGGATGTCCCTGGTGGTGGCCATCGGGTTGGGCGGGCTGCCCTGGCTGTTCGCGATCGCGCCCTCGCTCGGTCGGACCACAATCGTCGGCGTCAACCTGCCGTGGCTGCTGCTCGGGGTGGTCTCCTTCCCGTTCCTGATCGGGGTGGGCTGGGCGTACGTGCGGCTGGCCGAGCGCAACGAGCAGGACTTCACCGACCTGGTGCAACGGCCGGAGCGCTGAGTGGGCAACGACTTCGTGGTCCCGGCCATCGTCGCGGTCACCCTGGTCACCGTCGGGATCGGCTTCTACGGGCTGCGATTGGCCCGGACCACGTCCGACTTCCTGGTGGCGTCCCGGGCGATCAGTCCGACGTGGAACGCCGCCGCCATCGGCGGGGAGTACCTGTCGGCGGCGAGCTTCCTCGGCATCGCGGGGCTGGTCCTCAAGTACGGCGTGGACGTGCTCTGGTACCCCGTCGGGTTCGCCGCCGGATACCTGGCCCTGCTGCTCTTCGTTGCCGCGCCGCTACGCCGCTCCGGCGCGTTCACCCTGCCCGACTTCTGCGAGCTGCGGCTGGGGTCGCGTCGGCTCCGCATCCTGGCCACCGCGTTCGTGATCTTCATCGGCTGGCTGTACCTGGTGCCGCAACTCCAGGGCGCCGGGCTGACCCTGGCCACGGTGGCCGGCTCCCCGTACCCCCTCGGAGCCCTGCTGGTGGCCGCCGTGGTCACCGCGAACGTGGCGCTGGGCGGCATGCGCGCGATCACCTTCGTGCAGGCGTTCCAGTACTGGCTCAAGCTGACCGCTCTCGCCGTACCGGTGATCTTCCTGGCCCTGCAGTGGCAGGCCGACGGCCGCCCGGCGGTGACCCCACCCGACGGGCCGACGTTCCGGGCCGCGACCACCGTCGTGGTCGAGCACCGAGCGACCCTCACCCTGCCCGACGGTGACATCCGGGAGGTACGCCCCGGCGACGAGCTGACCTTCGCCGCCGGGGACCCGGTACCGGCGGTGTCCGGGGTGGCCACCGACGCCAACGACTGGTTGCTGCCCAGCGCCGCCGGTGACGACGACCGGGGGCTGTTCGCCACGTACTCGCTGATCCTGGCCACCTTCCTGGGCACCATGGGCCTGCCGCACGTGCTGGTGCGCTTCTACACCAACCCCGACGGCGCGGCGGCCCGCCGGACCACACTGGTCGTGCTGGCGTTGGTCGGCGTCTTCTACCTGCTGCCCACCCTGTACGGGGTCCTCGGTCGGATCTACACCCCGCAACTGCTGCTCAGCGGCCAGACCGACGCGGTGGTGGTGCTGCTACCCGGCGCGGCCCTGGGCGACGGGCTGGTCGGGCGGCTACTCGCCGCGCTGGTCGCCGCTGGCGCGTTCGCGGCGTTCCTCTCCACCTCGTCCGGGCTGCTGACCAGCGTCGCCGGGGTGATCTCGACGGACGTGCTCGGTCGGGGCTCGGTACGCGGTTTCCGGCTGGCCACCGTCATCGCCGGTGGTGTGCCGACGGTGCTGGCGCTGCACGTCGACGGACTGGACGTGTCCCAGGTCGTCGGGCTGGCCTTCGCGGTCGCCGCGTCGAGCTTCTGCCCGCTGCTGGTGCTCGGCATCTGGTGGCGCGGGCTGACCGACGTGGGCGCCGCCGCCGGCGTGGTGGCCGGCGGCGGCGCGGCGATCGGCGCGGTGCTGGTCACCGTGCTCGGCCCACCGCTGTCCGGCTGGCCGGCCACGCTCATCGCGCAGCCGGCAGCCTGGACGGTGCCGCTGGCCTTCACCGTGATGGTCGCCGTGTCGATGGCAACCCGCCGGCGAGCCCCGGCTGACATCGCTGCCACCATGCTCCGCCTGCACACCCCGGAAGCCCTCCGCATGTGAGCCGGATCGGCACACCCGCAGTTGAAGCAGAACGGTCAACAGGCGTCCGTGCCGGCGCAGAGCCGATCGGCAACCTTGGGCGCGTACTCCGTAGCGGCGGCGCGATCGGCCACCGTGAGTTCGGCGGTCAGATCGCCCACCCTGACGAACAGGTAGTGGGTAACGGCATCGCCGTGGTGCTCGACACGGACCAGCACAGACTGCGTGCCGGCGAGATCCTCGGCGAGCACAGTGATCTTCACTTCCGGCCCACCGCACTTCTCGGCCCGGTCCCGCACAGCGCCGAGGTAACGGGCGGCGTCCCCCGCCGAGTACCGGGTCACCGTCTCGTCCAATGGCGCGATCTGGCCCTGGACGAAGACGATCCCCCGTTGGGCGCGGGGATTCAGCCGGAACAGTTGGTGATTCGACGGTTCACACCCACCGGTGCTGAAGGCGAAGCTGGAGTCCCCCTCACTGCTCGGCGCCTGCCCGCGCCAGTCGGACGGGACATCGGACGCCTGCAACAGCGCCGACGCCGGGATCGCCGGGTCGGTGGTACCAGCCGACGGCCGACCACTGGTCCGGGACGGGGTGGACGGCGGTGCCACGGGAGTGCGGCTGGCCTTCGGTGGGGACGGCGTCGGGGTGGCTGACGGATCGGGTGTCGGGGTGGGTGAACCGGTCGCCGGCAGCACCGGTGTCGGTGCCCCGTCCTGGCCGTCGGCCAGAGCCACCGCCCCGGTGGCGATCACGGCCACCGCCACCGCGCCCGCGAGCGTCGCCGCGATCCTCGTCCGACGGGTCCGCCGCCTGCCGCGCTCCCGCACCTGCTCGCTCGGCGCCCACGTCAGGTGCTCGGTGTCGCGGTAGATGTCGGCGAAGAACTGATCAGGCATTGCTGACCTCCTCGGGGAGGGTGGTGCCGAGCAGAGGGGCCATGGCCTGGCGGCCGCGGGCGAGCCGAGCCTTGACGGTGCCGGCCGGTACACCGATCTGGGTCGCGATGTCCGCGACCGAGAGGTCCGCCAGGTAGTGCAGGACGATCGCCTCGCGTTGTTCCGGCGGCAATCGACGTAACGCCGCGACCAGCGCGACCGTGTTCTCCGATGGTGGTCCCACGGCGGTGGCCGGACCGTGCCGCCGGGTTGCGCGGATGCCGTTGCGGATCTTGCGCCATCGGTTCATGAGGAGGCGGTGCCCCACGCTGCGCACCCACGCCTCCGGATCGCCGTACTCGCCGATGCGCTGCCAGCGTTGCCAGGCCCGCACGTACGCCTCCTGTGCGGCGTCCTGCGCCTCATGGACGTCGCCACCGAGCGCGTACAGCACGGTGACGACCCGGTGCCTGCTGGCTCGGTAGAACTCCTCGAAGCCGTCATCTCTGTCCAACGTCCCCTCCCCGTGTCGCTCCTGCCTCTGTCACCCGCCAGCACGGTGTCCGGTTGCATCAGGTGCGGCGAGGAGCAGTTTTCAGGGGCGCTGAGCGGCGTGTCCGTCTCGGGGATGATCGCGGGTCCGTCCGTCGCCGGACGGCGGAACTGGCGGTCGACGGATAACGTCGGCGCATGACTGTTGAGCATCCCGCGCTCGCACTGCGTGGCCTGGCCAAGCGGTTCGACGGCACGATCGCGGTGGCCGGCGTCGACCTGGACGTCCCCGCCGGCTCCTTCTACGGCCTGCTCGGCCCGAACGGCGCCGGCAAGACCACCACCCTGTCGATGGCGGTCGGGCTGTTGCGTCCGGACGCCGGCTCGGCCTGGGTGCTCGGGCACGACGTCTGGCAGGACCCGATCACCGCCAAGCGGTTGCTCGGCGTGATGCCCGACGGGGTCCGGCTGTTCGACCGGCTGACCGGGGCGGAGCTGCTGGCGTACAACGGGTTGTTGCGGGGGATGGACCCGACGGTGGTCGACCAGCGGGCTGCCGAGCTGCTGGACGTGCTGGCGCTCGGCGACGCCGGTCGGACTCTGGTGGTGGACTACTCGGCGGGCATGAAGAAGAAGATCGGCCTGGCCTGCGCGCTGCTGCACGGCCCTCGGGTGCTGGTGTTGGATGAGCCGTTCGAGGCGGTCGACCCGGTCTCCGCGGCGCTGATCCGGGACATCCTCACCCGGTACGCGGCCGGCGGCGGCACTGTGGTGTTCTCCAGTCACGTGATGGAGGTCGTCGAGCGGCTCTGCTCGCACGTGGCGATCCTGGCCGGCGGCACCATCAAGCGGGTCGGGACCCTCGACGAGGTCCGTGGGGATCGCTCGTTGGAGCAGGTCTTCGTCGAGGTGGTCGGCGGGCGCACCGCGACCGGCGAGGAGCTGTCATGGCTCTCCCGGTGAGCGCGGACGCCACCCCCGTACGGCCGGTCTCCGCTCGGCACTTCGCGCGGCTCAAGCTGCGGGTGATGGGCAACAACTTTCGGGGCCAGGGCTGGCGGATCGCCATGTTCATCGGCGGCGCGTTGCTGGGGCTCTGGTTCGCCGCCAGCGGCTTCTTCCTCTTCGCCGCGCCGGGCCTGAGTGGCAACGGCCAGTACGCGGTGCTGATCGCGGCGGGCGGCGGCGGGCTGCTGGTGCTCGGTTGGCTGCTCCTGCCACTGGTCTTCTTCGGCGTGGACGAGACCCTGGACCCGGCCCGGTTCGCGCTGCTGCCGCTGTCCCGACGCACGTTGGTGACCGGCCTGTTCGTCGCGGCCCTGCTCAGCGTGCCGGTGCTGGCGGTGCTCATCGCGTCGTTCGGGCTGGTGCTGACCGCCTGGTCGCTGGGTGGCTGGTCGGCGGGCTTGCTCGCCGTCGTGGGTGTGCTCGCTGGGCTGCTGCTCTGTGTGGCCGCCAGCCGGGCGGTGACCAGTGCCTTCGCCACCATGTTGCGGTCCCGCCGGGTCCGGGACCTGGCGGCCGTGCTGCTGGCGGTGACGGCCGCGCTGCTCGGCCCGTTGCAGCTCTTCGGCCTCGCCGCGCTGCGGGAGGCGGACTGGGCCCGGTTGACCAGTGTGGCGACGGTGATCGGTTGGACACCGCTGGGCGCTCCGTGGACCGTCGGCATCGACGTGGCCCAGGGGCGGGTGTGGGCGGCACCGGTCAAGTTGCTGATCACGGTGGTGGCACTCGGCGCCCTGCTGGCCTGGTGGTCCCGGTCGCTCGAGTCGGCGATGGTGGGTGCGGCGAGCGGCGGTAAGGCCCCGGCGCGACGCGAGGTCTCCGGTGGCGCGGTCGCCCAACTGTTTCCCCGGGTCGCCGGGTGGGCCGGCCGGGACCGGTTCGGTGCCCTGGTCGCACGGGAGGCCCGTTACTGGTGGCGGGACGCCCGCCGCCGGGCCAACCTGATCACGATCGCGGTGGTCGGCATCTTCGTGCCCGTGATGATCAACGTTACCGGCGGGGACTTCGCGGCCATGGGCGAGGCGGGGTTCACGGCGGCGGCCAACGACAGCTCACCGGTCGTGGTCACCATCTCGATGCTCTTCGTGGGTGTGCTCGCCGCCGTCACCCTGGCCAATCAGTTCGGGTTCGACGGCAGCGCGTACGCCGCGCACGTGGTGGCCGGGGTGCCCGGCCGGGTCGAGCTACGGGCCCGGATGACGGCCTTCTCGCTGTACGTGCTGCCGATGTTGGCAGTCGTCGCGGTGGTGCTGTCGGTGCTGCTCGGTCGACCGGGTTGGATCGGGCTCACGGTCGGCAGCCTGGTCGCCACCTACGGCGCCGGGCTGGCGGTGAACAGCCTGGTCTCGGTGCTCGGGGCGTACTCGCTGCCGGAGACGAGCAACCCGTTCGCGATGAACAGCGGCGCGGGCATGGCGAAGGGGCTGCTCACCCTGCTGGCCATGCTCGCCTCGGCGGTCGCCGCGGTGCCGATGGTGGTGGCCGCCGCGCTGCTCGGTGACGCCTGGCTCTGGTTGGCCCTGCCGGTCGGTGCCGCGTACGGGCTGGGCGCGGCGCTGCTGGGCGCGTACCTGGCCGGCGACGTACTGGACCGCCGCCAACCGGAGCTGCTCGCCACGGTCACGCCGCGTCGTTAACCGGCGCGGCGGCCCGGGGCCTGGGCGGCGTCGACGACGAAGCCACGCCAAGCGGCCGGAGCGAAGGTGAGGGTCGGGCCGGAACGGTCCTTGCTGTCCCGGACCAGCACGACGCCGGGCACGTTGTCCGCCACCTCGACGCAGGCGCCGCCCGTATCCTGGCAGCCGGATCGGGCCTCAGACCACGCAAGCGACCGGACGGCGCATCGCAGCAGGGATCGGTGTGTCACCGCGAGCGTGATGTCCCTGAGGCATCAATATGACTCAGAGGCATCACGGCCATTCGGGAATCGCCCTCCGCCGACGCCGAGCGGAGCGCGCGGCGGCCGGGCGACTCCACCTCCCAGGTCGGCCGGAGAGCCGAGGTGAGCCGGCCGCACCTGCCGATGCGGCCGCTCTGGCGGTGTCGCGGCTGCGGGGCGCCCTGGCCGTGCCCGGCGCGGCTGGCGCTGCTCGGCTCAACGGGCGACCCGCCGACCTGCACGAGCGCTTCCTTGGTTGGGCGCGGGGCCGGGGCGGCACAATGTTTCACGTGAATCATGAGCCGGGTGCCGAGATCCACCACACCGATCCGTTCGCCGTGCCGACCGGGCAGCGGTCGCCGGTACGCCGGCTGCGTGGTCGGCTCGCCGCACCGGTGACCCTCTGGACGGCGCCCGGTCCGGCCGGGCTGACCGTTTCGTCCACCCTGGTGGCCGAGGGCGAACCGGACCGGTTGCTCGGGCTGATCGACCCGGAGTCCGACCTCTGGGCGGCCGTCGAGGAGTCGGGCCGGTTCGCGGTCACGCCGCTCGGCCCGCCACACCGGCAGCTCGCCGATCGCTTCGCCGGCCTCTTTCCCGCCCCGGGAGGGCTCTTCGCCACCGGCGGGTGGGTCGAGACGCCGTACGGGCCGGTCCCGGCGGACGCCGGAGGCTGGGCCGGGTGCCGGCTGGACACCGCCCGGGAGTACGGCTGGGGCCTGCTGGTCGAGGCCACGATCGAGGCGGTCGACCTGGCCGAGGATGGCGCTCCGCTGCTGCACTACCGCGGTCGCTATCACGAGTTGCCGGCTTGAACGGACGCCCCGCCCGGGTCCGACCGATCACCGCAGTGACCTGAGTCACTTGGCGCAGCCAGCCAACCGCTCGGCGCACTCGCCGACCGGCGTCGATCTCAGCCTTCCCTGCCGGGGAGTGCGCTCTTTACGGTGCGCGAAACTCCTCTGACGCCTGTGAAGGTGGTGATCCACAGATGTCCACGGACACACCCGCTCCGACCGCTTCCGAGTCGGACAAGTACCTGGCCGTACAACGGTCGGACGAGTTCGCCGGGCTGCGGCGTGCGCTGCGCGGCTTCGTCTTCCCGATGACCGTCGCTTTCTTCCTGTGGTATGCGCTCTACGTCATTCTCTCCGCGTACGCCCGGGACTTCATGGGCACGAAGCTGTTCGGCAGCAACATCAACGTCGCGCTGGTCTTCGGCCTGCTCCAGTTCGTCTCCACGTTCCTGATCGCCTGGCTCTACTCCCGCTACGCGGACCGGAAGATCGACCCCATCGCGGACCGGATCCGCGCCGAGATCGGGGAGGTGACCCATGAGCAAGGTCCTCGCGGTTGAGACGTTCCTCGCGGCTGAGGCGGGCAACCACACCGCCCGCAACCTGACCATCACGCTCTTCCTGGTCTTCGTGGCGGTGACCCTGGGCATCACCATCTGGGCCAGCCGGCAGACCAAGACGGCGACCGACTTCTACGCGGGCGGCCGGTCCTTCTCCGGCTTCCAGAATGGCATGGCGATCGGCGGCGACTACATGTCGGCCGCCTCGTTCCTCGGTATCGCCGGCATCATCGCGCTGTACGGCTACGACGGCTTCCTCTACTCGATCGGCTTCCTGGTCGCCTGGCTGGTGGCCCTGCTGCTGGTCGCGGAGCTGCTGCGGAACTCGGGCCGGTACACGATGGCGGACGTGCTGGCCTTCCGGATGCGTCAGCGTCCGGTGCGTACGGCGGCGGCGGTCTCCACCATCACGGTGTCGATCTTCTACCTGCTCGCACAGATGGTGGGCGCCGGTGCGCTGGTCGCGCTGCTGCTCGGGATCAAGCCGGGGACGACCTTCCTCGGCATGGACGCGGACGCCGCGAAGATCGCCACGATCATCATGGTCGGCGCCCTGATGATCATCTACGTCACCGTGGGCGGCATGAAGGGCACCACCTACGTGCAGATCGTCAAGGCGTTCCTGCTCATGAGCGGTGCGCTGTTGATGACCATCCTGGTGCTGGCGAAGTTCAACTTCAACCTGTCGGAGCTGCTCGGCCAGGCGGCCGAGGCATCCGGCAAGGGCAGCGCGTTCCTCGAACCCGGGCTGCGGTACGGCGTCGAGGCCGCCGGCAACTCGACGCAGACCTTCTACAACAAGATGGACCTGCTCTCGCTCGGCATCGCCCTGGTGCTCGGCACCGCCGGTCTGCCGCACATCCTGATCCGCTTCTACACGGTGCCGACCGCCAAGGCGGCCCGTAAGAGCGTGCTCTGGGCGATCGGCATCATCGGCACCTTCTACCTGCTCACCCTGGCCCTCGGCTTCGGTGCGGCGGCGCTGGTCGGCGGTCAGGCGATCACGGCGCAGGACAAGGCCGGAAACACGGCGGCGCCGCAGTTGGCCGAGGCGCTCGGCATCGACTTCTTCGGCGGCGAACTGGGTGGGGCAGCCCTGCTGGCGATCATCGCGGCCGTCGCCTTCGCGACCATCCTCGCGGTGGTCGCCGGGTTGACGCTGGCCTCGTCGTCCAGCCTGGCGCACGACTTCTACGCGAACGTGCTGAAGAAGGGCGAGGCGTCGGAGCGGCAGGAGGTACGGGTCGCCCGGATCTCGGCCCTGGTGATCGGCGCCGTGTCGATCGCATTGTCGATCTACGCGCAGAACCTGAACGTGGCGTTCCTGGTGGCACTGGCCTTCGCGGTCGCCGCCTCGGGCAACCTGCCGGCGATCCTCTACAGCCTCTTCTGGCGGCGGTTCAACACGTCCGGCGCGGTGTGGGCGATCTACGGCGGGCTGATCTCGGCCGTGCTGCTGGTGTTCTTCTCGCCGGTGGTCTCCGGTGCGGCGACGTCGATGTTCCCGAACCACGACTGGCAGTGGTTCCCGCTGTCCAACCCGGGCATCCTCTCCATCCCGTTCGGTTTCCTCTGCGGGTGGATCGGCACTGTCATCTCCAAGGAGCACGACGAGGACAAGTACGCGGAACTGGAGGTGCGCTCCCTCACCGGGGCTGGCGCCCACTGACCGCGGTACCCGTCAAAGGGGTCCCCTGCTGACGCACGACGTCAACAGGGGACCCCCTGCGTGGATTCGGCTGTCGGTAGGCTGATCGGCATGAAGGTTGCTGAGCGCTTTGGTTCCGGTCACCGCGTCCTCGTCACCGGCGGAGCGGGCTTCGTCCCCTCGCACCTGGTAGACGCCCTGATCGCCCGAGGTTGCACAGTGGTGGCGCTGGACAATTTCGTCACCGGCTCCAAGGAGAACGTCGCCCACCTGCTGGATCGGCCGACCTTCACCCTCGTCGAAGCGGACATCTCCGAGGGCCTGCCGACCCACCACCCGGCGCTGACCGAGCGGTTCGACGCGATCCTGCACATGGCCTCTCCGGCCAGCCCCACCGACTTCGCCCAACTGCCGGTGGAGATCCTCCGGGTCGGCTCGGTCGGCACCCTGCACCTGCTGGAGCGCGCGGTCGCCGACGGCGCCCGGTTCCTGATGGCCTCCACCTCCGAGGCGTACGGGGACCCGAAGGAGCACCCGCAGCGGGAGACCTACTGGGGCAACGTCAACCCGATCGGGGTCCGCAGCGTCTACGACGAGGCGAAGCGCTTCTCCGAGGCGGCGACGATGGCGTACCACCGCTACCGCGGGCTCGACGCGGCGATCGTCCGGATCTTCAACACGTACGGCCCGCGGATGCGCCCGGACGACGGCCGTGCCATCCCCACCTTCATCTCCCAGGCGTTGCGCGGCGAGCCGATCACCGTGCACGGCACGGGCGACCAGACCCGGTCCATCTGCTTCGTCGAGGACCTGGTGCGCGGCATCCTGCTGCTGCTCGACTCGACCGAGACGGGCCCGGTCAACTGCGGCACCGAGCACGAGCTGAGCATGCGGCAACTCGCCGAGTTGATCGTGTCGCTCTCCGACAGCACCTCGAAGGTGACCTATGTCACCCGTGGCTCGGATGACCCGGAGATGCGTCGGCCGGATCTCACGCTCGCGCGTGAACTGCTCGGATACGAGCCGTCGGTCGCGCCCGAAGATGGCCTGCGGCGCACGATCGAGTACTTCCGCACGCGACTGGGGTGACCGGATCTTCAGGTACCACCCGCCGCTGAGTGTCGCCTGAAGGCGGCAGTGGCTCTGGCTACGTACCCTGAGTTACATGTCCGCGACCTCGTCTGCCGGCGTCCCGCTTCCGTACCTGCACCGCAGCGCCGGGCGCGCGTCCGTGCCCGGCCCCGACCGGAGCGCCTCCGGGCGTGCCCGTCCGTCCGAGGCGCGCTTCTACCCGTCGTACGACGAGGAGGAGCCGCAGCCCGGCGGCCCGGCGGGGCCCACGGGGCCCGGCGGCCCGGGTGGCACCGGTGGGCCGGGGCGGCGTGGCCCACGACCGCGCTGGGGTCGGATCGCCCTGGTGGCCGGGGTCGCGGTGCTGGTGCTGGCGCTGCTCGGCAGCGTCGGCGCCTGGCTGTACGCCCGCAACCTCAACAGTGACCTGGCCCGCACCGACCCGTTCGCGGAGATCACCGGTGGTCGGCCCGCCAAGACCGTCGATGGCGCGCTGAACATCCTGCTGGTCGGCAGCGACTCGCGGGACCCGGACGCACCGGTCGACACCAAGAGTCAGTGGCGTGCCGACACGATCATCGTCATGCACATCCCGGCGGACCACCAGGAGGCCTATCTGGTCTCCATCCCCCGGGACCTGTACGTGCCGATCCCGGAGAGCGCCGGCGCGGACTGCGGCTCCGGTTCGCGCGCGAAGATCAACGCAGCGTTCGCGTTCGGTGGGCTGCCGCTGGCGGTACGCACCGTGGAGTGCTTCACCGACGTTCGGATCGACCACGTGATGGCGATCGACTTCGGCGGTTTCAAGGAGGTCACCGACGCCCTCGGCGGGGTGGACCTGAAGGTGGAACGCACCATCACCTCGATCCACAAGCCGTACCGGACGTTCACCAAGGGCACCAACCACATGGACGGCGCGGAGGCACTGGACTGGATCCGGCAGCGCAAGCAGTTCCCGGACGGGGACTTCGCCCGGATGCGGCACCAGCAGGAGTTCCTGCGGGCGCTGATGGACAAGGCGGCGAGCACGGGCACGCTGGCGAACCCGAAGAAGCTCAACGATTTCCTCAAGTCGGTGACCGCGGCCGTAACCGTCGACCAGTCTTTCTCGGTTACAGACATGGCGCTGCAGTTCCGTAACCTGCGCGGCCAGAACCTCACCTTTGTGACCAGCCCGAACTCGGGCAGCGACACCATCAACGGCGAGTCGGTGGTGGTGTCGGACCGGGAGAAGGCGCTCGCGATGTACCAGGCCATGTCCGCTGACACGATGGCCGACTGGGTCAAGGCCAACCCGCCGAAGAGCAACGACGGCGGCTGAGCGCGGCCGAGGGGGCACCAGCCGTTCGGATCATCGAACGGCGACGATCGTCTGAGTCTGCGAAATTCGACGTCCGGATTGACCTGAGATGAACTCGCCAAGTCGTTTTGATGTACGTACAGTGGTGCCGCCCCCTCCTGATCACGAGCTGGAGCACGAATGCCGGTTCAGGCCAGTCGTCGCCCTTCTTCCCCCGGGTCCGCCGCCCCCAGCGGTCGAGTCGCTGCGGCCATACCCGTGCAGGCGCGTCCCGCTGGTGGCGGGCCGGGCTCGCGCCCTCCCGGCAGCGGCGGTGATGGCGGTGGCGACCGCCCGGGTGGCGGTGGGTCCAAGAAGCGAACCAAGCGCAAGGACCCCCTCTGGGCCAGGCTGACCGTGGTCTTCGGTGCCGTGCTGATGCTGACCAGCGGCGTGGCCATCGTCGGCAGCAAGGCGCTGATCGGGCAGGCGACCGGCGGCATCGCGAAGGGCAACCTGCTGGGTGACGCGGGCAAGTCCGACGCCGAGGGCGGGGCGAGCCTGGACGGCCCGATCGACATGCTGCTGCTCGGCGTGGACGCGCGGGAGCGCTGGGCCGCCGACGACGTCCGCTCGGACAGCATCATCATCCTGCACATCCCGGCCACCCACGACCAGGCGTACCTGATCTCGATCCCCCGGGACACCGAGGCGCAGATCCCGGCATTCAAGAAGAGCGGCTACGGCGGCGGCTCCGGGAAGATCAATGCCGCGTTCCAGGCCGGTGCCGCCAACGGCGGTGGCTGGGAGGGTGGCGCCCAGCTGATGGCCCAGACGATCAAGCGGCTCACCGGGATCAGCTTCGACGGCGCGGCGATCATCAACTTCGGCGGCTTCAAGAGCGTCATCGACGCCCTGGGCACGGTGCGGATCTGCGTCAGCCAAGAGGTCAAGTCCCTGCACATGTCGTACGTCGACGGCAAGCCGATGTGGAACGCGGACGCCAAGAAGACCGGCAAGCCGCGGACCCCGGTGGTGCACAAGAAGGGCTGCCAGGAGATGGAGGGTTGGGCCGCGCTCGACTACTCCCGGCAGCGCAAGACCCTCAAGAACGGCGACTACGACCGGCAGGCCAACCAGCAGCAGCTGATCAAGGCGATGGCCAAGAAGGCCACCGAGGGCGGGATGTTGAGCAACCCGGCCAAGATGAACAACCTGATCAAGGCGGCGGGCAAGGCGTTCGTCCTGGACACCGGCGGCGTGGCGATCGAGAACTTCATCTTCACCATGCGCGGGGTCACCGGCAACGAGCTGACCATGCTCAAGACCAACAACGGCACCTTCAACGCCAACGGCAACAACACCGAGGGCTTGAACGAAGAGACGATGGCGATGTTCCGGGCGGTCAAGCAGGACAAACTCGCCGAGTTCGTCTTCACCCACCCCGAGGTGATCTCCACCCGCAAGTGAGGCGGTAGTCGCGGAAAGCCAGCGACGACCTCGTCACCGCCCGTAGCCTGACGTGAGCAGGTTTCACGTATCGGCTGCGGGGAGGCGGTCACGTCCAGGTGGGGACGGAACGCAGCGGGCCGGGCCGGAGCGGCCCCGCCCGCCCGGTCACCCCGCGCCCGTGGGTCGCGGATCCTGCTCGGCGTCGGCCTGGCCCTCGTCCTGCTGGCGGGGCTCGCCGTGGTCGGGCTCAAGACGCTCAGCCACCGGTACGACCGCACGGTGACCAAGGAGCAACTGCTCGACCCCGACGCCCGCACCGGGCGCACCGACCTGGACGGGCCGCTCAACTATCTCCTGGTCGGCTCCGACCGACGCCCCGGCGACACTGGCCCGGACCAACGCTCGGACACCATCCTCATCGTGCACGTCCCCGCCGGGCAGCGGGAGGCGTACCTGGTCTCCATCCCGCGTGACCTGCTGGTCGCCATCCCGCCCACCAACGGGTTCGGTGGTGGCCAAGACAAGATCAACGCGGCGTACGAGCACGGCGGCGGCGGCCCAGCCGGCGCCCAACTGCTCTCCGCCACCCTGCACCGGCTCACCGGAATCCAGTTCGACGGCGCCGCCCTGATCGACTTCTCCGGCTTCCGGAAGGTCATCGACCTGCTCGGCGGGGTGGAGATGTGCGTCGACACCGAGGTCCGCTCGATCCACACCAACCGGGTCTTCACCACCGGCTGCCACCAGATGGACGGGGCGCAGGCGTTGGACTACGTCCGACAGCGCTACGACCTGCCCGGCGGTGACTACGACCGGCAGCACCACCAGCAGCAGTTGCTCCGGGCGATGCTGGACAGCGCCGGCAGAGCGGACCTGCGGAGCAACCCCGTCAAACTGGACCAGGTGCTCCGGGCGGTCGGCGGCTCGCTGACCGTCGACACCAACGGCGTACCCCTGGAGGACCTGCTCCTCGCGCTGCGCGCGCTGCCGCCCGACGGGATGCGCGGCGTCCAGGTGCCCTCCTCACCGCAGACAATCGACGAGGTCTCGTACGTGGTGCTGGACAACGGGGGCAACGGGCTCTTCGAGGCGCTGCGCGGCACCCGGGTGCCGGCCTGGGCGCGGGCCAACCCCCGGTGGGTGACCCGGTTGTGATGGTTCCGACGGCCCGGTCGACGGCGAACCGGGCCACGAGGATCTAGTGTTGCTTCCTGTGTTCGGACCCCAGGTTCCCACCGTGCCCGTGACCGAGATCGCCGACGAGACCTACCTGCTGGATGTGCGGGAGGACGACGAGTGGGCGGCCGGCCACGCGCCCACCGCCCACCACCTGCCGATGATGGAGCTACCGGCCCGGCTGGCCGAGGTGCCCACCGACCGGGAGGTGGCGGTCGTCTGCCGTTCCGGCGGACGCTCCGCCCAGGTCGTCGCCTATCTGATCAACAACGGCTGGGAGCAGGTGCGCAACGCCGACGGCGGGATGCGCCAGTGGGCTGCGGTCGGCCGACCGGTGGTCGACGCGAACGGGCAGCCCGGCCAGGTCATCTGAGGCCGGCGGATGGGCGGGCCACTGGTCTTCGCGCACCGCGGCGCCTCGTTCGACCTACCCGAGCACACCCTCGCCGCGTACCTGCGCGCCCTCGACGAGGGCGCCGACGGCCTGGAGTGCGACGTCCGGCTGACCCGGGACGGGCACCTGGTCTGCGTACACGACCGACGACTCGACCGCACCAGCAACGGTCGCGGTCTGGTCAGCGCGCGTACGCTCGCCGAGCTGGACGCCCTGGACTTCGGGTCGTGGCACCCGGGCAGCGCGCCGGCCGGCGACCTGCCACCGGATGAGTCGCACACCCGGCTGCTGACCCTGACCCGGCTCCTGGACGCGGTGCTCGCCGCCGGCCGGCCGGTCCGGCTGCTGGTCGAGACGAAGCACCCGTCCCGTTACGGCACGAACGTGGAACGGCGACTGGTCAGCCTGCTGCGCCGGTACGGGCTCGCCGATCCAACTCCGGACGACCCGGTGCAGGTCACGGTCATGTCGTTCTCCCCGTTGGCGGTCCGTCGGGTGCGCGAGCTGGCCCCGACGCTGCCCACTGTGCTGTTGCTGGAGGTGTTGCCGCCCTGGTTGCCGTTGAGTCGGCTACCGTTCGGCGCCCGGATCGCCGGGCCGGGCATCGGCCTGGTCCGGGCCCGCCCGCGGTTGCTGCCCGCACTGCGAGCGGGCGGCAACCAGGTCTACGTCTGGACTGTCAACGAACCGGACGACCTGGAGTTGGTGCTGGCCGCCGGGGTGGACGGGATCATCACCGACCGGCCGGCGTATGCCCTCGCCCGGCTGGACCGGTGACCCCATCGGCCGGGCGGGGGTGCCCAAAATCGGGTCGGCGGGGCAGACTCGGCACATGCCGGAGCGTATCGATTTCCCCGCTCTCATCGCCGGCCACACCGTCGTGATCGAGATGATCAACTCTGGGGACGCTGGCCTGCCGGTCCTCACCCAACTGCTCCGGGTGGCCCAGCCGGCGCTCGGCGCGACCGGGATGGCGTTCGTCGAGTTCGGGCCGACCGGCGGTCGGGTGATCGCCGCGACCGGTGCGGCGGAGTGGGCCCTCGGCCGACCACTGGCAATCGACGACCCGGACACCGTCTGCCTGCTCGCCGGGCCACGGGTGCGCCAGGTGCGGGTGGGTGACCTCAACGGCAAGCTGGCCAGCGAACTGGCCGGCAGCGGCCTGCGCCGGATGGTGGTCTCCCGGGCCGAGATCGGCGGGCACACCGTCGGCAGCCTGCACGCGCTCTATCCGGGCGACGACGAGCCGGGCCCCGAGCAGCAGGGGGTGATCACCTACCTCGCGTCCTGCGTCGGGCACATGTACGGCGACCAGAGTGGCCTGCCGGTGCACGGCGACGGCCCGGTGGTGGCGGCCCTCGCCGACGGGTTGGCCGTCGTCGACCGCGACGGGCACGTCCGGCTCTGGAACCCGGCCGCCGCCCAGGTCACCGGCCGCACGGTCGAGCAGGCACTGAGCCGCCCGTTGCCGTTCCCGCTGCCACCCTCGGGGCAGGTTCGGGACCACCGGATGCCGGACGGCCGCTGGCTGCGGATCACCTCCGGCGAGCTGCCCGGACCGGGCACGTTGCGGGTGGTCACCTTCCGCGACATCACCGACCAGCAGCGCCGCGACCACGACCGGGAGCTGTTCGTCGCCGTGACCAGCCACGAGCTGCGCACCCCGGTCACCGTCATCAAGGGGTACGCGGACACCCTCACCGACCACTGGGAGTCGCTGACCGAGGTCGACCGCCGGCAGGCGGCCCGGGTGATCGGCCAACGCGCCAACGAGCTGGCCCGGTTGGTCGACCGGCTCCTCAGCTCCGCGGCCGAGGTGGGGCCGGGCGACGACCCTCCCACCCCGTTCGACCTCGGCGAGGCGCTGCGCTGCGCCGTCGTGGACCTGCCGGCGGAGCTACGCCGCCGGCTGGTGCTCCGCCTCCCCGGCGATCTGCCCAAGGCGCTCGGTCACCGCCCCAGCCTGGCCACCGTGCTGACCGAGTTGACGACCAACGCCGGTAAGTACTCGGCACCGGGTTCACCCATCGAGATCACCGCCTCGGTCGACGGCCAGTTGGTGGCGTTCCGGGTCAGCGACCAGGGCATCGGCATCCGACCGGAGCACGTGGAACGGGCGTTCGACCGGTTCTGGCAGGGCGAGTCCGGCGACCGTCGCGGCTATCCGGGGGCCGGGCTCGGCCTGTATCTCGTCCGCCGGATCGTTGAACAACAGAATGGATGGGTATCCCTACGTCCGAGGACCGGCGGCGGTACGGTCGCAGAGGTGCGGCTACCACGCGGTTGACCGAGGTGGCGCGACGTGGAGGCGACGGTGGCAGCGGCAGCGAGGGATCAAGCTTGGTGCGTGGTGGTTCCCCACCACCCGGGCGGGGCACGGCTGGCCCGACACCGGCTCGCCGCTGAGCTGGCGGACGCCGTACCCCCGACGCTCCTCGCGGACCTGATCGCGGTGCTCGCGGAGCTGGTGGGCAACGCGGTGCGGCACGCCAGACCGCTGCCCGGCGGCGTGATCCGGGTGGCCTGGCGGCTGCGGCCCTCGGCCGAGGGCGCCCTGATCCAGCTGCGGGTCACCGACGGCGGCGGTGCGGGCGCCGGGCCACGGCTCCGGACGGCCAGCCCGGATTCTGCGGACGGGCGCGGGCTGCACATCGTGGCCGGCCTGGCCACCCGCTGGGGCGTCGAGCAGGACGGCATGGGCCAGCAGGTCTGGGCGGAGTTCGACCCGGTGCCGGCACCCCGACCCGACCTGGTGCCGGCGGGCTGAGTACGGCTCGGGCGGGTCCCGGCCACGGCGAGCCGCTCGGGGCTCTAGGCTGTGACGCCGTGAGTAAGCGTCGAAAGAGCCAGCGCACTGCCACCGACACCACCCCCCGCCGCGACAAGGTGCGGGACGTCTTCGTGCCGCGTCCGTTCGACGGGCTGGTCGACGAGTGCGAGTGGATCGCGCTACGCGAATTGGTGCCCGCCGCCTCCGCCCCGCTGCGACTGGCGCCCGCCCTGGTCGAGGAGTTCGGTGACCGGGCGGCGACGCTCGCCACGGTGCTGCCGATGGCCGCCCCGGCGATCACCAAGCCGGACGGCCGCGTGCTCATCGGTCTCCAGCGCCACCAGCAGTCCGGCGACGTCTCCCGGGATCTGGCCGACGCGTTGCTCAGCGCGTTGCGCACCGAGCCGGGTGGCCAGGTGGCCGTGCCGCCACTGCCCGGGCCCGGGCCCCGTCTGCAGGACATCCTCGTGGACGGTCCGCTGGACATCACCATGCACGACGGTTTCGAGTTCTGGCTCGACCCCGGGGCCGCCGACGATCCGACCGTTCAGGCGTCGCTGGAGCGTGCGAACGCGGCCATCTACCCGACGGTGCGGCTGACCGCGGCGAAGGCGGCGTACTGGTGTCAGGTGCCAGAGAAGGCCCACGTGCGCTGGGTGCTGCCGGACGACGAGGACGCCGCCCTCGACGCGCTGGCCCGCCTCGGCGCGGCCGGCACGCTGACGCTCGGCGAGCAGACCAAGTTCGCCGGCATGTTCCGCGCACACGGTCGGCTCGTGCCGGTCTGGGACCTGCCGGAGGAGACTCCGGCGGCCGAGTGGGAGGAGCCGGTGGCGCAGTTCGCCAAGCGGTACGCCGAGGCTCTCGCCGTCACCGACCCGCTCGACGCCGCCGACCGTCGGGCCCGGCAGGGGCTGCTCGGTCGCCAGCTCACCCTGCGCTGAGCCGTAGAGCCCGCTGCCCGTTGGCGCTCAGCGGGTGACGGCCAGCGGGTCGCGGGTGATCGGGCAGGACATGCAGCGCGGTCCGCCCCGGCCGGAGCCCAACTCGGAGCCGGCGATCGGGATCACCTCGATGCCGGCCCGCTCCAGTTGCGCGTTGGTCTCGGTGTTGCGCTCGTAGCCGACGCAGAGCCGGGGGGCCAGCGCGAGGGTGTTGTTGCCGTCATCCCACTGCTCGCGTTCGGCGGTGACGGGATCCAGCCCGGTGTCGATGACCCGGAGCAGGTCGAGGTCCATCGCGTCGGCGGCGGCCCGCAGGAACGGCGCCGGCCCGTCCACCCGCGGGTCCTCGCCGTCCCCGCCGGCGATCACCGTGTACGCCGACAGCGTGCTCGCGATGTTGGGATACATCAGGACGGCATCCACGTCGACCATCGTGCACACGGTGTCCAGGTGCATGGTGGCGCGCTTCTGGGCGATCGGCACCACCAGGATGGTGTGGGCCAGGCCGGCGGCGAAGACCTGCCGGCCGAGGCGTTCGGCGCCGGCCGGGGTCGTCCGTTCGCCCACCCCGACCGCCAGCACCCCGGGTGCGAGCAGCAGCACGTCGCCGCCCTCCAGGTGCTCCAGGTTGGGGCGGTAGACGAACTCGGTGCCGGCGAACCGGGGGTGGTGGCGGTAGATGGCGTCGGTCAGGGTGGTTTCGCGGCGGCGGGCCGGCATGGCCAGGCTGGTGACACCGACCCGGTCGCCGATCCAGAGCGACGAGTCGCGGGTGAACAGCAGGTTGGGCAGTGGGTCGATGACGAAGTCGTGTCGGTCCATCAGCGTGTAGACCAGCCCACCCGGCCGCTCCGAGCTGATCCGCAACTCCTCGTGGGCCAGCCCGGCGGTGAGCACGTCGGCGAGGGCGGCCGGGTCCAGGTAGGAGAGGTGGTCGGCGACGCGGGCGCGCAGGGTGTCGCCGAGCCGTTCCGAGCGCAGCACCTCGTCGGTGAGTTCGGCCCGGGCATCAGCGACGGCGAGCGTCTCGGCCAACAGGGTGGCCAGGTAGAGCACCTCGACGCCACGCTCGCGCAGGGCGGCGGCGAACGCGTCGTGCTCCTCCTGGGCGCGTCCCACCCAGGGGATCGCGTCGAACAGGAGTGAGTCGTTGTTGCGTGGGGTGAGCCGGGCCAGTTCGGGGCCGGGCCGGTGCAGCAGTACGGTGCCGAGCCGCCCGACTTCACTGTCGACGTAGTGGGTCACTCCCGCAGCGTAGGGCAGGGTTTAGCGGTATCCGAGAAAAGAACTGTGGATGAATATGGCATTCATCCACAGTCACTCCGGCGTTCCGGCTTGCCGAACACCGGTAGTGGCAACGTAGGGTAGTGAGGACATAACTTCGAGGGACCTTTTGCCGGAGGTCGCGATGACTGTCTTTCCCGCACGACGAGCCGTACCGTCCGCTCGGGCACTGCCGCCCGTGGCGGTGCCACACCCCCGCGTCGAGGCGCCATCGGTTCTCGAACCGGTCCGTCCGACACCGCTCGAATGGGCCCGCCGCCGTCGGGCCGAGCGGGGTGCCCGACGCCTGGAGGCGGCCGGGGCGCGGGCGTTGGGCCAACTCGACCACCTCGGGCCGGCCTGGCACGTGATCGAGTGGCCGCGCACCGACGTGACAGACGTGCTCGACCGAGGGCAGGACGACCGAGCCGGGTTCCTCGCCATCGGGCCTAGCGGCCTCTTTGCCGTGACCATCGCCGACCACGGCCGGGCCAGGGTGCTCGTCGCCGGCGACGTGGTGCAGATCAACGGCAAACGGCCCCCGTACGTGGCGGAGTCCCGCCGGGACGCCAAGCGGGCCAGCAAGGCCCTCTCCGACGCGGTCGGGCTGCCCGTTCCGGTGACGCCGGTGCTGACCTTCGTCGGCTCCGGCGTGATCAGCGTCTACGGCCTCCCGAAGGACTGCCTGATGGCCACCCACCGGGAACTGGACCGGCTCCTCGTGGCCGGTGGCAGCCGGATCAGCCCCGCCACAGCCGAAAAGCTTTCCCGGGTCGCACAGCACCCCGGCACCTGGCTGAACGGCACGTACCGTCCAACGGCCGACTACCGGTGGTATGACGAGGGCCGAACGGCCGCTGACAAGCCGGCCCACCGCCGGTAACGTCACCGGCGACGCCACGCGGCTCCGGTCCCCCTTCACCTCACCGGTCTCCGCGCCGTCACCGGTCGCCCCGGCAAACGCCGCGCGCCCGGTGACCCGGTGCGCTCGGTGATTCCGTCGGCGACCCGCTAGCGTGGACAGTCGATCGGTGCACATAGGAGGCGCGGTGGCCCACGTCGAACTTTCGCTCTCGGAGGCGTTCGTGCCGGCGGCGCGGGCCTCGACAGAGCCGGAGTCCGACAACGTCGGCCAATGGTCGTCGACAGTCTCCCGGGCCGATGAGCCGTGTCTGCTGATCGACGCCGACACCCTGGTGGTGGCGATCTCCACGGCCGGCTGCGAGTTGCTCTGTCTCGGCGAGCCGGACGGGCTGATCGGGCGACCGCTGCTCGCCGGCGGGCTGCGCCTGCTCGACTTCACTGCCAACCGGGGCGAGCTGACCGAAGCCGAGATCGACAAGATCCCGCCCCTGTTGGCGCTCTCCTCCGGCCGACTCGCCCGTGGGCTGCTCCGAGTGCAGGCCGCCTCGGCGAACAGCTCCGACGCGACAGTCGACGCGATCTCCACCCCGGTGCTCACCGACGGCGCCGTCGCCGGCTCACTCACCTTCTTCTCCGAGGTCTGACCTGCGGCGCAGTGCGTCCTTCGCCGCTTGCGGCGTTGCCGGGGCAGGCACGCCCGAAGGCCGTAGGGTGCCCTCATGCTCGATATCGCTCTGCTGCCGGGGGAATACGCTGTGTGCCGGATGGGTGCCGGCGCCACCCTGCCGTACGCGCTGTCGAGCGGGCTGCGCGGTGCGGACGTGGTGACGGTGAGCTGGACCTCCGACGGGATCTCCGTGATCTGCCCCATCGACCGGGCTCCGGCGCAGGCGGTGGTGGAGACGACCTGGCGTTGTCTGCGGGTCACCGCCCCGGTGACGCTGGCCGGCAGCCTGGCCGCGCTCGTCGACCCGCTCGCCGAGGCCCGGGTCAGCGCCGTCACGTTCTCCACGTTCGACACCGACTATCTGCTGGTGCCGACCGTCCGGCTGACCGAGGGAACGGCCGCGCTCCAGCGGGCCGGGCACCGCGTCACCGGCTGACCTTCACCCGATCGGCCGCCCACCCTACGATGGGCTCGGCCACCCCGGCCGCGACGAATTCTCCGATGTCTTCGAGGATCGGCCCGTGCCGTTCACCCCACCCCACCCCGCTCCCCCCTCACCGCGGGCGGCGATCGTTCCCGCGCGGACCATCGCCCGAGCCCTGCCGATGGCACTCGCCGTCGCGGTGCTGGCCGGCTGTGGCGCCCCACCCGAGCTGGGGGAGCCGACCGGTGTGCCCACGCACGCCACGACCCCGACGACGCCCGGCCCGAGCACCGCACCGGCGACCACGCCGGCCACCGCACCGCCTCTCGCCACGGTCACGCCCACAGCGGACGCCGGGTTGGTCGCGACCGCCTGCCGCAACGGGCCGACCGGGCAGCGGGTGCTGCAACTGTTGCGCGGGCGGGCCGGAGTGCTGCCGGCGAACGTCCGGGTCCAGGTCCGCACCGGGCCGCTCTGTGCCGGCGACTGGCAGTTCACCGTGTTGGACGTGACCGGGCACGAGGAACTCCAGGTGGTCACCCGGGGCAAGCCCAGCGCCCCGGCGCTGGTCACCGCCGGCACGGACGTCTGCACCATCGAGGTACGCGCCACCAGCCCGGCCGGGATCCGCACCCTCGCCTGTGACGCCGGCCCGGCCAGCGGACCGGGTGCGTAGGCTGATCGGCATGCCAGGAACACCGCCGACGCACTTCGTCTACCTGGGGCCGGAGGGCACCTTCGCCGAGCAGGCTCTGCGCTCCGTGCCCGCCGCCGAACGCGGCACCCGTACGCCCGCCCGTAGCGTCGGGGAGGCGCTGGACAGCGTCCGCGCCGGCGACGCCGATGCCGCGCTGGTGCCACTGGAAAACTCGATCGGCGGCGCGGTGGGCGTCACGCTGGACGAGATGGCCGAGGGCGAGCCGTTGGTGATCACCCGGGAGGTGATCCTGCCGGTGGAGTTCGTGCTCGCCGCGCGGCCCGGCACCTCGCTGACCTCGATCCACACCGTGGCGGCCCACCCACAGGCATCCACCCAGTGCCGGGGCTGGCTGCGCGATCACCTGCCCGACGCCGTGGTGGTCGATGTGCTCTCCAACGGCGCGGCCGCCGCCGGTGCCGGCACGGGCGAGTACGACGCGGCGATCTGCGCGCCGATCGGAGCCTCCCGGCACCGACTCACCACGCTCGCCGACAAGATCGCCGACCACCCTGACGCGGTGACCCGGTTCGCGCTGGTGTCCCGTCCCGGGCCGCCCCCGCCGCCGACCGGTGACGACCTCACGTCGCTCGCGGTCTACATCGCCCACGACCGCGTCGGCGCGCTGCTGTCCGTGCTGATGGAGTTGGCCGTCCGGGGGGTCAACCTGACCCGGATCGAGTCCCGTCCGACCGGCGAGGCGCTGGGCCGCTACGTCTTCTTCCTGGACTGCACGGGCCACGTCGCCGACGTACGACTGGGCGAGGCGTTGCAGGGGCTGCGCCGGGTCTGTGCCGACGTCCGCTTCCTGGGCTCCTATCCCCGGCACCGGTGGGCCGAGGCGGCGGGCGAACGCCCGGTACCCGCCCCGGCGGGCCTCTCCGACGTCGACTACGCCGACGCGGCGGCCTGGCTGACCCGACTGCGTACCGGTGAGTTGACCTGACCGGACGGGGGCACCCTCAACAGATCGGGAGCGCCCGCGCCCGCAGCGGTCAGCTCAGCAGACCGCCGAGCAGGCCGCCCTCCTGCTGCTGCTGGCCGCTGCCCATGACCGGCGGCTCTTCGGACGGCTGCACCACGACGAAGCCCTGACCGGCGAAGCTCATGGTGAACGACTCACCGGTGCGGCGGCCGAGCAGTGTGCCCAGGCCGAGCTGCTCGGCCCGGTGGTAGCCGGTCTGGAGGTTGGCCGACCAGCAGACCGCGGCCTGCGGGTCGACGTACGTCGGTGCGTCCACGTTGAGCACGACAGGGGTGCCCTTGGTGGTGATGGCGATCCGCCCGTAGCCGCTGAACACACAGTTGAAGAGGCCGGACGAGGACGCCATCCCGGCGCCGCCGACCATCCGGATGTCGTACTGGAGGGTGGAGTCGAAGGCGAGCACGCTGCTGCCGTTGATGGAGAGGGCGTCGCCCGGCTCCAGGTCGATGATGTGCACGTCCTTGGCGAGCTCGGCGAGGAAGACGTCACCGTGACCGGAGACCTTCATCAGCGGGACGCCCTCGCCGGTGAGCTTCTGCTTGAGGAACTTGCCGAGGCCGCCCGAGCCCAGCGCCTGGAACTGCACGTTCCCCTGGTAGGCGACCATCGACCCGACCCGGGCCATCGCCTCGCCGTTGAGCTCGATCTTCAACATCTTGGAGTTTTGCAACCGCATGCCGGGCTGCGCGGACTCCTTCTCCAGATTCTCCGTGGAGAACAGCTCGCTGCGCATGAAAAGGCCTCCTGAATAGGGTCGCGTTCGCTGCACCGACGGTAGGCGACCTCGGCAAGCACCAGCCATCAGTCGGGCGGCGTGGGCGTCGAGCGGCGGGCTCAGCCCCAGCCGAGCGCGTGCAGCCGCGCGTCGTCGATGCCGAAGTGGTGGGCGATCTCGTGCACCACGGTCACCGCCACCTCGTCGATGACGTCCTCGTCGTTGTCGCAGATCCGCAGGATCGGACGGCGGTAGATGAAGATCCGGTCCGGCAGTACGCCGGAGTAACCCCAACCGCGCTCGGTGAGCGCGTGCCCCTCGTAGAGGCCGAGCAGATCGGCCTCTCCCGGTGGCGGCTCGTCCTCGACCAGGATCACCACGTTGTTCATCAGGCCGAGCAGTTCTTCGGGCACCTCGTCGAGGGCTTCGCCGACCAACTCCTCGAAGCGCTCACGGCTCATCTCCACCGGCACCTCGCCCATTGTGCCCCACGCGGGGGGACGCGACCCGGTCGTGCCCGACGACAGTGGCCGTCAGTCACGCATGCGTGCCGTCTTTCGCACATGCACGGAAGGAGCGACCACCCGGGACCGGGCGGAGGCTCCTTCCGTGGACTGCGTGGATCGACTCGCTCAGGCGGCCAGGCGGGCGCTGAGGGTGATCTCGGCACCCGGCGAGAGCAGGCGGGAGATCGGGCAGTTGGCCTTGGCGGCCTCGGCGAGCTTCTGGAACTCCGCGTCGTCGATCCCCGGGACCTGGCCCACCGTCTCCAGGTCGATCCGGGTCACGGTCATGCCGGCGTCGGTCTTGTCCAGGTGCACCTTGGCGGTGGTCTCGACCGAGGTGGCCGTCGAGCCCGCGTCGGCAAGCGCCTTGGAGAACGCCATCGAGAAGCAGCCGGCGTGCGCGGCGGCGATCAGCTCCTCGGGGTTGGTGCCCTCACCCTCCTCGAAGCGCGACTTGAAGGAGTAGTTGCCGGACAGGCCGCCCTTACCGGTGCGGACGGTGCCCGCGCCCTCGGTGAGATTGCCCTGCCACTGTGCTGAAGCGGTACGGATTGGCATGAGGCAAACGCTAGCGGAAAGGCGACCGCCGAGCGACAGACCGGCGCGCTCGCCAGCCCTGCGATCCGTGTCACCGCCAACTCGCTGTGCCATGATGCGACCCAGGACCGTGACCGGCGGAAGGATGGCCGATGTCCGAGGAGCTTCCAATCCCGCGGCAGGGCGACCGATCCGAGGCCCCGGCCGTGATCGAGTGGGGTGCCGTCGACACGGCCCGGCGACGCCGGTTCACCTGGTCCCTGGCCAGCTTCACGCAGGATCCTCGGCTGCCTCTGCTGCTCGCCGGTCTGGGTGCGGTGGCCGCGATCGCCTCACTCATCGGTGAGTGGCTGGTGATGAGCCTGCCAAACGACGGGCCCGACGGGAACTCGACGCTCGAGGTGCCCGCCGGGGTGTCCGAGATCGGCGGCTTCGGGGTCGGTTACCTGGTCGGGGTGCTCGTCCTCGTTTGCACCGTGGCGCTGGCGTTGCGCGGCACGGCGGCCGTGCGGCCGAACGCCAGGCTGCTCGGTCTCACCCTGGCCGGTGCCCTGCTGGCACTGCTGGTGGTCGCCACGGCCACCCTTGACGACCCCGGTCAGCGGAACTTCTTCTACCCGCCGGAGGAGGGCTACCACACCGAGTACGGCCGTGGGCTGGTGATGGCGTTCGCCGCCTGTGTGCTGTTCGCGGCCGCCCTGCGGCTGGCGCCCGTCGCACCCCCCGGCGCATTCGGCCCAGCGGACGAGGACCGGCCCGCCGACGGGCCAGCGCCGGGCCCGTGGCGCCGCCGTCGCGACCGGGACCCGGTCGAGGACGGCCTGCCGGCCCCGACCGACCTGACAGTCACCCCCGCCGCCCCCTTCGCCCGCCCCGAGCACTTGTCCTGACTCAAAGGTCGGGCATCGCACGGCCACTGGGGGTTGGGGTCCGATTCGCCTGGAAGCCATGGATGCGACCCGTTCCGCGAGGTACGGTTGCTGCCCGCCGTCACGCCGGGCCACAGTTTCCTTGGCCATGGCAGGTGCGACGGCGGCGGGCGAAGGAGGAACGATGACCCGCCCGGGACTGCCCAAGTTGATCGCGACCGACCTCGACGGGACGCTGGTCCGCAGCGATGACACCGTCTCCGCGTACACCCATGGGGTGCTCGACAGGGTGCGCGCCGCCGGAATTCCGGTGGTCGGCGCGACCGGACGCGGCCCTCGGTTGAGCGAGTTGACCCGCAACGACATCCGCGCCGCCGACTTCCTGGTGATGGCCGGCGGCGGGTGGGTTGTCGACCAGAGCGACCCCAGCGGCCCGGTGGTGCTGCGCGACGAGCGGCTGCCCGCCGAGGTGCTGGCCCGGCTCCTCGCCGATCTGGAGGCGGAGGTCGGCCCGCTGACCGTCATGGTCGAGGCGTCCGACGAGCACGACGCCCCGCTGTGGGGTGACTACCACGAGAGCTGGCCCTACCAGGACCGCTTCGAAGCGCGCACCCGTGACGAGTGCCTCGCCTCCGACGTGATCAAGGCCTTTGCCCGGACCGCCGACCACCACGTTGACGAACTGCTGGAGGTGGCCCGCCAGATCGTCCCGCCGCACGTCGCCACGCTCACCCAGGCCGGGCTCGGGTTCGTCGAGATCTGCCCGCCCGGCGTGGACAAGGCAACCGGGCTGACCGTGGTGGCGCAGACCCTCGGGGTCGACCCGGCCGACGTGCTGGTCTTCGGTGACATGCCCAATGACCTGCCGATGTTCGGGTGGGCCGGCTGGTCGCGGGTGGCCGTGGCCAACGCGCACCCCGCGCTGCGCGCCGTCGCCGACGAGGTGACCTTGCGCAACGACGACGACGGGGTGGCGGTGTATCTCGACCGGCTACTGTCCCGCTGATGGAAGACACGCCCCGCCTCGTCGCCACCGACATCGACGGCACGCTGATCCGCGACGACCACACACTCAGCCCGCGCACCGCCGACCTGCTCGCCCGGATCTCCGCGCAAGGCACGCCGGTCGTCCTGGTCACCGGCCGTCCGGTCCGCTGGCTCAAGATGGTGTACGACCAGCTCGCCCAGCCGCTGCCGGCGGTCTGCGCCAACGGCGCCGTGGTCTACGACCCGTTCGAAGACGAGGTGGTGCGGGCCGACCCGCTCGCACCGCACCACCTGGCCGAGGTGGCCCGGAGGCTACGGGCCGAGGTGCCCGGGATCAGCTTCGCCGTGGAGATCCTGGACAGCCGGGAAATGCGACATGAGGCGCACTACCCGCTGCGCTGGGACGCCGACGCTGGCGCCATCAGGCCCGTCGAAACGCCGGAGGAGCTGCTCTCGGCCCCGGCGGTGAAGCTCCTCGCCCGAGCCGGCGAGCAGGACCCGGATGCCTTCGCCGAGCTGATCGCCACGGCGGTGGCGGGGTTGGCCGAGGCCACGCACTCGTCGTCCTCGGGGCTGGTGGAGATCTCCGCGGCCGGTGTGACCAAGGCGGCCGGGCTGGCCTGGTACTGCGACCAGCTCGGGGTGGCCGCGGCGGACGTGCTGGCCTTCGGTGACATGCCCAACGACGTACCGATGCTGACCTGGGCCGGTCGTGGCGTGGCGGTGGCCAACGCGCACCGCGCCGTCCTGGCGGTCGCCGACGACGTGACGACGGCGAACACCGAGGACGGCGTGGCGGCGTACCTGGAAAAGATCTTCGGGGTGGACTGAGGTCAGAGGTACTGGCCGGTGTTGTGACCCTCGCCGCCGCCCGGCTGGCCGATGCCCGGCATCCCGGGGACGACCCCGCCGGGGCCGCTGGGCAGCGCCTGCCGGCCACCGCGCATTTGCTCCAGCTGCACCCGGGCAGCCATCTGCTGGGCCACCAGCGCCGCCTGGATGCCGTGGAACAGGCCCTCCAGCCAGCCGACGAGCTGGGCGTGCGCGATCCGCAGCTCACCCTCGCTGGGGGCCTTGTCCTCGGCGAAGGGCAGCGAGATGCGCTCCAGCTCGTCGCGCAGCTCGGGGGCGAGGCCCTCCTTGAGCTCGACGATCGACCGCTCGTGGATCTCCCGCATCCGGTTGCGGCTGGCGTCGTCGAGAGGTGCGGCCTTCACCTCCTCCAGCAACTGCTTGATCATGCTGCCGATCCGCATCACCTTGGCCGGCTGTTCGACCAGGCGGGTCGGGTCCTCACCCTGGCCCTCGTCGGTCTGCATCGTGCCGATCGGCTTACCGTCCGGGCCGACCACCACAACTGTGCCGGAGTGGCCGGAGTCGTCGGGGCCGGGCTCGTCGTTCTGTCCAGCGGAGCGCGCTTCGGTCATGTGGTCCATCTTTACCCAGCGGGCCCGAGGCATGCCGCCCGGGACCGACTCCCGGGGCCGAACCACCCGGGCGGGGCGCGCTACCGTCGCGCCATGCCTGTCGACCCGCGCGCAGTGTTGACCCGGCCCGCACCGGAGCCCGACCGGACCGTGGCGTACGGGGACGACCCGAACCAGGTGGCCGATCTACGCCTTCCGGCGGGGGCCGGGCCGGCCCGGCGGTTGGTCGTCGTCCTGCACGGCGGGTTCTGGCGGGCCGAGTACGACCGACGGCACACCGGCCCTCTGGCCGCGGCCCTCGCCGCGCACGGCTACCCGGTGGCGCAGCTGGAATACCGCCGGACGGGGCAGCCCGGGGGCGGCTGGCCGGGCACCCTGACCGACGTGCTGACCGGGGTGGCCGAGTTGCCCGTGCTGGCGGCCGAGGCGCTGCCCGGCCGGGTGAGCCTGGCCGCGCCGATCCTGGTCGGGCACTCCGCCGGCGGCCACCTGGCGCTGTACGTGGCGGCCACCGCCCCGGCAACGGTGGGCGGGGTGCTCGCCCTGGCCCCGGTGGCCGATCTGGGGGAGGCGTACCGGCGAGATCTGGACTCGGGCGCGGTCGCCGCGCTGCTCGGCGGCGGCCCGACGCAGGTCCCGGACCGGTACGCGACCACGGATCCACGGATGTTGGTACCGACGCGAACACGTACGGTAGTCGTTCATGGTACGGACGATCAGCAGGTCCCGGTGGAGATGAGCCGGGATTCCGTCCCGGAGGCGCGTGCCGCAGGTTCCGATATTTCCCTTGTTGAACTGCCCCAATGCGAGCATTTCGGGCTTATCGATCCGGACTCCGTCGCCTGGCCTCAGGTTCTCGCCGCGTTGCGGTCCCTGCACGATGATCACTAGCCATTGACGCAGCGTCGCGGACCAGGTAGAACGCCGGAGGGGCGGTGTTCTGCCCTGCAACGCTTCCGTGGAAGGAACTCGGTGTCGCAGATGAATCGCAGACGGGCGCTCCAACTGTTGGCCGCGCTCGGTACCACCGGGTTCGTCGCCGGGTGTGGCTCAGACAGTGACGCCGAACCGACCGCCAACCGCAGCCCGGTCAAGATCGGGTTGATCACGCCGCAGGCCGGTGGTCTCAAGAGCATCGGCGACGACATCACCAATGGTTTCCAGCTCTTCCTCGACCTGCACGACCAGCGGCTGGGCGGCCACCCGGTCGAGTTGCTGACCGCTGACGAGGGCGACACCGCCAAGACGGGCAAGGCCGCCGTCGAGGGTCTGCTCAAGCAGGGCGTGCTGGCACTCACCGGCGTGGTCAACTCGGCGGTGATGGTCGGCATCCGGGACACCGTGGAGCAGGCCCGGGTCCCACTGATCGGCTCCAACGCCTCACCGAGCAGCCTGCAGAGCGTCTTCTACATCTGGCGGACCTCGTACGTGCTCGACGAGGCCGGCCGGGCGATCGGCCGCTACCTGCGCGACCAACTGCCCGCCAACGGCCGGGTCGCGATCATCATGCCGGAGAACGTCGGCAGCCCGGACGTGGTGCGCGGCTTCAAGCAGGACTTCGGCTTGAACGACCCGCGGATCAGCGACCCGGTGACCTACACCAGCGCCACCGGCAACCCCGGCAAGACGACATACGCCTCGGACATCTCCAAGGCGCTGGCCAAGAAGCCCACGGCGGTCTTCTGCTTCTTCGCCGGGGCGGCCGCTGTGGAGTTCATCAAGCAGCTGCGCGAGAAGTTCGCCGGGCCGATCTACGCACCGGGCTTCCTCACCGAGGGCACCGTGCTGGAGAACCTGAAGGACAACGCGCTGGGCATCCAGACCGCGTTGAACTACTCGGCCGACCTCAACAACACGTCGAACCGGGTCTTCGCCTCGGCGTACCGCAAGAAGTACCAGGTCACCCCCACCACGTACGCGATGGCGTCGTACGACGCAGCGCAGGTGCTCGACCAGGCCATCCAGCTGGCCGGCGGAAAGCCCACGCCGCAGCAGGTCAACCTGGCCCTGGGCAAGATCGGCCAGATCGACAGCCCGCGCGGCATCTGGCAGTTCAACCAGCCGCGTACGCCGCAGCAGAAGTGGTACCTGCGCGAGGTGCAACGCGACGGTCAGGTCATGTCGAACGTGCTGATCAACGAGCTGGCCACGCTGGGCTGAACGCCCACCCGGAGCACGATTCGGGGCCGGTCTCCCAGTGGGAGGCCGGCCCCGAGGCGTTCGCGGGTCAGTGCCGCAGCTCAGGCCAGTGCCACAGCCCAGGTCAGTGCCGCAGCTCGGCTCAGTGCCACAGCCCAGGTCAGTGCCGCAGCTCGGCTCAGTGCCGCAGCTCGGCGATGCAGCACTTCACGCTGCCGCCGCCCTTCTTCAGCTCGGCCAACTCGACGGGGACCGGGGTGTACCCGGCCGCCTTGAGCTTTCCGGCCAGGCGGATGGCCTCGCTGTTGAGGACCACGTTCGCGCCGTCGCTGACCAGGTTGAGCCCGAAGGCCATCGCGTCCTCGTCGTCGGCGATCACCGCGTCCGGGAAGAGTTGGGTGAGCACCCGCTGGCTGGCCGCGGAGAACGCGCCCGGGAAGTAGACGATGTTCTCGTCGTCGATGGCCGCCAGCGCGACGTCCAGGTGGTAGAAGCGCGGGTCGATCAGGCGCAGCGACACCACCGGACGACCCAACGCCTCCTGCGCCTCGACGTGCGCCGGGATCTCGGTGCGGAAGCCGTGCCCGGCCAGGATGAGCCCGCCGTGCGCCTCCGGCACGTACGCGAAGTCGCCCTCACCCTCGTTGATCTCGCTGGGCGCGATGAACCGCCAGCCCTGCGCCTCGTAGAAGGCGTGGTGGGCGGCGGCCTCGGCGGCCCGCTGCTCATGCTTGAACCGGGCACCGTAGACGCTGCCGTCCACAACGAAGCCACCGTTGGCGGCGTAGACCATGTCGGGCAGGCCCTGCTCGGGACTGAGCAGGTGCACCTCGTGGCCGAGGCCGACCAGCGTCTCGCGCAGCCGGTCCCACTGCTTGACGGCCAGGTCCCGGTCGACGGCGGTGGTCACGTCCATCCACGGGTTGATCGCGTACTCGACCGCGAAATACTCCGGCGAGCACATGAGATATGTCCGCTTTCGCGGGAAACGCTGCTGGTTCACGGTCACCAAGAGTAGGTACCGTGGAACTTTGAAAACAGCCACAAGCGTTGCTTCCCAGAGGCGGAACGTTGCAGATAGACGCGGTAGACCAGCGAATCATTGCGTTACTCGTCGCGGACGCCCGCGCGTCCTATGCCGACATCGGCGCTCGGGTGTCACTCTCCGCCCCAGCGGTCAAGCGTCGCGTCGATCGACTACGCGCCACCGGTGTGATCAGGGGATTCACGGCCGTCGTTGATCCGGCCGCCGTCGGCTGGACGACGGAGGCCTTCGTCGAGCTGTTCTGCGCCGGCCGGACCACCCCGGCGCAGATCGGCGTGGCCGCCCGCCGACACCCCGAGGTGGTCGGCGCGTACACCGTCTCCGGGGAGGCGGACGCGCTCGTGCACCTGCGCGCCGCCGACATCGGCCACCTGGAGGCGGCACTGGAGCGGCTGCGCGCCGAGTCGTTCGTGACCTCCACCCGCAGCACCATCGTGCTCTCCCGGCTGGTCGAATCGCCCGGCGTCGGCCCGTCCGCCTGAGCGTCACCCGCCTCGGCGGGCAATCTTGGACACTTTCCGTTCGCGCAGAACGGAAAGTGTCCAAGATCTACCCTGCCAGCTCCCGAAACGGCGCCTCCGCCGACGGGGCCACTGAACAGTCGGGCTCAGAGGTACATACCGGTGCGGTGCTCCGACTCGTCGCGCCGGACCGGCTTGTCACCCTCGCCGAAGAACCGCTTGCCGCCGAACTCGCCGTGCAGACGGTCGTCCAACTCGTCGGCGAGCCCGGTCATCACCTGCACCGCCAGCATCAGATGGGTCGCCTGGAAATTGCGGCCGAACACCGGAATTGACGCCCAGACCGTGTCGTCGGCGCAGTAGAGGCGGCCGATCGGCATCCGGTTCGTCAACTCGGAGAGCTTGACGTAGAGCCGCTCGGTCGGCTCCACCTCGGTGAGCACCGGGGAGAAGACGTCCACCAGCGCCGGGTTGTCCCGCACCCGCACGAAGACCATCGCCGAGCCGGCGCGGATGTTGATGTCGCCGTCCGAGTCGACCTGCAACCGGTCGGTGTCCGACTTCAACATCGTGGAGACCACGGTACGGACCCGGTCGGCCAGGTCGAGCACGTCGTCCCGCTCGACCTGCGCGGCGGCTGCCTCGGCCAACGCCTCCTCCAGGTCCGCCTCGACATCGCCGTCCGGGCCGAACTCGCTGCGCGCGGTGCCCAACGGGTCCACGGTCAACGGTTCGCCCTCGGCGTCGTGCACCAGGTAGACGAGGAAGGCCGGGTGCGGGGCACCGTAGACGTCCCGCAGCGTCCGGGAGAGCAGCGTGGCGACCTGGGTCGACTCGGCGGTGGTGGCGTTCAACCCGAAGGAACCGCCGGAGCCGGCGACCACCCCGGGTGGGGACCAACCGAGCGCGACCATGTCCGCCACCGCGCCCCGGTCCAGTCGGTAACCCGCCGGCAGGGTGGCGTTGCCGACCGCGCGGGCGGACAGCACCCGGTCCGCGTCCACGTCGACGCTGATCGAATAGACGGCGTCCCCCGTGCCGGAGGCGGTGGGGTCGAGGGTCACGTCGAGGTGCGCGCCGACGGGAAGTTCCCGCAGCCGCACGGCGAGCGCGCGGGCGAACTCCCGCCACGCCTCGGTCACCTTCGCCCGCAGGTCGGTGGTGCTGGGCTCGTCGAGCAGGATCGATTCCGCCGGCTCGGTCGAAGCGCCGGGCAGCTCACCGTGCGGGGCCGAGGGGTGGTCAGCCGTCATGATCGCCTCCGTCCGTCACGATCACCCTACCCACGCCGCCGGTGGGTCGGATCAGCCCGGACCGGGATCGGACAACGGCGGTCAGGGAGCCGTCGGGTCCGCCGGGTCGGCACCCAACTCGACCGGCCAGGTGCCCGCCAGCGCGCTGAGCCGGGCCGCCGCGTCCGCCGGCTCCGCACCCCGGCCAACCGCCAAACCAAAGAGGTACGCGGTGACCGGCGCCCCCGGACGCAGCACCTGGTGGGCGACGTCCCGGGCCAGATCCAGCACCGCCGGCACCGGCACCGCGGCCGGATCCAGATCCAACTCGGCGCACACCGCCGTGACCCAGTCGTCCATCACCGTCATCGCGCCCACTCCTCCGCCCGGCGTACGTCCTCGTCAGTGTCGCAGTCGAACCACGGCGGCGGGCCCTCACCGGACCAGGGCACCTCCCGCACGACGAGACCGGCGAGCAGCGCCCGGACCGGGGCTCCGGCCAGACTGCCGCCCCGCTCGACCGTCAACCGGTCCACCGCTGCCCGCAGCGCGCCGACCTGCCAGACACCGCAGAGCGACTGCCGCCGCCCGTCCCCGTCCACGAAGCACGCCCCGTCCGGTCCCGGCTCGCCATCGAGGCCGCCGCCAGCCGGCGGCACCGGAGCGAGGCCGCTGCGGGCCGGCGACACCGGAGCAGAGTCGCCGCGGGCCGGTTCGGTGTCGGGGATCTCCCGGTCGAGGTGCTTCAGCAGGTCACCGATCGCCGCCCGGGTGAGCAACGGCAGGTCGGCGGCGAGCAGCGCGACCACTGTGGTGTCGGGAGGCAGCAGCGCCAGGCCGGCAGCCGCCGCAGCGACCGGGCCTCCACCGGGTGGGTCCTCCCGGACGACCCGCACACCCGCCGGCACGGCCTGGGCCGCACCGACCAGCACCCGCGGCGTCGCGTCGGCGACGGCGGCCAGCACCCGGTCACGCATCGGCCGGCCACCGACCGGAAGCGCGGGCTTGTCGACCCCGCCCATCCGTCGGGCGGCCCCACCCGCGAGCACCACGGCGGCGTACGTCCCCACCCGGCCACCGTAGCCGTGCCACCGCTCCGTCGTGCCCGACGCACGGTCCGCCCCGCGCAGGATCCCCCCGGCGCACGATCCGCCCGGCGCGCGGTCAGGCCGGCGCGCGGTCAGGCCGGCGCGCGGTCAGGCCGGCGCGCGGTCAGGCCCGTTCACAAGGCCCTCACCCGGTTCCTCCGGCCCTGCTGACCCAGCCCCCTCGCCCCTCGCCCCTCGCCCCTCGCCCCTCGCCCCTCGCCCCTCGCCCCTCGCCCCTCGCCCCGGTGATCATGGAGTTATCGCTCGACACGCCGACGACACGCGCGGATAACTTCATGATCACCGCGCGTGGGGTGGGGGCGGGGTGGGGTTTGGGGATGGGGTGGGGTGATGGCTGGTGGTTGTGCGGGCGGGCCGGCGCGGGGTGGAGGATGGCGGGATGGGACGGGCAACTGATCGACGTGGCGTACTCCGGATCGACCTGGACGCGGCGACCGGGCGCGGATCGGTCCGCCGACCGGACACGCTCGCCGTGGAGGAGCCGCTGGAGATCCGGGTCGGCGCGGCTGGCCCCGGCCGACGCCAGCCTCTCGCCGTCACCATGCGCACCCCCGGCGACGACCTGGACCTGGCCATCGGGTTCCTGTTGACGGAGGGACTGATCCGGTCGACCGACGACGTGCTGACCGCACAGCTCTGCGCCGGCGCGGAGACACCTAACACGTACAACGTGGTGGACGTGGTGCTCGCGCCCGGCGTACCGGAACCGACCACCGACCCGTCCCGGAACTTCTACACGACCAGCTCCTGCGGGGTCTGCGGCAAGGCCAGCATCGACGCCGTCCGCACCCGGTCGCTCTTCCCGGTCGCGGCGGATCCGCTCAGCGTGCCGGCCACGCTGCTCGCCGAGCTGCCGGACCGGTTGCGCGCCGCCCAGCGCGGCTTCGATCGGACCGGCGGGCTGCACGCGGCCGGCTTGTTCACCCCCGACGGCGAGCTGGTGGTGCTCCGGGAGGACGTGGGCCGGCACAACGCCGTGGACAAGGTGATCGGCTGGGCCGTGCGGGAACGCCGGCTGCCGCTCGCCGGGCACCTGCTGCTGGTCTCTGGACGGGCCAGCTTCGAGCTGA
This sequence comes from Micromonospora sp. CPCC 205558, assembly GCF_036902955.1. Lineage (NCBI taxonomy): Bacteria > Bacillati > Actinomycetota > Actinomycetes > Micromonosporales > Micromonosporaceae > Micromonospora > Micromonospora sp. CPCC 205558. The sequence goes on from NZ_JBAKHR010000006.1 coordinate 100,914, forward strand.
CCCAGAAGGCCTGGATGGCGGGGTTGCCGCTGCTGGCCGCGGTGTCCGCCCCGAGCACCCTCGCTGCCGAACTGGCCGACGAGGCGGGGATGACACTCGTCGGCTTCCTGCGCGGGCGGACCATGAACGTCTACACCGGGCCGCACCGGATCACGGTGGAACAGCCAGCCTGACGCGAGCGGCCCGTCAGCGACCGATCTGGTCGATCAGGTCGAACAGGGCCAGCCGTGCGGCGGCGTCGCGGGCGATCAGGAAACCGGCGATGCCGAGGATCCAGCCCAACGCGCTGCCCGCCTTCGTGACGATCCAGGTGTTCAGGCGGGCCAGCACCGGCTCGACCAGCCGCGGGCGGACCACCCTGGCACCCAGCAACAACACCGCCGGCAGCACCATGACCAGGCAGTACCCGGTGAGCAACCCCACCACGCCCGCCGCTGGAACTCCCGAGGTGGTCAACAGACCCACCGCGCCGAGGTACGGGAGCATGGTCGCCACCTCGGCGAGCGCCGCGAGCAGCGCGAGCCCTACCAACCAGCGGGCCGACGAATCCCCGGCGGTGGCCCGGTCCCGCCACCGCAACACACCACCGGTACGGGGACGCCGCTTGCCGTCGTAGCGGAAGCTGAGCGCCAGCATTCCCACGCCCAGGACGAGTTGTGCCCAGAGGACGCCCCGGTTGTCCAGGGCACCGCCCAGCGCGTCGCCCAGCGTGCTGCCGCCCCAGACCAGCAGCAGCCCCACCGCGAGGTAGAACGCCGCGATGGTGGCGAGGTAACCCAGGATCCGCCGGACGTTGACCGGACCGGGCGCGAGCAGCAGCCAGACCGGGATGAAGAGGGTGCCGATGCTGGTGCTGTCGATCAAGGCCAGCCCGGCCAGCGACAGCAGCAACTCGGGGGTCATGTCTTACCAACACGGAGAACGGTCACGAGATCATTCTCTGGCGGTGGTGACCGGGTTGCGTCGGCCGTGGTCAGGAGCGACGCGTACATCCTTCGACGGAGGGCGTTGCCGCCAGGCTGCCGGACGCCTCAGTAATGACGTTGCTCCACTCTGGGCGGTCTGGGATAGCGTGAGGTCGCTAGCGCTACCGCGAGACCTGACCATCGACCTGATGAGAGCGCGAGCATGGATGACCTGACCGGCGCCCGTTGGCGCACGAGCACCCGCAGCAGCTCGAACGGTGGCAACTGCGTCGAGGTGGCCGACAACCTGCCGGGTGTCGTGCTCGTACGCGACACCAAGGACCGGGACGGCGGCACGCTGACGTTCGAGCCGGCCGCCTGGGCGGGCTTCGTCCGGCTGGCGAGGGAGATCGGCCCCGTCGGCTAGGGCTCGCCCAGTCGCCCGTCAGGCCAGGTCGAGGATGCTCCAGTTGGTCGGTAGCACCTTCGCCGCCACCTTGGGCTGCACGGTCGCGTAGTGCGCCTCGTGTGTCAGGGCCGCAATGGCGGCCTGGCCGAACGAGATGTCTCCGTCCACCGCGCGGGCCAGCTTGCCGGTGTCTCGCACGTCATCGGCGTCGAGCGGCAGCAGACGGATCATCGGGGCACTCATCATCAGAGCCAGTAGCGCGGCATCAATCTCGTCAGCCACGCTCGCGAAGGCCGCCGCCAGGCAGGTCGCTGGGACGGCAACCTGCCGGCCCTCGTCGGCGACCTCCAGCATCAACTCCCCCACCGAGGCGTTGCCCTCGATGTAGGCCGTCAAGGCCGACGCGTCGAACACGACCGCGATCTCATCGCTCATTCGGCGCGACCCAACATCCGACGCCCCTCGGCCAGAGCGTCCGCCGGAATGGGCGTCGCCAGGCGCTCCCGCCACCGCGCCCGGCCCGCCTCCGTCACCTCAATGCCGGCTCGCCGCAGCACCTCGTCGAGGTGCGTCCCGCCCATCTGGGCCCGCACCGCTGCGGTGATGGCGGCCGAGACGTTGGGCTGCTGGTCGAGCCACTCCGCGACGTCGTCAGGGAGGCTCACGGAGCGCTTCACGGTCATGCCCTCCAGCGTATCAATTCCGGTAGCACCGTCGGTATTACCGCGTGCACGGCGGGGCGGGTCAACGGCGACCACGTCGGCTCCTCTTACGGGGGCGGATGACCCCGGGCATCCCGACCGACGGCCAGCCGTCCAGCTCGACCGGGGGCACGCCGCGCCGGAGCAGGTCGTCCAGCAGCAGGGCGAGCGAGTAGTCGGGGTGCAGCCTGAGCGTGCGTTCGAGCGCGACCGCCGCCAACGCGCCCTGTCCCGCACGCCAGGCGGCGAATGCCAGCAGCGCACCTGGCGCGGCGGCCACCTCCGGCTCGGCGCGGCGCAGCACGTCGGTCCAGAGCGCGATGTCCCGGTCCCGGCCGTCGGTGCGTTCCCAGGCATGGTCACGGACCGGCAGATGGGTCATCAGCAGGCTCAGCCACGCCACCTCGTCGTCGTCGAGCCGTTCGCCACGCCGCTGCCGGCGCTGGGCCTCGCGGACCGCCGCCACCCCGGCGGCGCGCAGCGCCCGAGCGCCGAGCAGGTCGCTCTCGGGCGCCTGCTCGAGCAGCTCGGCCAGTCTCAGCTCGGCGCGTGCGGTGGCCTCGCGGGCGGCGGCCCGAGCCGGGCCGTCCACCGGTGCCACCTGCGCCACCAGGGCAGCCCGGTCGGGCAGTGCGACCTGACCGGCGAAGACCGCCGAGGCGGTCACCCGGTTGACGGTCGGGTCGTAGCGGCGGCCCTCGGGCGGGCAGCAGTCGGGCTCGGTGCAGAGGTAGGACCACCAGCGGTCGTCGGTGACCCGCAGCGCGTCGAGCACCTGCAGGCCGGTGCCGACCAGCGCGTCGCGCACCGCGTCCACCGCCGGAGTGACCCGTTCGGGTTGCCCGTAACCCACCACGGTGGCCGCCTCCGCGCCCTGCCGACGGATCACACCAGCCAGGTGCTCGGCCAGCCCGCCCGGATCGGTCGGGTCGGGCAGATCGGCGCGGGCGGCAAAGATGATCTGCCGACCGACCAGCGCCACGGCGACCACGCTGTCGGTGGGGTGAAACCCGAGCAGGTACGGCACGGCGGCGATCAGGTCGGCGGGTGAGCGGACGGCGAGCTGAGGGCGTTCGGTCGAGGTCATGTCGGAAGCCTGCGGTGGGGGCACCGAGCCCGGCCACCCCTGTGGACGACACGCGGCTTATCCACAGTTACTTAGCGTGTTTTCCCTGCTCACGCCACACCTACGAGTGCGGAAAGAGCGCCGATGTCGTCGGGGGACACCTGGCTGTCGTAAGGAGCGGTTACCGTGCGCTGATGGACCTGGCGTACCTGCGCGCGCATCCGGCGCACCTCCCGACCTTCCGGACCCATCAGCGGCTCCGGGAGACGCCGGTCGCCGGTGGAAACATCTGCGCCGCCGCCCGGCTCACCCTCGAAGACGGCCACTCCGTCTTCGCCAAGTCATGGCCGGAGAACGCCGACCGACCGGTGCCGGAGGGCTTCTTCGCCGCCGAGGCCGCCGGCCTGCGCTGGCTGCGGGAGGCGGGCGCGGTCGCCGTACCCGAGGTGATCGTGGTGTTGCCGGAGCTGCTGGCGCTCGACTGGGTGGAGCCCGGCGAACCGACGCCGGAGGCCGCGGAGCGCTTCGGCCGGGAGTTGGCCGGGCTGCATCGGGCAGGCGCAACCGCCTTCGGTGCCACCTGGCCCGGGTTCATCGGCTCGCTCCCACAGGACAACACACCCACCGGCGGGCGCTGGTCGACCTGGTTCGCCGAGCGGCGCCTCACCCCCTACCTGCGGCGCTCAGTTGACAGTGGTGCGCTGACCAGCGCCGATGCGGTTCTGGTCGAGCAGGTGACAGGTCGCCTGGACGGGCTCGGCGGCGACGAGCCGCCCGCGCGCATCCATGGCGACCTGTGGCCGGGCAACGTGCTGTGGGGGGCCGACGACCGGGCCTGGCTCGTCGACCCGGCCGCGCACGGTGGGCACCGGGAGACGGATCTCGCCCAGCTCGCCCTCTTCGGTGGCGTCCCCCACCTGGGCCGGGTGCTCGCCGCCTACCAGGAGAGTTGGCCACTGGCGGACGGCTGGCAGGAACGTGTGCCACTGCATCAGCTGCACCTGCTGCTCGTGCACACCGCGCTCTTCGGTGCCAGCTACCGAGATGTGGTCGTCCAGACCTCCCGTGCCGTCCTGGGCCGGGCCGAGCGCGCTACGGTCGACAGGTGAGCGCCGCCCCGGGGACCGACGGCGTCCTCGTCGACCGGTACGGCCGGGTCGCCCGGGACCTGCGCGTGTCCCTCACCGACAAGTGCAACCTGCGCTGCACCTACTGCATGCCGGCGGAGGGGCTGCCCTGGCTGGCCGGCCCTGAGTTGCTGACCGACGAGGAGATCGTCCGGCTGGTCCGGGTGGCTGTCGAGCTGCTCGGCGTGACCGAGGTGCGGTTCACCGGCGGTGAGCCGCTGATCCGACCCGGGCTGGTCGACATCGTGACGGCGGTCGCCGCCCTCGAACCCCGCCCCCGGGTCTCGCTGACCACCAACGGCATCGGCCTGGACCGGCTGGCCCCGGCGCTGCGGGCGGCCGGCCTGGATCGGGTGAACGTCTCCCTGGACACCCTGGATCCGGACCGGTTCACCAGGCTCACCCGCCGCCCCCGCCTCGACGCGGTGCTGGCCGGGCTCGCCGGGGCGGCGGCCGCCGGGCTCAGCCCCGTGAAGATCAATTCAGTGCTGATGCGTGGTGTCAACGAGGACGAGGCTCCGGCGCTGCTCCGCTTCGCCCTCGACCACGACTACCAGCTGCGGATCATCGAGCAGATGCCGCTGGACGCCCAGCACGGTTGGGCCCGCGACACCATGGTCACCGCCGAGGAGATCCTGGCCTCGCTGCGTACCGTCTTCGATCTCAGCCCCGACCCGGCCGAGCGCGGCGCGGCACCAGCGGAAACCTGGCTGGTCGACGGCGGCCCGGCCCGCGTCGGTGTGATCGCGAGCGTCACCCGCCCCTTCTGTGGGGACTGCGACCGCACCCGGTTGACCGCCGACGGCCAGGTCCGCGCCTGCCTCTTCGCCACCGAGGAGTCCGATCTGCGCGCCGCGCTGCGCGCCGGGGCGGACGACGACGAGTTGGCCCGACGCTGGCGTGCCGCGATGTGGGGCAAGCGCGCCGGGCACGGCATCGACGATCCCACCTTCCTCCAGCCGACCCGCCCGATGTCCGCGATCGGAGGCTGAGCGTGCAGGGGCCTTCGCTGACCATCCGCTACTTCGCGGGCGCCCGCGCCGCCGCCGGCCGCGCCGAGGAGGCCGTCCCCGCCGGGCGGTCACTCGACGACCTCACGGCCGAGCTGACCCAGCGCCACGGCGACCGGCTCGCCGGAGTGCTGCGGGTGGCGAGTTTCCTCGTGAACGGCGTCACCTGTCATGATCGTCAGGCACCCCTACCGGCCGGGGCCACGATCGATGTCCTGCCCCCGTTCGCGGGCGGTTGAGGGAGGCGCACACATGATGGCGGTTCTGGGGTTCGTGGCTGTCCTGGCGCTGGTCACCGGTCTCATCCACCTCTACCTGTGGAAGCGGCTCGTTCGGGACACCACCACACCGGGCCGCTGGCGACGGATCGGCGGGGTCGCCGCCCTGGTGCTGGCCCTGCTCGTGCCGGTCACGATGGCCGGGACGCAGGCCGGGCTCTACTGGCTCGCCTGGCCGGGCTACGTGTGGCTCGCGCTGATGTTCTACCTGCTGATCGTGCTTGTCGTGCTGGAAGTCCCGATGCTCGTCACCCGGCTGGTGCAGCGCCGTCGGGTGGTCGCCGCGGAGCCGACCACCGCCGCGCCGGAGCCGGTGCTTGTCGGTGCCGCCGGGCCGACCGAGCCGCCGGCCGCCGGCGCCGTCGCGGCACCGGACCACGACCCGTCCCGTCGGTTGCTGCTGGCCCGTGGGGCGGCCATCTTCGCCGGCCTCACCGCCACTGGCACAGTGGGGTACGGCGTCCGCACGGCGCTCGGCCCGCCGCACCTCGACCGGGTACAGATCCCGCTCGCCAAACTCCCCCGCAGCATGGACGGCCTGCGCATCGCCACCGTCTCCGACATCCACCTCGGCCCGCTGCGTGGCCGGGCACACACCGAGCGGATCGTCGCCGCGATCAACCGGCTCGACGCGGACCTCGTCGCGGTCGTCGGTGACCTGGTCGACGGGTCCGTCGCCGAGCTCGGCTCGGCAGCCGCGCCGCTGCGCGACCTGCGCTCCCGCTACGGCAGCTTCTTCGTCACCGGCAACCACGAGTACTACTCCGGCGTTGAGGAGTGGGTCCAGGAGGTCGACCGGCTCGGTCTGCGGGTGCTGCAGAACCGGCGGCAGGAGATCCAGGCCCGGGGCGGCGTGCTCGACCTGGCCGGCGTGAACGACCTCACCGGGGCGGGCACCGGCCTCGCCGCCGGGCCGGACTTCGCCGCCGCTCTCGGTGACCGCGACCCGAGCCGGCCCGTGATCCTGCTCGCGCACCAACCGCTGGCGGCCAAGGAGGCGGCCCGCTACGGCGTCGACCTGCAACTGTCCGGGCACACCCACGGCGGGCAGATGGTGCCGTTCAACCTGGCCGTCCGGTTGGAGCAGCCGGTGGTCAGCGGGCTCGGTGAGGTCGACGGCACCAAGGTCTACGTGACCAACGGCGCCGGCTTCTGGGGGCCGCCGGTCCGGGTCGGCGCGGAGCCGCAGATCAGTCTGGTCGAGCTGCGCTCGGCATAGCGGATGTCACGTCCGCGCGTGGCGGCGGGTGGCCGGCGCGGCGGGCGTGACAGGATGCGGCGTGCCCCCGTTCAGCGCCGTACCCCCCGGTGGCCTCCCGCCATTCGTCGCGGACCTGCACATCCACTCGAAGTACTCGCGCGCGTGCAGCCGTGACCTCACCCTGCCGAACCTCGCGTGGTGGGCCCGACGTAAGGGCATCGGCCTGCTCGGCACCGGCGACTTCACCCACCCCGCCTGGTACGACCACCTGGTGGAGACGCTGCGCCCGGCCGAGCCGGGTCTCTACCGGCTCGACCCGGAGGCGGAACGGGACATCGCCCGCCGGTTGCCACCCCGACTCGCCGGGACGGCGGAGGCGGACCCGGTCCGGTTCATGCTGAGCGTGGAGATCTCCACCATCTACAAGCGGGACGACCGGACCCGCAAGGTGCACCACCTGATCTACCTGCCGGATCTTGAGGCGGTGGCCCGGTTCAACACCGCGCTCGGCCGGATCGGCAACCTCGGCTCCGACGGCCGGCCGATCCTCGGACTTGACTCCCGCGACCTGCTGGAGATCACCCTGGAAGCCAGCCCCGACGGTTTCCTGGTGCCGGCGCACATCTGGACGCCCTGGTTCTCCGCACTGGGCTCGAAGTCCGGCTTCGACGCAATCGCGGACTGCTACGCCGACCTGGCCGAACACATCTTCGCCGTGGAGACCGGGCTCTCCTCCGACCCTGCGATGAACTGGCGGGTCGGCAGCCTGGACGGCTACCAGCTGGTGTCCAACTCGGACGCGCACTCGCCACCGGCTCTCGGCCGGGAGGCGACGGTGCTGACCGCCGAACGGGACTACTTCGCCGTTCGGGAGGCGCTGCGTACCGGCGACGGCTTGGCCGGCACCATCGAGTTCTTCCCGGAGGAGGGCAAGTACCACGCGGACGGTCACCGGCTGTGTGGGGTCAACTGGTCTCCGGAGCGCACCCGGGCCGCCGACGGGCGCTGCCCCGAGTGCGGCAAACCCCTCACCGTGGGTGTCCTCAGCCGGATCGAGGAGCTGGCCGACCGCCCGGACGGGCACCGGCCGGCGCACGCCCGGGACGTCACCCACCTGGTGCCGCTGGCCGAAATCCTCGGCGAGATCAACAAGGTGGGTGCCCGCTCGAAGAAGGTCGAGGGGCGGTTCAACGAGTTGCTGGCCGCACTCGGCCCCGAGCTGGAGATCCTGACCACGACGCCGCTGAGCGAGATCGCGCAGGCCGGTGGTGAGCTGCTCGCCGAGGGCATCGGGCGACTGCGGCGCGGCGACGTCCGCCGGGTGCCCGGCTACGACGGCGAGTACGGCGTGATCACTCTCTTCGAGCCGGCCGAGCTGGGCGCGCAGGAGACGCTGTTCGACGTACCGGTGCCGGCGCAGCGACGGCCCACCGAGCCGGCTCCCCGGGTCGCGGCCAAGCGTCCCGCGGCGGCGAAGTCGGAGCCGAAGCGTAAGCCGACCCCGACGCCCGCGCCGCCGATCGCGTCGCCGCCGTCTCCGCACGAGCCGTTCGAGCCGATGCTCTCCGGCATGGAGGAGGTCGGCACCGGTCTGCTGGACCGACTGGACGCCATGCAGCGGGTGGCGGCCTCCGCACCCGGCGGCCCGCTGCTCATCGTGGCCGGTCCGGGCACCGGCAAGACCAGGACGCTCACCCACCGGATCGCGTACCTCTGCGCGGAGCTGAACGTCTTTCCCGAGCACTGCCTCGCGATCACGTTCACCCGCCGCGCCGCCGAGGAGCTGCGGCACCGCCTCGACGGCCTGCTCGGCCCGGTCGCCGAGGACGTCACCGTGGGCACGTTCCACGCGCTGGGGTTGATGATCCTCCGGGAGAACGCCGACGCGGCGGGCCTCCCGGCCGACTTCCGGATCGCCGACGACGCCGAGCGGGCGGCGGCCCGCACCGAGGCCGGCGACGACAGCGCCACCTACACGTCGCTGCTGCGCAAGCAGGACCTGGTCGACCTGGACGAGCTGGTGACCCTGCCGGTGGAGCTGCTGCGGGCCGACCGGAAGTTGGTCGAGCGGTACCGGGACCGCTGGCGGTGGATCTTCGTCGACGAGTACCAGGACGTCGACGAGGTGCAGTACGAGCTGCTGCGGCTGCTCAGCCCCGCCGACGGCAACCTCTGCGCGATCGGCGACCCGGACCAGGCGATCTACTCGTTCCGGGGCGCCGACGTCGGCTACTTCCTGCGCTTCTCCGAAGACTTCACCGACGCCCGACTGGTCCGGCTCAACCGCAACTACCGCTCGTCGGCCCCGATCCTGGCCGCCGCCGTGCAGGCCATCGCACCGTCGTCGCTGGTCCGGGGTCGACGACTGGACCCAGCCCGGCTCGACCCGGAGGCCCCGCTGGTCGGGCGCTACCCGGCGGCGTCGGTGGCCGAGGAGGCCGACTTCGTGGTGCGTACCGTCGACGACCTGGTCGGCGGGCTGTCGCACCGGTCGCTGGACTCGGGTCGCATCGACGGCCGGTCCACCTCGCTGTCGTTCTCCGACATCGCCGTGCTGTACCGCACCGACGCGCAGGCCGCCCCGATCGTGGACGCCCTGACCCGGGCCAACATCCCCGTGCAGAAGCGTTCCCACGACCGCCTGCGGGATCGGCCCGGGGTGGCGGCCATCGCCCGCGAGCTGCGGCACGCCGACGGTCTGGCCGGCTCGCTGGCCGCCCGGGTGCGGCTGGCCGGTCAGGTGGTCGCGGAGCGGTTCGCCGTGCCCACCCTGGATGGCGCGGGCAGCGCGGTCCGTCCCGAGGACGTCCGCTCGGCCGTGGACCTGCTGACCCCGCTGGCCCGACGCTGCGGCGACGACCTGGAGACCTTCCTGTCGCAGTTGGCCACCGGCGCCGAGGTGGACGCGCTCGACCCGCGTGCCGAGGCGGTCACGCTGCTCACCCTGCACGCCGCGAAGGGCCTGGAGTTTCCGGTGGTCTTCCTGGTCGGCGTCGAGGACGGGCTGCTGCCGCTGCGCTGGCCGGGCTCGACGCCGGACGAGGACGCCGTCGCGGAGGAGCGCCGGCTCTTCTTCGTCGGCCTGACCCGGGCCCAGGACCGGCTGTACGTCAGTCACGCCGCCCGCCGCACCCGCCACGGCAGCGAGCGCGACTGCGCCCCCTCGCCGTTCCTCGCCACCATCGACCCCGGCCTGTTCGAACGCTTCGGCGAAACGGAACCCCGCCGCCCCAAGGACCGCCAACTCCGCCTGATCTGACCCACCCCGCGCGCACCCTCGTCGATCTTGCACTTTTGGTCGCCGCTCTGCGCGGAATGCACCTTTTGTCGCCGCAGAAACCGCAAGATCGGCGGAGCTGGGGGTGGGGTGGGGTGGGGTGGGGTGGGGTGGGGTGGGTGGGGTGGGGTGGGTGGGGTGGGGGGGTCAGGTCAGGAGGACGGCGAGCCAGGCTCCCAGCAGCAGGGCCGGGCCGAGCGGCAGAAGGGTGTGCCGACGGACCCGCCGTGCGGCAAGGAGACCGAGCGCCAGACCGCCGTGCAGCACGTGCGGCAGGAGTAGCCCGGTGAGCAGGGCATCCCGGCCCAACCAGCCGAGCGGTAGGCCGAGGACGGCGGCGAGTTTCACGTCCCCGAAGCCCAGTCGTGAGCCGGGCAACAGGGCCAGCAGCACGTGCGCCGCGACCGCGACAGTCGCACCGCCCAGCGCGCCGAGCAGCCGGCCGGGAGTGCCGGCCAGCAGCGCCGCGGCGGTCAGACCACCAAGGGCCAGCATCCCCGCGACGAGGACCAACGGGTCGGGCAGCCGCAGGCAGGCCAGGTCGACCCGCGCCAGCACCAGACCGACCGTCGCGACCGCCAGGAAGACCGGCAGCGCCGGATTGTCACCCACGGCGACGGCAAGGCCGACAAAGACGATGGCCGCCACCATCGGGTCGACCCAGGGCCGCCGGACCGGCTGCGACCCCGGGAACGCCCGTGAGTGGGCGTCCGCCGTGGCGAAGCGCCGCGACACCGGGGGTACGACGAGGCCCACCAACGTGCCGAGTAGCGCGATCGACACCAGCGCGACGGCCGACATGGGCCGGACGTTACTGGCGCTCGCGCACCCGCGTGGTCCCCGATCGTGATCCCGCGCCCGCCCGACCCGGCCGTTCGGTGGTCACCACCAGGGCGACCCCGGCGACGATGACGGCACCGCCGAGCAGCACCTGCGGGGTGACCTGCTCGGCCACCAGCAGCGCGCCGAGCCCCACCGCGACTGCCGGGTTCACGTAGGCGTACGTCGACACCAGCGAGATCGGCGCGTTGTGCAGCAGCCAGACGTACGCGGTGAAGGCCACCAGTGAGCCGGCCACCATGAGGTAGCCCAGCGCCAACCAGGATCGGGTGCTGACCGCCGCCGGGTGGAAGTCGGCCAGTTCACCCCGACCGGCGGCGACGACCGCCAGCACCAGCGCGCCGGCCATCATCTCGTACACCGTGGCCACGAAGGGGTCGGCGGGCATCCGAATCCGTCCGGACAGGAACGACCCGACCGACCAGGAGGAGGCCGCCGCCACCACGGTCAGCGCCCCGAGCAGCGGCACCGCTGACGAACTACCGCCCGGCAGCACCAGCAGGACGAGGCCGACGAAGCCCAGGGTGACCCCGGCGAACGTCCAGAGCGGCGGCCGGTCCCCGGTGGCCGAGCGCAACAGCACCACCAGCAGCGGCACCGTGGCCACCAGCAGCGCGGCGATCCCGGACGGCACCGCCACACCCGGCGGCCCCGATTCGGCGAGCACCACCAGGCCGTTGCCGGCGGCGAGCAGGAGCACCCCGACCAACGCGGCGGAGCCGAGTTGCCGTCGGTCCACCCGCAGCGCGCCGGGGCCTCGACGCAGTCGCAGCACCACCGCCAGGATCAGGCTGGCCACGGCGAAACGCAGGGCGGCCGACAGCAGCGGAGGCAACGTCTCCACGGCGATCCGGATGGCCAGATAGGTCGACCCCCAGAGCAGGTAGACCACGATCAACGCGGTCCAGATCAGGGCTGGCGTGGTGGTGGCGCGACGGCCGGCGAGGGCCGTGGTGCTCGGTGCAGGTGAGCTCATCAGTGGGCCACGCTACGGTGACCTCGGAGTCCGCGTCGCGCTTTGGTGGCCGGCCTCTCACCACTCGTGCAGGAGGGCGGCATGACGAACTACGGACAGCCGGGGGGCGGCCACCCGGGGCCGTGGCGTGGCCAGAGACCCGATGAGACACCGGGCCACCCGGTGCAGCAGCCCTACCCGCCCGCGCCGGAGTCCTATCCGCCGGCGGTTCCGTCGTACCCGCCCCCGCCGCAGGGACGGCCCGGGCCGTACGGCGACCCACCCACTGCTGGCTACGGAGGCGGTACGGGGACGCCCTACGGTGCCGCGCCCGGCACGCCCTACGGCGGCTCGTACCAGCCGACCCCGACATACGGCGGGCAGCCGCCCTACCAGCCTGACGACCCGTACGGCGGGCAGCCGCCGTACCGGCCCGACGACCCGTACGGCGAGGATCCGGCCCCGGGTCGGCGCGGTCGGGGGCCGCTGATCGCGGTACTGGCCGTCGTCCTGCTGGTGGCCGTCGCTGGCGCGTTCTGGTTCCGCAGCGGGCAGAGCGACACGCCACCGGCAGCCGCGCCGAGCAGTTCGGCGGTTGCCGGTGAGCCCAGCGCAGATGTGGCCGAGCCCCCGCCGAGCGCGGCCGCCCCGGAGTCGTCGGCCGATCCCCGGTTCGCGAAGGTCGGCCAGTGTGTCCGCAACGAGGGCGCCGCTGGCGGCAAGCCCAAGCTGCTGATCAGCGGCTGTGCCGCGAAGTCGTACGAGGTGCTGAGCCGGATCGACGGCCCGACCAGCGGCGAGCGGGACGCCAAGGCCAAGTGCGACAAGGTCGAGGGCTATACCGACTGGTACCTCTTCGACAGTGCGCTGGACTCTCTCGACTTCGTCCTCTGCCTCAAGAAACGCTGAGACCACCCACCCCCGGGGATGACATGACGACCTACGGACCTGCGGGTTCCGATCAACCGGACGACCCGTACCAGCGCCCGCCCGGCGGCCCTGACAGCTCACCACCGGCCGATCCGACAGTGCCCCAGTGGAGCGCCCCGCCACCCGGGGACGACCCGACCCGGCAGCAGTGGGGTCCCCCGCCGGTCGGCGCGGAGCCACCGACGGCACCCATGTGGGCGCCGCCGCCCAGCGACCCGGAGCCGCCGACCACGCCGATGTGGGCGCCGCCGCCGACCTCCGGCCCGGGATACCCACCGCCCGGGCCGTTCCCACCGCCCGGGCCGTTCCCGCCGGCCGGGCCGTTCCCGCCGGCCGGGCCGTTCCCGCCGGCCGGCCCGACGCCCGGTCAGCCGGCCGGGCCGATACCGGGTCAGCCTCCCGCGCCGTGGGCTCAGGAGCCTGCCGGCGGGTACGGGATGCCGCCCGCCGCGCCGACGAAGAGCGGCCGCAACGTCGCTCTCATCATCGCGGCGGTGGTGTTGCTCGTGCTGTGTCCGTGCCTCGGCCTGGCCGGTTGGGCGATCTGGAAGGTGGCCGACGCTGGCAGCGACGTGGCGCGGACCCCGTCGACGAGCGCTCCGGTCGTTCCACCAGCGCTGCCCAGTGACGCGCCACCGTCGGCCGTGCCGACGCTCGACGAGGAGTTCGCGCGGGGCGACTGCGTGGTGAACGACGGCAGTGAGGACGACGCGCAGCTCCGCAAGGTGCCGTGCGGCCCGAACACCTATCAGGTGTTGCTGCGCATTCCGGCTACCACCGACGGCGACCGGTGCGAGACGCTCGCGCCGCAGGCGACCGCGAACTACGTGCACGACAACTCGGTGGACCTGTTCGACTACGTGCTCTGTCTGAAGAAGCGGTAGCCCGATCGGGAGGGTCGATCGCCCCCGATTGGCAAAACTAGGGCTGTCTAGCGTGGAGGCTAGACAGCACTAGTTTGTTGTCGACGGTTCCGACACGCCGGTAGCTCCATCTATCCATGTCTAGCCCCGCAGCTAGACGGCCCGATAATCTGCGATGCGTGGATCCGGTCCGCAACCCGTACGCGCCGGGCGCCGGCCAGCGTCCGCCCGAACTCGCTGGGCGGGGGCGGGAGCTGGACGTCTTCGACATCGTGCTCGAGCGCATCGCCAGAGGCCGACCCGAGCGCAGCCTGATGCTCACCGGCCTGCGTGGCGTCGGCAAGACGGTCCTGCTCAACACCCTCCGATCGCAGGCGATCAACCGGCTCTGGGGCAGCGGCAAGATCGAGGCTCGACCGGACCAGTCGTTGCGCCGGCCGGTCGCCGCCGCGCTGCACATGGCGGTCCGGGAGTTGGCCCCCCGGCACCGGGCACCGGACCGGATCGACGCGTTCCTCGGCGTCCTCAAGGCGTTCGCCCAGCGGTCCACCCCGACCGGCCGGGCCGGTGCCGCCACCAAGCTGCGCGACCGGTGGCAGCCCGGCATCGACGTACCGGCCGCCAGTGGTCGGGCCGACTCCGGCGACATCGAGATCGACCTGGTCGAGCTGTTCAGTGACGCCGCCGCCGTGGCCAGCGACGTCGGCACCGGCATCGCCATCTTCATCGACGAAATGCAGGATCTCGGCCCGGAGGACGTGTCGGCGCTCTGCGCCGCCTGCCACGAGCTGTCCCAGCTCGGCGCGCCGCTGATCGTCGTCGGCGCCGGCCTTCCACACCTGCCGGCCGTGCTCAGTGCCGCCAAGTCGTACTCGGAACGGTTGTTCCGCTATCAACGCATCGACCGGCTCGACCGGATCGCCGCCGACCGGGCGCTCTGCGCGCCCGCCGAGCGCGAGGAGGTCGAATACGAACAGAAGGCCCTCGACCTGCTCTACGAGAAGTCCGGCGGCTACCCCTACTTCGTCCAGGCGTACGGCAAGGCGACCTGGGATCATGCGCCGCGATCGCCGATCACCGCCGCCGATGTGCGGGTCGCCGCGCCCGAGGCGGAGGCCGAGTTGGCGGTCGGGTTCTTCGGGTCCCGCTTCGAACGGGCCACTCCCGCCGAACGCGAGTACATGCGGGCGATGGCCACGATGTCCGCGGTGGAGGGCGAGCCCGGCGCGGTGGTCCGCGACGACATGGACGCGGCCGTGCCCACCGCGGAGATTGCCCGAGCCCTCGGCCGCAAACCGGCCAGCCTCTCCCCAGCCCGGGACGCGCTGATCAAGAAAGGGCTGATCTACTCCGGTGAGCGGGGCACTGTCGCCTTCACGGTCCCGCACTTCGGCCGGTATCTGCGGACGCAGCCGGCCTGACCGCCACCCACCGCGTCGTCCCGGTCAGACCTTCGACCAGGGCGCCGGAAAGAGCACCTCACCGCGAGGCGGGGTGCCTTCCTCGCTGGTGGACGGCGGCAGCACCAGCGCCTGCCACGGCTCACCGAGGCCCGCCCACGGGCCGGTCAGGCCCAGCTCACTCGCCGGGCCGAACCCGAACCGGCGGTAGAAGGCCGGGGCGCCGAGAACGACGACGAGCCGCTCACCCAACTCGGTGGCGGCGTCCAGGGCGGCCTGCACGACCGCCGTGCCGTGGCCGACACGCTGCCGGTGCGGCGCGACGGCGACCGGGCCGAGTGCCAGCGCAGGCACGTCGGAGCCGCGATCCGGCCGCAGCCGCACCCGGGTGAGCAACGCGTAACCGACCACCTCACCGCCGTACTCGGCGACCATGGCCAACTCCGACAACCAGACGGTGGTGCCGCGCAGCTCGTCGACCAGGCTGACCTCCGGCGGCGTCACCACGTCCGGGCGGGCGAAGGCCGCGGCCAGCACGCGGCGGACCGAGCCGGCGTCGGCCGGATCCTCGGGGCGTAGCCGCAGCGTGGTCACCCGCGCGACGTTACCTGCCAGCGCCCGTCCATCCGTGACGGTCGCTCGATTCGGCGTGGCGCACGTGTACGAACACCAATCCGATCCTGCGGTTGCCCGGGTAGCAAACGCCGCGACGGGGTATGACTGATCCATGACGCCCGTACGCTCCCTCGCCCGCGCCATGCTGAGCGGCATCTTCGTGGTCAGCGGGTATCGCAACTTCCGTGCTCCCGGCCGGCTGGCGGTCGCCGCCAAACCGGTGACCGACAAGGTCGCACCGATGCTGAAGAAGGCACACCCGAGCTTCCCCACCGAGACCGAGACGTTGATCCGACTCAACGCGGTCGCGCAGGTCAGCGCCGGGTTGATGTTGGCCACCGGCCGGTTCAGCCGACCCGCGGCGCTGGTCCTCGCCGGCACGCTGGTGCCGGTGACCATCGCCGGGCATCCCTTCTGGAAGAACGACGACCCGATCGCCAAGAACAACAACCAGGTCCACGCCCTGAAGAACCTCGGGCTCCTCGGCGGTCTGCTGCTCGCCGCGGCGGACACCGGCGGCAAGCCGGGTCTGCGGTGGCGGACGGGCCATCGCATCGGCCACTCTCGACGTTCCGTGCAACGTGCCGTCCGGACCGCCCGACGCGAGGCCCGGATCGCCGTCCGCTCCGCGTCCACCGCACGTCGGCTCCCCGGCTGACCTGCGTCGATCCGTCTCCGCCCCACGCCCACCCCCCGCTAAGGGCACGAATTACCTGAACCACCCGCTAGGCGTTAACGCGGTGGAAATGTCAAAAACATGTGTGGGATCGGACACGGTCGCATAACGCGGGAGGCACTGACGTGAGGCGCCGTTCTAGGCTCCGTGCAGGACCTGGACGGATAGGACGACCTTGGTACGGGGGTGGCCACGCCATGCCGACGGCTGTCGGTAGACGGGCGGACCGCCTCGCCCCAATCCAACGTGTGACGCGCGGGATCGACCGTGTGACGCGCGGGATCGATCGCAGGAACGTCGTACGGGTTGCCATCGTGGCTGCCGTCGCCTATGCCGCATGGCTCGCCATCGGCACCTTCGGGCGACCGTACAACTTCTTCGATATGAAGATCTACCACGGTGCCGTGGTGTGGTGGGCGAGCGGTCACGAGCTCTACGAGTTCATCGCGCCCGAAACCACGCTCGGGTTCACCTACCCACCCTTCGCGGGGCTGGTCATGCTGCCGATGGCGCAGCTGCCGATCGGTGCGGCCGGCCTGGTCAACGCCGCCGCCAGCATCGCCGCGTTGGCGCTGGTGCTGGCCGGGCTGCTCCGACCCATCGTGGACCGACTGGGTTGGCCACTGTGGTTCACGGTGGCCGTGGCCGTGCCGCTCGCGGTCGCCATCGAGCCAGGTCGGGAGACGCTCGGCTACGGCCAGGTCAACATCCTGCTGTTCGCCTTGATCATGGCCGACCTGATCGGCCTCCGCTGGCGGTCCCGCCGGGGCACCCACTACGCCGCCACCGACGGCCCACTGCTGCGCTTCATCTACGGCGGGGCCTGGGCCGGGGCCGGTATCGGCCTCGCCACCGCGGTCAAGCTCACCCCCGCGCTGTTCATCGCCTACCTGTTGATCACCCGTCAGTGGCGGGTGGCGGCCACCGCCATCGGCACCACGATCGGTGTGACGGTGGGAAGCTTCGCGATCGTCGGTGACGAGTCGCGGACCTACTTCGGCAGCGTGCTGTGGCAGACCGAACGGGTCGGCGCGGCGGACATGACGCCCAACCAGTCCCTCGCCGGTCTGCTCGCCCGGCTGTACGACTCGATCGAGACCCCAGGGCTGCTGTGGCTCGCCTTCTCGGTGCTGGTCCTGGCGCTGGGCCTGTCCCGAGCGGCCAGTTCCCGCGCCGACGGTGACGAGTTGACCGCCTTCACGCTGGTGGGTCTCACCGCGAACGTGATCAGCCCGATCTCCTGGACGCACCACCTGGTCTGGGTGATCCCGGCGATCATCGTGCTGGCCGACGCGGCTGTGCGTCGCCGCGAGGCGAGCCGGGGGATACCGCAGCGCACCGGCCAGGGGCAGGCCTTCGGCGGGCTACCCGGAGTCAACGGGCTCCGCCCGCCGATCTGGTACCCGACGCTGACCGGGCTCCGCCACGGCGTCGCCGCGATCGGGCTCTACCTGCTCTTCCTGATCTCTCCGATCTGGCCGTACGAACACCAACTGCCGGAGATGTCGCACTACCAGGACGGCCTGTTCGGCGCACTGATGGAAAACTCGCTCGCGCTCGCGCTGATCGTGCTGGTCGCCGCGCTGCCCTGGCGACCAGGTGCGGAGCCGGCGTTCTACGGCGATCGGCTCTCCAGGGCCGCGGTGGTCAACGGCCACCGTTGAGGGGCCAGGGCACGTCGACCCGTCAGGGGCAGTTGACCCACTCCTCGGTGCCGTCGGTGAAGACCTGCCGCTTCCAGATCGGCAGTCGCGCCTTGACCTCGTCGACCAGCCGGGCGCAGGCCGCGAAGGCCGCCGCACGGTGCGCGGTGCTCACCGCGGCGACCAACGCCACGTCACCGATCGCCAAGGGGCCGACCCGGTGCGAGACAGCCACCGCGTAGACGTCGGGCTCCGCCGCGATCTCGGCGGCCACCTCGCGCAGCACCTGCGCGGCGCTCGGGTGCCCCTCGTACTCCAGGCTCGTGACCTGGCGGCCGTGGTCGTGGTCGCGGACCACACCCTGGAAGGACACCACGGCGCCGGCCCGGCGGTCGGCGACCGCCGCCTCGTGGGTGGCGAGGTCGAGTGGCTGGTCGGTGACCTCGCCGAAGGTGATCGCTGGTGCGGTCACGATGCACGCTCCCCGGGAAACAACGGCAGTGGCACGATCGGCACCCGGTCGCCCGGCTCGCCGCTGGTGCCGGGTCGGATGACGGCGAACCCGTCCGCGCCGGCCAGGCCCCGCAGCATCGCCGAGCCGACGTGGCGGACCGGGGACGCGACGCCGGCGGCCCGGTCCAGTCGGACCAGCGCCAGGTGGGTGTGGTCACCGCGACCGGGAACCGGCTCGGCCAACGTGGCCTGCGGCAGCACCGGCATCGACCGGCCCTGGAGGCCGGCGAGCAGCGGGGCGACCAACGACACCAGCGCGACGATGGCGGACTGCGGGTTGCCCGGCAGCCCGGCCACGAACCGGGCTCGCCCGTCGGGGCCGGTCAGCCGGGCCAGCAGCATCGGGAAGCCAGGCCGGACCGCCACCGTGTTGACCACGTAGTCGGCGCCCAGCGCCTCCAGCGTCGGGTGCAGGTGGTCGACCGGGCCGTTCATCGTGCCACCGGTGGTGCAGACCAGGTCGGTGTTGCTCAGCGCCGAGCGCAGGGCCGCCACGTGCGCGGGCAGCGTGTCGGCCACCGGGCCGACCACGTCGGATGGGCGGACCTGGCAGCCGTACCGCCGCAGCCACGCCGGCACCGCCGGGCCCAGCGCGTCACGGACGCGACCGGCCGCGGGCGGGCCCGCCGTCAGCAGTTCGTCGCCGAAGACCAGCAGCGCGGCACGCGGCGCCCGCCGAACCCGCAGCGTGTCGTGCCCACAGGCGGCCGCCAGGCCGATCACCGCCGGGTCGACCGGCGTGCCGGCCGGCAACAACTCCTCGTCGGCGTACGCCTCCTCGCCGGGCTTCCGCCACTCGGGTGTCTCCCGGGGAACGCCGCTCACCAGGCCGTCGGCGCTCGTCGACTCTTCCACGCGCAGCACGGCGGTGGCCCCGTCGGGCACCATCGCACCGGTCGCGATCTCCACGGTCGTGTCGTCCTCGGTGAGCGGCGCGGGGGTGCTGCCGGCCAGGACCCGGCCGACGACGCGCCACGGCCCACGGCCGCGCACCGCCCAGCCATCGACGCTGGAGGTCGGGAACGCCGGCAGGTCGGTGCGGGTCGTCAACGGCTCGGCCAGGGTCGACCCGTCAGTGTCGACAAGTGGTCGGGCGACGGCGGGCAGCGCGGCGGCCAGACCGACCGCGTAGACCCGCGAACGCGCTTCCTCCCACTCGGCTGGCGGGGGTGCGGTGACCCGATCCGCTGTGGGTGCGGTTTCCGTGCTCACCGACCGAGCCTATCGGCACGGACCGACAGCCGCCCGGGCCTGGCGTGCACCGGCCGGCCGTGACCACCGCGAAGCGGTCAGTGGTCCCCACCGCGAAGCTGGTCGATGGTGTGCCCGAGGATCGGCCCGAGAACGGCCAGGCCGTCCCGGGCGCCACCGGTCGAGCCGGGCAGGTTGACCACGAGCATCCGACCGGCGACCCCGGCCAGACCCCGGGACAGCACCGACGTCGGCACCCGGTGACGACTGTGCGCGCGGATCGCCTCGGCGATGCCGGGGATCTCGTAATCCAGCAGGCTCCGGGTCACGTCCGGGGTCCGATCCGACGGGGTCACTCCGGTGCCACCGCTGGTCAGCACCACGTCGACACCGTCGGCGCGGGCGGCCCGCAAGGCGTCGCCGACCGGCTCGCCGTCGGGCACCACGACCGGGTCGTCGACCTGGCAGCCCAGCTCACGCAGCCCGGCGACGAGCAGCGGCCCGCTGGTGTCGGCGTAGACACCGGCCGCGGCCCGGTTGGAAGCGACGATCACCCGCGCCCGGATCACGGCCGGTCCTCCGGCCGGACCCACTCGCCGGTCTTGCCGCCCTCCTTGCGCAGCACCCGGACCGCCTCCACCGAGGCCGCCGGGTCGACCGCCTTGACCATGTCGACCAAGGCGAGACCAGCGACCGCGACCGCCGTGAGTGCCTCCATCTCCACCCCCGTCCGGTCCGCCGTGCGGGCAGTGGCCGTGATCTCCACGGTGTCGGCGGTCAACCGCAGGTCGACGGTGACGGCGTGCAGGGCGATCGGGTGGCAGAGCGGGATCAGGTCAGGAGTGCGCTTGGCCCCCATGATCCCGGCCAGCCGCCCGACGGCCAGCGCGTCTCCCTTGGGCAGCCCGTCGCGATGCAACAGGTCGATGACCTCGGGGGTGGTCCGCAGACGGCCGGCCGCGACGGCCAACCGGCCCGTCACCGCCTTGGCGGAGACGTCGACCATGCGGGCCGCACCGGCGCGGTCGACGTGGCTGAGCTGGGCGGGTTCGGTCACGGTCGTGAGCCTATCGGTGCGGTACGACGGCGAGCGGAAGGAGCGGCGTCACGCTGACGATCGCACCGGGTGCTGACGGCGCAACGGCTGGCGCCGCTCCTTCCCTACCGACCCGCCGCCGAGGTCGCTGGGGGGACCTGGCAGCGGGGGAGTGTCGACGACCCGGTTCTGCCCTGGGGCAGAACCTCCCCCGTTCGCCGATACAGCGGGAAAGTTACCGGGCCTGCCGATAAGAAATCGATAAGCGGCGTTCAGGCTGGCCAGCGCTCTGCGACCAGGGTTGGTCAACCAACTCGGCGAGGCGACGTTCGGCCTCGAAGCGCTCCGGCACACCCATCCGTCGGAAGATCGCCAACGCCCGCTCCCAGTGCCGTCGGGCCTCGGCCGGGTCGATGCGGGCGAAGTGTTCGGCGAGCCCGGCCAGCGCTCGACCCTGCTCGTGTGGGTGCGCGATCCGAGTAGCCAACCGCAAGGCCTCCTGGTGCACCTCGTACGCCTCGCCGCCTCGCCCCTGCGCCAGCAGGGTGCGCCCGAGTTCGTTCAGCGCGGCCGCCTCGACGTGGCGCTCCCCCGAACCGATCGCCAGCTTCCGGGCCAACTCGTGCTCCTGCTGGGCCTCGACCAGACGACCCAGACCGCGATAGGCCATCCCGAGGTCGTTGCGCACCTCGGCCTCGGCGTACCGGTGGCCGGTGCGATCGCGCAGGGCCAACGAGGCCAGGAGAATTCGGATCGCCTGCGGAAGGTCACCCATCCGGAGGCGTACGGCGCCGATGTGACTGAGAGCGTTGAGCGTGTGGAACTCGTCGGAGTTCGTCCGGGCCCACGCCAGGTGCAGACGATGCAGGCGCAGCGCCTCCTCATAACGTCCCAGGGCCATCAGCGCTATGCCGAGATTCGGCAGCACCATCGGCACCCTGATGTTGCCGTACCCCTTGTAGTCGCGCAGGCACTCCAGACCGACCGTCACCGCTTCGGTCAGATTGCCGCTCCACCAGAAGACGGCGGCGAGATTGGCCCGGTATCGCGCGGCGTTCAGTACGTCTCGCGAGTCTGTGGCGAGGGCGACGGCGCGGGTCAGATGATGCAACGCTTTCCGGTTGTCGCCGGTGCGGACGTAGCCGGAGGCGAGGTAGTTGTTCATCAATGCCGTCGCACTGACGTCCCCAGATGTTTCCGCAGCGGTGAGCGCGTCCCGATGGGTCGTGATGATGTCCTCGAAGTATCCGCGGATGTAACAGAATCGCCAGAGAGCACGGGCCAGTAGCCAGGAGTGCTCGTGGAATCCCTCATCGAGCGCTGCCCTCACCATCGTCACCAGGTCCGTCCGTTCCGTCTCCATCCAGTCGGCGGTGGGCTCCCCGATCGCGTCGAGCAACTCGGGTCGCTCGAACGGGAGTCGGGTGACGCGAGAGCCCAGGTCGTTGAACTCCAACGTCTTGGCGACCCTCAGCGCCATCTCCAGGGTGAAGTCGAATAGGTGAGCCAGCCCAGCCTTTCGGTCGCTCGCGGAGTCGGTACCGGAGCACAGGTCGATGGAGTACTGCCGCATAAGGTCGTGCAGTCGGTATCGCGTCGAGTCCAGGTCCTCCACGAGGTTCCTGTCGACGAGGTCGTCCAGCGCCGCGCGCGCTTCCGCGATCGTCGAGCCGGTCAGCGCGGCGACTGCCGGCACGCTGAAGCGGCTGCCGGGATAGAGGCCCAGGGATCGGAACACCCGCTTGGTCGAACTCGGTAGCGGCTCATAGGAGGCAGCGAAGGCCCCGGTGACAGTGCTGTCTTCCTGGGCCAGTTGGTGCAGAAGCGGAGCGTCGCCAGCCATCTGCCCGGCCAGGTCCGCCAACCGCCAGCCGCTCCGGTGCGCCAATCTGGCACCAGCCAGCCGAATCGCCAGCGGGAGGTACCCGCATAGACGCACCACGTCGGCGGCCGCCTCCGGCTCGGCCTCGACCCTGTCCCGACCGACGTTCAGGCTGAGGAGATCGATGCTCTCCTGGGCGTTCAGGAGCGGCAGCGTCCGCGAGGGCCCAACATCGGGGTGGGACAGCCGCCGCCGCGAGGTCACCAGCACGACGGTGGTCGGCTCGGCCGGCAGCAGGGGCATGATCTGCTCGCTGCTGGCCGCGTTGTCGAGCACCACCACCGACCTCCGGCGAGCCAACTCCTGTCGCCACAACTCCACCCTGTCGTCGAACTCCACAGGTACCCGGCCGGCCGGAACGCCCAGCTGTCGAAGCAGGGTGACCAAAGCACTGGCCGGTTCAACCCGGTTCTTCTCGCCGTGCCCGCACAGGTCGATGAAGAGCGCGCCGTCCGGGTATCGATCGGACAGCCGGCGGGCCAGGTGCACAGCGAGGGTGGTCTTGCCGCTACCCGCCATGCCATCGATGATGTGCACGGCCGGCACCCGCGCCTCGACCCGCCAGGTCTCCGCCAGCAGCCGCGACACCACGTCCTCCCGGCCGACGAAGTCGGTGACCGCTCGGGGGAGGTGATCCACTGGGTCGATCCGATCAGACTCTCCCGATGCCGCGTCGACCGCCGCAGCCCCGGCCGCCACCGAGCGAGCCCGGCTGGTTCCCCCAGCGCGGACGACGGGACGCGCCGAACCGGGGCGCGACATCGCCGTGACAATGGAGTGGCGCAACTCTTCAAGGTTGCCCCCGGGGCCCACTCCCAACTCCGTGGTCAGTGTTGTTCGGATCTCGTCGTAAGCCGCCAGCGCCTCCGCGCTGTCGCCGCGCTCGTGCAGAGCCCGCATCAGAAGAACGTGGGCAGGCTCGCGGAGAGGATGGCGGGCCACCACTTCACGCAGCAGCGGAATCGCCAGGTCGTCCCGGTCCGATCGCAGTTGCACGTCGGCGAGAAGCTCCACGGTCAGCAGCCGCTCCTCCTCGGCGGCGACGGTTCGGGAGGTGAGGACGGGCCCGAGCGGGACGCCTGCGAACATCGGACCCTGCCACCGAGCCAAGGCGCGCTCCAGTAGCTCGCGGGCATACTCCAGATGGCCAGCCGTCAGTGCTTCCCGGCCCGCGTTCCTTTCCCGCTCGAAGCAGAAGACGTCGACCTGTTCCGGGTCGACTACGAGCCGATAGCCGTTGCGGTGACGCGCGACGGCGTCATGACCGTCCGGGTACGCCTCGAAAGCCCGACGCAGATTAGCCGCATAGGTCCGCACATTAGCCACGGCCGATCGCGGTGGGCAATCGGCCCATAACTCATCGACGAGGTCGTCCACCGTCACCAGTCGCCCAGGCTGTAGGGCGAGCATCGCGAAGACCACCTGTTGTTTAGGCGTCCCCAGTTGCAATGTGCGGCCGGGCAGTTGCACAGAGAGGCCGCCAAGAACTCGAATCTCCACCCGGCCCTCCCGACCTCAGCGACAGCCTTGTGTCCAGTCGATCACACAACGGAGCTTACGGACACGAGCCCGCCCAGGTCGCCAGCCTTAGCCTCAGCTGGAATGATCTGCTCAGACACTTGCGTACGAACGATCCGATTCGCCTCCCGTGAAGGCCCGAACTGCGGATGAGCCCGCTAGCGGGCTCCACAACACTTAATGCACCTCGGAAGGGGTCGGCGGCCAATGGTCGATTCGTCCCGACCGCCCGTGGAGCGGGTTGAGCGCTCCGCTCAGGAGTGCGGACAGAAAGTGACATATCCGCTTCAGCTTGGCTAATGTTGCGCATACCGACATTAATTGTTCCTTCCTGCCCATCAACTCTCCTACTCTCAGCCCTACAAACGAATGGCGCCCGGGATGGCGCTCCGTAGCGGCGAGGGAGGTCGAACGATGCGCAACAGCACCGAGTGGGACTAGTCCACCTTCAGCCCGACGCAAATCCTCGACGCTGAAGGGGTGTCAGATGCGTAGCACCGAATGGGACTGAGTCCTTATCACCGCACCGTCACAGCGGTACGCTGCCCGTCAGCGGACACCGACAGTGGGTTACGGGTGAGGTTGAGTGAGCCGGACGACGCGTCGTCACAGGGGATCCGACCCGCGCCTGCTGAGCCTCGTCGGACTGCTGGCAGCGCTGGCAATCGTCGTCGCCTTGGCGGCAGCGATCGCAACGAGACGCAACGTGCCAGACAGCGCGGGAGATGTCTCGACCGTCTCAGCGCTCGTCCTGATGATCGCCCTAGGGGCAGTCGTCAAGGCGCGCCTCCGGATCAGGTCGACGACGTTCTCGTTCGCCTGGGTAGAGACGGCCATCGTCCTTGGACTCGCCCTAGCCCCGCCACCCTGGGTGATCCTGTCGACGGGCGTTGGCATCGCGTGTGTATCACTCGTCAACCGGCTGACCGCGATCAAGACGGTATTCGGTATCGCCAAGCACACCCTCGTGGCCGGCGGCGCCACCCTAGTGATCATGCTCCTTGGCCAACGCTGGCCGCCAGACGGACTATGGAACCACCTCGTCCTGCTTGGGGTGGTCTACCTCGCCGCCGCAGTCCTCGACGACCTGTTGGCCATCCCGGTAATCGCCCTGGCCTCGGGCACCAGGGTCGTCCGACAGTTCCGTAACCACCTCGACCTACGGTTGGCGGGATTCGCCGTCCGGTTCATAGTGGCCGCTCTCACCTTGATCATTCTTCAGGCGGACCAACGGCTGCTGCTCGCCGTTCCACCCCTGGTCCTGAGCCTGCACCTGGCCTACTCCGCGCGCATCCGAGGCCGCACCGAACAGCAGGCGTGGCAGCGACTCGCCCGCACCACCGACGCGCTCAACGTGGTCGACCTCGATGAGGTCCTCACCACCGCCGTCACCCAGGCCGCCGAGTTGTTCTCCGCCGACGAGGTCGAGATCGAGCTACGCGACGGCCGCCGCACCGTACGCGGTGGCACCGGTGGCATCACCTTCGACGGCCCGACCGGCACGCCCACCGACGTGGACGGCACGATCATTCCCGCGCCCCTCGAAGGCCACGACCGGACCGTCGACGTCGGCGTGCTCCGGCTGCGCTTCCGCGGCCCGGTGCAGCTCTCCGAGCGGGAGCAGTACACCCTGCGCACCTTCGCCTCCGCGCTCTGCACCGCCGTCCGCAACGCCCAGGCGTACGCCGAACTGGCCCGGGTCGCCGACGAGCACGCGTACGCGGCCTCGCACGACGCGCTGACCGGCCTGGCCAACCGCCGACACCTCCTCGACGAGGGCACCGAGCAGTTGAGCAACCGCCACGCCGACGGGGTGACCGCGCTGGTGCTGATCGACCTCAACCACTTCAAGGAGGTCAACGACACGCTCGGGCACGCCGCCGGCGACCAGGTGCTGGTGCAGGTGGCCGACCGGTTGCAAAGCGCGGCCCAGGCGACCGACCTGGTGGCCCGCCTCGGCGGCGACGAGTTCGCCGTACTCCTGCGTGGTCTGCCGGCCCCGGCGGTGGCCGCGCACCGGGCCGAGACGCTGCTCGCCGCCCTGCACGAGCCGTTCGAACTGGACGGCATGCGGATCAGCGTCGAGGCCAGCGGCGGGATCTCCGCCGCCCCGTCAAACGGTGGCATGGCCGAGCTGCTACGCCGCGCCGACGTGGCCATGTACCAGGCCAAGCGGGCCGGGCAGCGGATCTCCACCTACGCACCGACCCGGGACACCGCCGACCTCGGCCGCCTCACCCTCGGCGGTGACCTGCCGCGCGCGGTCGCCGACCACGAGTTCGTGGTCAACTTCCAACCGATCGTCGACCTGGGCACCGGCGAGGTGACCAGCGCGGAGGCGCTGGCCCGCTGGCACCACCCCACCCACGGCCTGATCGACCCGCTGCGGTTCCTGGAGGCGGTGGAACGGTCGGGCCTGCTACCGGCCTTCGCCGAAGCGATCCTCGACCAGGCGCTGATCGCGGCGGTGAGCTGGCGCGACGCCGGCTTCGACGTACCCGTCGCGGTCAACGTGTCCCCGCGCAGCCTGCTCGACGCGCGGTTCCCGGGCTCGGTGCTGGCCCACCTCCGCGCCCACGACCTACCACCGGACCGGCTGGTCCTGGAACTGACCGAGACGCTGACCCTCAGCCAACTCGACGTCGTCGACCGAGTGCTCAGCCGGCTACGCGACGAGGGAGTCCGGCTGGCGTTGGACGACTTCGGCACCGGCTACTCCTCCCTCTCCCTGCTCTCCCGGATCCCCGTACACGAGCTGAAGATCGACCGGAGCTTCGTGACGACGATGGAGAGTTCGGCCGAGGCCGCCGCCGTCATCCGTTCCACCCTCGACCTGGGTCGCAGCCTCGACCTGGACGTGGTGGCCGAGGGGGTGGAGAGCGAGCCGCAGCGGCGAGCCCTCTGGGAGTTGGGCTGCGTCGCCGGCCAGGGGCATCTGTTCGCCCGACCGATGCCGTCCGGCACCCTGCTCGCGGCGATGCAGCGCGGCTCGGGCGGCCGACCCGGCACCCTGGCCGCGCCGCTGCACGACGCCGGGGCGGTGATCCGGCTCAGCCAGAACCGCCGCCAGGCTGGTCGCTACCACCCCGACCGACTCCCACACCTGCCCGCCTGAGCAGGCGACGGCCCGCTGCGCGGGCAGCCCGATCTGCCAGACTGTCGCGCGTGATCGTCGACGACCCGACCGCCCGCCGCCGCCGGTGGCACTGGCGGACGCTCGACAACGCCGCCGGAGGGCTCGCCCTCGACCTGGGCCTCTACGCCGTCTCGGCCACCTTCGCCGCGATCACCGCGGTCACGTCGACCCTGCTGCCGCACCGCGCCTGGGGCGCGGTCGCCGCCGTCGGGTACCTGCTGGCAACGCTGACGGTGATCGCTCAACTCCTGCTGCGTCGACGCTCTGCGACCTCCCGGCTGACCGGTCTGCCAGCCCGCTGGGCAGTCACCGGTCTCGCCTGGGCTACCACCACGCTGCTCCCCCTGGCCTGGCAGAGCATCGACCGGGCCGGCGGGCGCACCGACCGGGCCCAGGAGGAGGTGCTGGTCGTGGAGCAGGCCGGCATCCGCCTCCTGGAACACGGCACCCCATACCTCGGACCCGACGCCATCGCGGCCCTGCCACCCGGCGAGCAACTGATGGGCTACACCCCGTACCAGCCCGGCATGGCGATGTTCGGCCTGCCCAGAGCGTTGCTCGACACCTGGTGGACCGACTCCCGGATCTGGTTCGCGGTCGGCACCGCGCTGGCGCTCGCCCTGGCCGTGGCCGCCCTCCGCGGCACACCAGCCACCGCCGGCCAGGGCACCCCCGGGGCCACCCACCGGCGGGACGCCGCCCTGCTGCGCGGCGTGCAGGCCGCCACCGTACTGCCCATCTGTGCCCTGACCCTCGCCACCGGCGGCGACGACCTACCCGTACTCGCGCTCTGCCTGCTGGCTCTCGCGTTCGCCGCCGCCGACCGACCCGGCCGGGCCGGCATCGCGGTCGGGCTCGCCGGCGCGCTGAAGCTGTTCGCCTGGCCGGTCGCCCTGGTCCTGATCGTCTGGGGTCTGACCCGCCGCGCCGGCACCCGAGTCGCCGCCGGCGCCATCGGCCTGCCCATCGCCGCACTACTGCCGGCGCTGCTGGTGGACCGCGACGCCCTCACCGAGAACGTGCTGCGCTTCCCCCTCGGCCACGGGCTGGTCACCAGCCCCGCGCAGTCCCCGTTCCCCGGCTACCTGATCGCCAGCGCGCTACCCGCCGGCCGGCTGATCGCCGCCGCGCTGCTGGTCGCAGCCGGAGTGGCCATCGCCGTCCGGCTCGCCCGCCGCCCGCCCCGCACCGCCGTCGCCGCCACCCTCATCTGCGGGTACGGGCTGCTCGTCGCCATCGCCCTGATGCCCTCGACCCGCTTCGGCTACCTGCTGTACCCGCTGGCCCTGCTGACCTGGGCACCCGCGCTGCACCGCCCGGTCGACACGCCGGCCACCCCGGTTCCCGCCGAACGGCCCGGTCGGAGCACTTCGGCGTAACTCCCGGGCGCAACGGCACGTCAGGGCGTAGACCTGAAGGCATGAGGACGTACCGCGACCGGGCCGATGCGGGCCGGATGCTCTCCGAACGGCTCACCGCGCTCATCGGCGAACCGGACGTCGTCGTCCTCGGCCTCGTCCGCGGCGGCGTGCCGGTCGCCCGAGTCGTCGCCGAACGGCTCGGCGCGCCACTGGACGTGCTGGTCGTCCGCAAGCTCGGCATGCCGTGGGCCCGGGAGGTCGCCTTCGGCGCACTCGGGCCGGGCGGTGTCCAAGTGCTCAACGACGCGGTGGCCGGCCGACTCAGCAGCGACGACATCGCCGAGGTCAGCCACCAGGAGCAGGCCGAGTTGGAACGCCGCGAACGGCTCTACCGGGGCGGTCGAGCACAGTTGGACCTCACCGGACGGACTGCGGTGATCGTCGACGACGGCCTCGCCACCGGCGCGACTGCCCGCGTCGCCGTCGAGGTCGTCCGCCAACTCGGGGCGCACCGGGTCGTGGTCGCGGTCCCGGTCGGCGCGCAGGAGGCGTACGAGCTGCTGACCGCCGAAGCGGACCAGGTCATCTGCGCCCAACGCCCACCCGACTTCGGCGCGGTGAGCGTCTACTACGACGACTTCCACGAGGTGTCCGACGAAGAAGTCACCGAGGCGCTCACAGCAACTGCTTAGGTCCACCAGGTACCGTCGGGAGATGAGCCTCACCTGTCCCAAGTGTCACGGAGAAATGCGCCAGTACGAGCGCAGCGGCGTCGTCATCGACCAGTGCGGGGAGTGCCGGGGCATCTTCCTGGACCGCGGCGAACTGGAGAAGCTGTTCGAGGCGGAGGCCAACTGGAGCAGCCAACAGGCCGGTGGCGCGCCACCGCAGCCCGCGCAGCAGCCGGCTGGCTACCCGCCCCCGCCGCCCCCGCCGCACCAGCCCGGCTACGGTGCCGTCCCGCCGCCGCCCCCGCCCGCCCACGGCTACCCGCCGCAGCCGGCCTACGGCCACCAGCAGCAGCATTACGGCTACCACGGCCACTACCGGAAGAAGAAGCGCAAGGGCTTCCTCGACGAGATGTTCGGGTGATCCCAGGCCGACCATCCGCCCGGGTCGATCCACACGTCGGCCCGGGCACCCCACCCGAGCCATAGATCGTTGGCGGGCGCCCTGCGTCGTGCGAGGCTGAATCGCATGACCGTGATCCGAGCGGACGAGGCGCTGGCCCAGGCGTACCACGGGATCACCGCGGTGGTCGGTGGCCTGGACGACGCCGGCCTGCAACGCGCCACCCGCTGTCAGGGATGGCTCATCGCTGACCTGCTCCTGCACGTGCTCGGCGACGCTCAGCGGGCACTCGTCACTCTGGCCAGCCCCGTCGACGGCCCCGCCGACGTCGACGACGTGAGCTACTGGCGTGACTTTCCCGGCAACGATGAGGTGGCCACCCAGCACGCCTGGTGGGTCCGCCGCTCGGCTGCCGCCTTCGACCGTCCGGCCGGGATCGTCGACCTCTGGCGGGACACCGCCCCGGCGGCGGTCCGCGCCGCCGCGTCAGCCGACCCCGACGGGTACGTGACCACGCAGGGACACGTGCTGCGCGTACCTGATTTCCTCGCGAGCCTGACCACCGAGGCCGCCGTCCACCACCTGGATCTGACGCTGGAACTGCCCGACGCCCCGCCGCCCGGCCCACTTGCGGTACGCGTCGCGGTGGCGACGATGGACGGCCTACTCAGCGACGACACCGTCAGACCCACCGCGTGGGACGACCACGACTTCCTGCTGAAGGCCACCGGGCGCGTGCCGCTGACCGACCGGGACCGGCTGGAGCTGGGTGAGTCGGCGGGCTGGTTTCCACTGCTCGGCTGACCGACGACGGGGCGCTGCGGTCAGCCGATGGCCATGTCGACGAAGCGGGACAGGTGCAGCTGGGCCGCGACGGTCACCGTGTCGGTGGGGCCATTCCGATGCTTGGCAACAATAAAATCCGCCTCCCCGGCCCGCGGCGACTCCTTGTCGTAGTAGTCGTCGCGGTGCAGCAGGATGACAACGTCGGCATCTTGCTCGATCGAGTTGTGGGTGGCGATGCCGTTGGCGATGAAGTTGTGCTTCCCGAGCACAGTCGCGTCGAACACTTCCCGCTCACCGAGCGACTCAATGGACACAATCGAGTCCCAGAAGATGTCGTTCGTCGCGTGCAGGTCGAGGTCGGCCGCGTCGAGGACGGTGGCGATCGCCGCCAGCCGGGAACGGCTAGGCGCGCGCTTCCAGAGGGCGCTGCCACAGAACTGGGTGCCGATGGCCGCGGCGAACTCACGGTGGGTCATCCCCTGCTCGACCAAGATCTCCTTCACCCTGGTCCACACCTCGCGCGGCACGGTGTCGACGTTGGTGTTGCTCTCCGTCGACTCCAGAGCAGCAAGCAGAGCGGCGCAGCCCTCCGAGCGCTCCCCGTGGACGCCAATCTCGCGCAGGAACCTCAACTGGTCGTCCCGACCGGAGATGTCGAGCGTGTACTGAAGGCGGTGCCCCACGACCGGTACGGCCCGCAGCCGGGCTGTAATGCCGTATCTGAGGAGCAGTCGAGAGATGTCTTCGAGCATTCGTCGGCTCGTGGACGCGAAATAGACGCGCCCTCCGCGGCCGGTGCCGTTGACGGTCACCGAACCGTCCGTGGCCCAGAGGTGCCGCAGGAAGCTGGTGATCTGCTCCTTGGGCAGGCTGAAAACGGCAGCAGGGATGAATTTCTCGTGTGACCTCAGACCGAAGAGGCCCAACTCGTCCAGCCAAGCCGCGATCGGATTGCGCCGACCGCGAGCCAGGCGGTACGGCGCCGGCAGGCGGAGTGTTGTGACCCGCGCGGCCGCGTAGTCGTCGCGGACGGCGGAAATCCCGAAATGCTTCGCTGCTTCCGTCACGGCCTGCAGGTTCAGCTCATCACGACTTGCGTACCGGATGGGTTGGCGGCGCACGAACGAGCCGTCGCCCAACAGGTGAGCCAGCATGACCACCTCGGCGTCTACCCACGGGCGGGTGACCATCGGAGGCGGTAGGTGTCGCGGCGTGGCGATGCGATCTCCGGGCGACAGCTCACCGAGCGGCACCCATCCGGTGAACGCGAGGAAGGGGTGGTTCGCTGTGGCATCGATCTGCTTGCCCGATGCGAGGGTCAGCCGGAACACCTCGCGGATGCCGCTGGGGAAGACGTGGGTCATGGTGCGGGGCGTATAGCGAAGGCTCTCGTCCAACGCCCAGACCGGGATCTCTTTAGCGTTGCTTGCCAACAACTCACCGAGCGTGATCTCGGTGTTGTTATCCGCTCGAATCACCCGGGTCTCCGCCGTGAGACACCCAGATTCCCGCAGGTCGGACAATTGTGGGCGCTTGTCGGTGCGCTGCTCGGGGCCACGGTTCAGCTGACTCACCGCGATGACCGGGCATTCGACCTCCTTGGCCAGCAGCTTGAGGCCACGGGACAGGTCGGCGACCTCCTGCTGGCGGCTCTCGGTGCGCTTCGGCGAGGTCATCAGCTGGAGATAGTCGACGACGATCATCTTGAGGTCGTGCCGCTGCTTGAGCCGCCGAGCCTTGGCCCGAATCTCCATCAGGTTCATGCTCGGTGTGTCGTCGACGAAGAGCGGCGCCTCGCTGATCTCACCCATGCACCGGGCGAGCTTGGTCCAGTCGTCGTCGGAGAGCTGGCCACTGCGCAGCACGTGCAGCGGCACCCGCGCCTCGGCGGAGAGCAGCCGCATGACGATCTCGACCTTGCTCATTTCCAGCGAGAAGATGGCCGCGGCCTGGTTGGCGCGAATAGCAGCATTTCGGGCAAAGTCCATACTTGCCGTGCTGTTGTGGGTAGGAATCATCGCCCGACTGGCCAGGTACAGGTGTTCGTCGTTATCGACGGTCACGCACCGCACCGGAACGCTGGGGACCGGCCGGACGTCGACGATGAACCGCGAGGTCGTTCGAACGTCGGAGGTGGTGCGGCGGCGTTCGGCGTGCGCATCCTGCTTCCGACTGAGCCGGAAGATGACATCCGGGGTGGAGAAGTTCAAGGTGTACGCGATCGACGACTCGCGGGTGCGCCCGCGCACCGGCTTCGCGTTGACCGTGCAGCGGTAGCCGAGGCTGACGATGAGTTCGCGTACGTCATCAGCCAGCCGCTTCGAGGTCGACGTGTACTGGAGGTTGCCGGAGGGGCCGACCGTCCCATCGGTGTCCATCAGCCCAGCGAGCAATGCCCTGCGCTGAGCCTCCGAGGCGCGCAGGTAGACGCCCGGGATGTGCTTGTTCCCCGCTACCCCGACCTGACGCAACAGCCCCAGGAAGGAACCGTTCCGATGACGGCAGTCGGCACACGTCCTCGTCGCCGGATTCTCACGCAACGCCCTGGTGGAGACGCCACAGTCCACGCAGACACCGTTCCCCGGAGCAGCGGACGTGGGCGGCAGCAGAATGGTGTAGACCATCGGCCCGCTGGGCCGCACGACGAAGCCGTCCGCCGCGACGTGCGTGACCATCTCCGGATCTGCCGTGGTGAAGCGGCTGGCGTCGCTGTGCCCGTCACCGAGCCACGTTCCCAAGGTGTAGGGCGGCACCAGCAGCTCACGGTCCGGGAGTTGGATGGGAGCGCAGTTCCGTACGGCATGGTTGAGCCGCCGCTGGGCGGTGTCGGTACGCAGCGTGGCTGCGATCTGGGCAGTGGTGACGACGCCGTCGTGGTCGGCCCGGTTCCCGGCCCTGACCTCCCGCTCGGCTCGTTGTTGAAGAAGCGTGCTCAGAAGCGGACCGGCTGGATAGCCCGGTGCAGTCCAGTTCCGTGGCTTGCCGCTGCGGACGATGGGACGGCTGATCCGGCCGACCGACCCGACCTCACGTGCGACGGTGTGCAGGACATGCCGAAACTCCGGCCCAACCTGCTCAATCGTGTCGAAGAGCGTGATCGGCTGGTTCCCCAGGGGGCTCAGCCGCTCGTGTGCCGCGCGCACATTGGCCAGCGACGATTCGGGCCAGTACCGCCTCTGCCGCGCCGGTTCCTGCCGTCGGATCGCCCGCGTGGTCGTCTTCCACAGGTGCTCAGCGTCCGCCACGATGACCGTGCCGTCCGAGAACTCGACCTCGTAGCAGGGACGGTCGCGCATCACGTCGAAGGCGTGTGTGACAGTGGTCGGTGAGCCGTCCGCCGCCAGTAGCTGATCGCCCGCCTTGACCTCGCCCATCGTGGTCCAGCCGTCCGGGGTCGGCAGTGGGGTGTCGAGCGCGAGCGCCTTGCCCAGACCAGGTCGCCCGGCCACGATAATAAGTTGCCCGGCGTGCAGACCGTTGAGCAGTCGGTCCAGGTCGCTGAAGCCGGTGGGCACACCGGTCATCACACCGCCCTGCGCACCCACCGCCTCGATCTCGTCCAGCGTCGGTTGCAACATGTCGGCCAGGATCGCGAAGTCCTCGCTGACCCGGCGTTCGGTGACGTCGTAGACGGCCTGCTGGGCGAGGTCGACGACGTCGTCCACGTCGCGGCTGCCGCCGCTGGCGGTGCCGTAGCCCAGCTGCACGATCTTGGTGCCGGCCTCGACCAGCCGGCGCAGCACCGCCCGCTCGCTGACGATTCGCGCGTAGTAGGCCGCGTTCGCCGCGGTGGGCACGCTGGCGATGAGGGTGTGCAGGTAGGGCGCGCCACCGATGCGGGCCAGGTCGCCCGAGTCGGTCAGCGCAGCGGCGACGGTGATCGGGTCAGCCGGCTCACCCCGGCCGTAGATGTCGAGGATGATGTCGAAGATGGTGGCGTGCACTGGCCGGTAGAAGTCGTTGGTCTTGAGGATCTCGACGACGTCGGCGATGGCGTCCTTGGAGAGCAGCATGCCGCCGAGGACGCACTGCTCGGCGGCGACGTCCTGGGGCGGGGTCTTGTCGAACTGGCCATCCCGCTGCGCAGGTGGCTGGCCTCCGCCGGAGCGTGGCTCTGCCCGCATGTCGTCGGTGACCGACACGGGTCCCCCCTCCACTGCGCCGGATCCAACCCCAGCTCTACTGCTGGGGTACGACACTTCTCCTCCGACCGGGCCGGTCGATCGGGGGCCATCGCCGGCGGTCGAGGGCCAACCATACGGACCCCGAGGTCAGAGACTCAACAACGCCGGTGGACGAGCCTCGGGACAACCTGTGGATCCCGGTGGACAGCATGTGCGCAGCGTGTGCACAGCCTGTGGAAAACCATTGGGGAATTCTCGGCCAGAAGTCGTTGACCTGCGGAAACATGCTCCCCAGCCTGTGGAGGAGAATATTTCGGTCGGGCCTGTGACACGATCGTCCCGTACTATCTCCAGCGAACGGCTACACCTGGACAGCGGATGCCGCTTTCGGTTCAGAAGGGTCACACTCCGGCCGTGAATTACCGGGACTGGGGACGCGGCGACAGCAGCCCGCGCGAGCGCCAGCCAACCGCCTCGTGGAGTGAGCGCGCGGCGTCCGTTCCGGTTGATCCGTACGACGAGGACGGGCGCTACCGCACCTCCAGCCGACGGCGTGCGTTGGACCGTGGCCAGGACGAGCCGGTCGACGCCTACCTGCCCCGGTGGGCGTTGGAGTCGGGGGTCCGGCACGCCGACGGCGGTGGCCGCCACGCGGCACCGGACGAGGACGATGACGAGCCCGAGCGGCCGACGTCGGGCACCGGCCGGCGGTCCGCCGAGTCGTGGAGTGCTCAGCGGCGGGGCAGCGAGACGCGTCGGCGAGAGCAGGCGGCGATCGGCCCGGCACCAGACTCGGACCACACCCGGGAGTGGACGCTCGACCGACCGCAGGATCAGGGTTACGCGGGCCGCCGACGGGCCGACGCCGGGGAGGGCGAGCCGGTCTCTGGCGCTGTCTCGGACCGGCGTCCCCGCCGCGCGCCCGCCGGCCGTCCGCAGGTGATCTGGTCGGGCGGGGATGTGGAGTCCACCCCGACCGAGCAGGTGCCGGACCAGGAGCCGAGCCGTCCCAGCCGGCGTAGCCGTCGTGCGGCGGAGGAATCCTGGTCCCGACCGGCGGCCGACCCGTGGGCACGCGGATCGGACCGGGTGGCGGAGCCCGAACCGTCGTACCCGCCGGCGGTGGACCCGTGGGACGCCTCGGGCGTGCACGCGTGGCCGCCTGCGGCCGGCGCGGACGGCGGGGACCTGAGCGAGCAGTGGTCGGCGGTGGAGAGCGTCGGCGGCTGGGAGCGCTCGGACCGCACCGGCCAGTGGGAGCGGGCCGCGATCGAGGATGACCAGTGGGACCGTACGCTGCCTCCGCGCTCGGTGGCGGCTGACGGGGGGCCGAGCCGGGAAGACGGTTTCTGGTCCGGCACTCGGCTGGCCGACGACGACCCGCGTTGGATCGACCCTCCGACGTCGGCCCCCCGGTCTCCGGTGGTCGGCTACACCGCTCCACGACCGCGCAGCGCGCCTGCGCCACGGGCCGCTGTGCCGCGCGCGGGTGCGTCCCGTCGTCGGGCGGACCGGCCGGCGGTGGGAACGGCATCGGTGCGTCAGCGGGTCGAGTCGGCGGCCACGGGTGCCTGGGCCCGCCGCCTGGAGGACGACCTGCTGGACCCGGACCCGGGTGGGTCCGTCCGGCCGCTGTTGTACACGGCGGCCTGTTACCTGGTGCCGGCGATGCTGATCTTCGCCTGGTTGTTGACGTTGGACAGCCAGGCACCGGCTGGTTGTGTGACCGACATCAGCGGGGGTGGGTGCGACTCGGCCCGGTCCCGCGCGTTGGGGTCACTCCTCGCCGGTTCGCCGCGCTTCGGGTTGGCCCTGGTGAGCAGTCTGGTGGTGGCGGCGCTGCTGCGCCGGGTTGGTACGACGTGGCGCTCGGCGACCATCGCGGTTGCCGCCGCGGTGGTGGGCGGTGGCCTCTCCACGGTGCTGATCAGCGCGGTGACGGGCCAGCCCATCGGGTGACCCGTCGGCGGGGCGGGGTCGCCCTGGGCGGGTGGCGGATCGCTGGGCGGGCCATCGGGGCTTCCGGCAGCGCCGGATCGATGACGTACGCACGAAGGGCCCGCACCGATCGCTCGGTGCGGGCCCTTCGTGGTGGTGTTGCGGACGTCAGCCCTGAACGACGTTCAGGTTGAACGACGCGGTCACCTCAGGGTGCAGCTTGATCTTCACCGGGTAGGTGCCGGTCGACTTGATGTGACCGGCCACCTCCAGCCGACGCCGGTCGAGGACCGGGCCGCTGGCCGCCTTGACGGCGTCGACGATCTCGGCCGGGGTGACCGAGCCGAAGAGCCGTCCGCCGTCGCCGGCGCGGACCTTCAGGTTGATCTTGAGACCCTCGAGCTGAGCCTTGACCTCGTTGGCGTGGTCGAGGTCGCGGATCTCGCGGGCCCCACGGGCCCGCTTGATGACCGTGACCTGCTTTTCCGCGCCCTTGGTCCAGGCGATCGCGAAGCCCTGCGGCAGCAGGTAGTTACGGCCGTAGCCGTTCTTGACCTCGACGATGTCGCCTGGGGCACCGAGGCCGGACACTTCCTGAGTCAGGATGATCTTCATATCGGTGCCTCCTCTCAGCGGGTGGTGGCCGTGTACGGCAGGAGCGCCATCTCACGGGCGTTCTTGACCGCACGGGCGATCTGCCGCTGCTGCTGCGAGGTCACGCCGGTCACCCGACGAGCGCGGATCTTGCCGCGATCGGAGATGAACTTGCGCAGCAGCGCGGTGTCCTTGTAATCGATGTAGGCGATCCCGTCCTTGTCGAGCGGGTTCACCTTCTTCTTCGGCTTGCGCAGTGCCGCAGCCTTGGCCGTTGCACGTGCTCCTGGTTTGCGATCGCGAGCGCTAGGCGCCATTAGAACGGTGGCTCCTCGTCAAAATTGGCGCCCGAACCAGCACGCGCGGGAGAGGGAGCGGCCGAAGCCCAGGGGTCGTCGAAGTTGCCTCCGCCGCCACCCTGGTTGCCACCACCACCGCCACCGAAGCCGCCGCCACCGCCGCCGGAGCGGGACATCTTCTGCACCTTCGCCGTGGCGTAGCGCAGCGACGGGCCGATCTCGTCAACCTCAAGCTCGATGACGGTGCGCTTCTCACCCTCGCGGGTCTCGTACGACCGCTGACGCAGCCGGCCCGACACGATCACCCGGGCGCCACGCTGTAGCGACTCGGCAACGTGCTCGGCGGCCTGACGCCAGACGGTGCAAGCGAGGAACAGCGGCTCGCCGTCCTTCCACTCGTTCGACGCCTTGTCCATGAAACGGGGCGTCGAAGCGACTCGGAACTTGGCGACCGCAGCCCCGGAGGGGGTGAACCGCAACTCGGGGTCATCGGTCAGATTGCCGATGACCGTGATGGTGGTGTCTCCTGCCATGACCATCTCCTCGCGCACTCAGCGTCTCGTCGTACAGGCTCTCAGAGCCCTCCGACAGAGTCGCGG
The DNA here is from genome assembly GCF_036902955.1 of Micromonospora sp. CPCC 205558. NCBI lineage: Bacteria > Bacillati > Actinomycetota > Actinomycetes > Micromonosporales > Micromonosporaceae > Micromonospora > Micromonospora sp. CPCC 205558. The sequence continues at coordinate 138,858 of NZ_JBAKHR010000006.1, forward strand.
AGGCTGATCCGGACGAACCGGGGGTTGGAAGGCTTAGCGCATTTCCGGTCGGATGACCTTGGTGCGCAGCACGGACTCGTTGAGCCGGAGCTGACGGTCCAGCTCGGCCACCGCAGCAGGCGTGGCCTGCAGGTCGATGACGGCGTAGATGCCTTCGGCCTTCTTGTTGATCTCGTACGCGAGGCGCCGGCGGCCCCACACGTCGGTCTTCTCAACCGAGCCACCCGCGGTCCGAATCACGTTCAGGTACGTGTCGAGCGACGGTGCGACGGTGCGCTCCTCGAGACTGGAATCGAGGATGACCATCAGTTCGTAGTGACGCAAGACGTGCTCACCTCCTGTGGGCTAAGCGGCCACGGTCCTTCCGTGGCAGGAGGTCTTGTGTCGCTGCCCGCACGCGCCGAGGGAACCCGGCCGGACGCGGACAACCTGACCAGGATACCCGGTCCGGACGATCATGCCCGGGGTGGTCGGGCCCGGACCCGGACATGTCGGCGGGGGCCCACCTTCCGACCGTCAATCGGCCGGTGGTGGACCCCCGTCTACGAGGCCGCGGGGCGTCCGGTCCGCATTCCTTGGGTGGGACCTGGGGAGGAACGACCACACCGATGAGGTTGGACCGAAGACGCCCCGCGGAGCTTTATCGTGTTGTTATCTGACGATACAACAGCACTCGTACCCTGTCGGGGGGAAAAGCACAATTTTCCGAGATTCGTCGTTGCTCGGTAGCCGCTCTGCGATGGGGTCGCCCCCGCTGCGCCGGGCCGCGCGGCGGGGGTGACCTCGCTGTCGGCCGTCGACCCCCGGTCGCCGGGTGCGACGCGCTCGCGCCGCAGGCGGCACCGGGATGCTGGTCGCCGGTTCAAACCCATCAACGATCGTCGGTCCGTCCGGTGACGCGACACCGCCCCGGCCGTCGCCCCGGCCGTCGGGGTCGCGACGTAGGCTCGCTCGCATGCGTATCGGAGCCCACGTCGATTCGACCGACCCGCTGGCGGAGGCGGCCGCCCGGTCCGCCGACACCGTGCAGTTCTTCCTCTCCGACCCACAGGGTTGGAAGGCGCCCAAGCCTCGCGAAGACGCCGAGCGGCTACGCGCCGCCGAGGTCGACCTGTACGTGCACGCGCCGTACGTCATCAACGTGGCCACCCTCAACAACCGCATCCGGATCCCGAGCCGGAAGCTGCTGCTCGGGCACGCCAACGCGGCCGCCGCCATCGGCGCCAAGGGCCTGATCGTCCACGGTGGGCACGTCAACGCGGGCGACGACCTGGCCGTCGGCTTCGACAACTGGCGCAAGACCTTCGCGTACGCGGCAGACTCCGGCGGTTTCGGCGTGCCGGTCCTGATCGAGAACACCGCTGGCGGCGACAACGCCTGCGCCCGACGGCTGGACGCGCTCGCCCGACTCTGGGACGCCATCGGTGACCACGAGGTCGGCTTCTGCCTGGACACCTGCCACGCGTACGCGGGCGGCGAGGAGCTGCTCGGCCTGGTCGACCGGGTCAAGGCGATCACCGGGCGAATCGACCTGGTGCACGCCAACAACTCCAAGGGGGCCTTCAACTCCGGCCAGGACCGACACGACAACCTCGGCGGCGGGACGATCGACCCGGAGCTCGTGGTGGCCGTGATCCGGGCGGCCGGCGCTCCGGTTGTCGTCGAGACACCGGGTGGGGTGGCCGGCCAGGCCGCCGATATCGACTTTCTGCGTGAGCAACTCGGAGCGGAGAGCCCGGCGGCATGACGAGCGGACAGCCCGGAACCGGCAACACCCGGCCCATCCCCACCGGCGCGGACACCGAGAGCCGACCCGCCGCTCCGGCCGCAGCGGGCACACCCGCCCAGCCGGCTCGCACCTCCGACAAGACCTCCACCGAGAGCACCGAGGCCCCCACGGACCACTCGCCACCGGGCGACGGTGCAACGAGCGGAGCCGCTCCGAGTGGCGACCCCGCGACGAGCGTTCCCGCCAAGGACGCGGCCCGGCGCGGCGACGAGCAGGCCGCCGCCGAGCAGGCCACCACCGAGGGCGGCAGCACAGCCAGTCACAGCACGACCAAGGACAGCACCACCGGTAAGGACAGCACCACCGGTAAGGACAGCACCACCGGTAAGAAGAGCAGCGCGGCCAAGGACAGCGCCGCCGCCAAGGACAGCGACGCGGGGGATGGCGCGACCAAGGGCGACGACCTGGCCAAGGGCGCGAAGGGTGGCGACGCCGACGGTCCGGACAAGGCCGACGGCGAGGCGAAGCCGGTCGGCCCGGAGCGTTGGGAGGCGTTCGCCTCCGCGCCGGAGCCACGGCCCTCCATCTTCAGTCGGGCTGGCCGAGCCGTCGGTCGGTTCCTGATCCACGAGTGGACCCTGGCCACCCTCGCCTCAATGGCACTGGCCGTGCTGATGACCTGGCCGACCCTGCGCTATCCGCGCTACACCCTCCCGCAGGACTACTGGGACCCGAGCCTGCAAGCCTGGCAGATGGCCTGGTCCGGGCACATCCTGCTGGCCGACCCAGCGCGCCTGTGGCAGTCCAACACGTTCTTCCCCGAGCTGTGGAGCTTCGCGTTCTCCGACACGCTGCTCGGCTACGCCCCGGCCGGAATGCTCGGCAGCGGCCCCGAGGACGCCATCCTGCGCTACAACATCATGTTCGTGTTGGCGCACGCGCTCGCCACGCTCGGGGCGTACGCGCTGGCCCGACAGCTCGGGGCCGGCCGGATCGGTGCCGCCGTCGCCGGCGTGAGCTACACCTACGCGCCGTGGCTGCTGGCCCAGGCCGGGCACCTGCACGTGCTCTCCAACGGGGGCATCCCGCTGGCGCTGGCGATGTTGGCACGCGGGCACGGGTGGTCGCTGCGACACGGCTACCGGCCCGAGCGCCGGCACGACGGCTGGGTCTACGCCGGTTGGCTGGTGGCGGCCTGGCAGCTCAGCCTCGGTTTCGGCATCGGGCTGCCGTTCGCGTACTTCCTGGCCGGCACGGTGCTGGTCGCTGCCGTCCTCTTCTTCGCGCGGCGGCTGCGCACCAGGCAGCCCGTTCCGTTCGGTCGCCGGTTGTTCACCGCCGACGTGCTCGGCGGGGTGTTGTTCGCCGGTATTGGTCTGTTGATGGCGTTCCCGTTCTACAAGGTGACCGAGCTGCACCCGTACGCCGAGCGCACCATCGGCGACATCAGCATCTTCTCGCCGCCGGTGTCGGGCTTCGTGACGGCGCCCGCCGAGTCGCGGATCTGGGGTGGGCTGCACGAGGGTGCCCGGGCGGCACTGCCGTGGCATCCGGAGATGACGCTGCTGCCGGGCTTCGTGCTCTACGCGCTCGCCTTGGGTGGGTTGCTCTTCTCGGTCTGGCGGCTGCGGCACCGACTGCTGCTGCTGGCCGGGGTGCTGGTGACGATGGCCTTCGCGATGGGCACCCGGTTCTTCGACGGCACCTTCACCTACGTGCCGCTCTTCGAGCATCTGCCGGGGTGGAGCGGGCTGCGTACCCCGGGGCGGTTGATGCTCTGGACCACGTTGTTGCTCGCCCTGCTGGCGGCGGGCGCGGTCACCGCGCTCACCGACCGGGTCCGCGAGTTGACCGCGCAACGGATTCCGTCGTGGCCGGGGCCGTGGCTGCGGATGGCCACCCTGCTGCCACTGCTGCTGGTCACCGTCGAGGGCCTCAACACCACCCCGCATCCGGTGGTGCCGACCCAGCCGGCCGCGATGCGGTCGGCGGAGGGGCCGATGCTGGTGCTGCCCAGCAATCAGAGCCTGGACCAGCACGTGATGCTCTGGTCGACCAGCGGGTTCCCCGACGTGGTCAACGGCGGTAGCGGCTTCACGCCGCGTCAACTCGACGACGTCCGTCGGGTGAGCCAGTCGTTCCCGGACCAGACGAGCGTCGACTACCTGCGCACGCTCGGTGTCCGCACGGTGGTGTTGCTGCGCGGTCAGATCGCCGGCACACCGTGGGAGATCAACATCGACGCACCTGTCGAGTCGCTCGGCATCGGTCGGCAGGAGGTCGGCGACGCGGTCGTCTATCGGCTCTGAAGCTCTCCATGGGCGGGTTTTCGGGGGAGCCCGCCCGGCTCCGGGCGGTCAGGCTTGATCCCTGCGCCGGGCGGGCTCCCCCGAAAACCCTGACGTGGTTCCTGCCGCGTGCGGCCTGGGGGGTCAGGTGGTGATCACTTCCACGGAGGGTTCGCTTCTCGTGGGGCGGCGCCAGCGGTCTATGCGGATGGCCACCCTGCTGCCACTGCTGCTGGTCACCGTCGAGGGCCTCAACACCACCCCGCATCCGGTGGTGCCGACCCAGCCGGCCGCGATGCGGTCGGCGGAGGGGCCGATGCTGGTGCTGCCCAGCAATCAGAGCCTGGACCAGCACGTGATGCTCTGGTCGACCAGCGGGTTCCCCGACGTGGTCAACGGCGGTAGCGGCTTCACGCCGCGTCAACTCGACGACGTCCGTCGGGTGAGCCAGTCGTTCCCGGACCAGACGAGCGTCGACTACCTGCGCACGCTCGGTGTCCGCACGGTGGTGTTGCTGCGCGGTCAGATCGCCGGCACACCGTGGGAGATCAACATCGACGCACCTGTCGAGTCGCTCGGCATCGGTCGGCAGGAGGTCGGCGACGCGGTCGTCTATCGGCTCTGAAGCTCTCCATGGGCGGGTTTTCGGGGGAGCCCGCCCGGCTCCGGGCGGTCAGGCTTGATCCCTGCGCCGGGCGGGCTCCCCCGAAAACCCTGACGTGGTTCCTGCCGCGTGCGGCCTGGGGGGTCAGGTGGTGATCACTTCCACGGAGGGTTCGCTTCTCGTGGGGCGGCGCCAGCGGTCTATCCAGGGGGCGTCTGGTGCGCCGTCGAAGACGCCGCCGTCCGGGTCGTCCGGGTAGGTGGCCCGCACCGCGTCCTGCTCGGGGTGCAGGATTTCCTTGACCACGAACACGCAGAGCGCCACCACAGTGGCCAGCCGCAACGTCGAGGCCAGCACGAACACGCCCTCCGGGAAGACCGGACGGCTCGTTGCCGCGCCGAGCAGTTCGCCGTAGAAGGCGACGAAGTAGCAGACCTCGGCGATCTGCCAGGCCAGGAACGCGCCCCACTTCGGCCGGGCCAGCACCACAAGCGGGAGCAGCCAGAGGACGAACTGCTGTGACCAGACCTTGCTGAAGATGAGGAACGCCGCCACGACCAGGAAGCCGAGCTGCGCCAGCCGTGGTCGACGCGGTGCCCGCAGCGCCAGCACTGCCACGCCGAGGCAGGCCAGCCCGAACAGCGCGTACGAGAGGGTGTTGAGGGTCGGGATGTTGGCGTTGAGCCACTCGAACGGGCCGAGCTGGGTGGGGTCGTTGCCGACCTTGCCGTCCAGATAACGCCCGATGTACCAGAGCGTGCCCCAGTCGATGGGCCGGGTGGTGTTCAGCTCGAAGAACCGGTCCCAGTTCTCCGGGTACGCCCGTGCGGCCGGTAGGTTCACCAGCACCACGGCCGCGATCGCGGTTCCGACGGCGACAAGCGCGGCACGTACCCGGTCGGCGCGCAGCGCCAGGATGAGGATCGGCCCGAGCAGGAACAGCGGCCAGAGTTTCGCCGCGCCGGCCAGCCCGAGCAGCACGCCGGCCACCGCCGGTCGTTTTCGGGCCCAGGCCAGCAGGCCGAAGGCGGCCAGCCCGATGGCGAGCAGGTCCCAGTTGACGGTGGCGGTGAGCAGCAGGGCCGGGGCCAGTGCGAACAGCGCGGCGTCCCAGGGTCGTCGGCGGCGCAGCGCCAGGATCACCGCCACCGTGGCCACCGCGAGCGCACCCAGCACCAGCGCGTTGAGGTTGTAGAACCACTGGCCCTGGTTGATGCTCGGGTCGTCGACACCGATGGCGTGGACCGGCAGGCCCAGCGCCCCCATGAAGTAGCCGGTCAGCACCGGGTACTCGACCGGGTGGTCGCGGTAGGGCACCTTGCCCTCGTTGAGACCTTCGGCGTAGTACAGGGCGAGGACGTCGGTGTAGCAGAACCGGGTGTACTGCACGTTGTTCTGCCAGGCGCCGTTCTGGCAGGGCGACTTCTGCACCCAGTGCAGCGCGAGCGTGAGGCACACCAGTGCCAGCACGATCCGCACGGCCGTCCAGAAGCGACGCTCCCGACCGGCCGGCCGGTCCAGCGCGGTCGCGTGGTCGCCCAGCGGGCCGCCGATGACGTTGGAGACGCCGCGGACGAACCCGTCGGAGCGAGACGGGTGATCAGTGGTTCCGGCGTCGTCGATGCCGGGCGTCGACTGGGTGCTCATGAAGAGGCATCCTGCCGTACGACAGGGGTGCCCGTCCCGTCCCGGCGCGGAGTTCCGGGTACGAAAACGCCGCCGCCGGCCGGGATCTGTCGTCCGGCCGGCGGCGGCGTCGTGCGATGGTGCGGGTCAGTCCCGGTTGGGTGGCAGGCTGGGCAACAGCCCACCGCCGCCACCTGTTCCGCCGCCACCACCACCGGGGTTGCCACCGGGGTTACCGCCAGGGTTGCCACCGGGGTTACCGCCAGGATTGCCACCGGGGTTACCACCTTGGTTACCGCCGGGGAGGTTGCAGAACAGGTCGATCAGCGGGTTACACCCCCCGCCGGGTGGGGGGGTTGGCGGCGGCGGTGGCGGTGGCGGCTCGCCGTTTCCGGAATCCGGATCGCCGACGTTCGCAGCGGGCGGGAAGTCGACCTTGGGCTTGCCCTTCAACGCCTCGTTCATGAACCGCTCCCAGATGTCGCCCGGGAGGTTTCCACCACTGACCTTACGGCCGTCCTTGAGGAGGAGTGGCTTTCGGTCCCGCACGTTGCCCACCCACACCGCAGTGGCCAACTGTGGTGTGTAACCGATCATCCAGGCGTCGCCGTTGTCCCTGCTGTCACCCTTGAGCTCCCAGGTGCCGGTCTTGGAGGCCGCCTTGCGACCGTCATCGAGCCGGTGGTTGACAGCGGCCGGGTAGTCCTTCAGCACGGACGTCACGTCGTCGACGACGCCCTTGTCGATTCGGCGCTTCGAGTCCAACTTCTCGCTGTAGACCTTGTCCCACTTGCCGGTGGTCGGGTTCTGCTTCTCCACCGAGTAGAGGAAGTGCGCCTTGTTGTAGACGCCCCCGTTGGCGAAGGTGGCAACACCGTTGGCGTGGTCCAGCACGGTGATCGGATACTGGCCGTAGCCGACCACGTTGAAGAACGGCTCCGGCGTGATGTCCTTCGGGTCGGTCTTGGTCAGGTCGTAGGCCTTCGCCGGGTTGGTGTCCGTGCGCCACATGGTGGTGACGCCGGCCTGCTTGGCCATGTCGACGACCTTGTCGGCGCCGATCTCCTCGGTGACGTAGTAGAACGGCACGTTCAGGGACTTGAGCGTGGACACCCTGAGGGTGCAGGAGTTACCGCAGGTGGGGTTGTCGTCGCCCGCGTTGCTGACCTTGAACTCGGTGCCTTCCGGCGTGAAAGCCTTGCCCTTCCACCGGGACTCGAGCGCCTTCTTCGCCTTGAGCGCCGCCGCCAGGGTGTAGATCTTGAAGCTTGAACCGGGCGAGTGACCGCCGCTGATCGCCCCGGTGGAGTCGGTGTTCTTACCGGCATAGTCGGTGCCGGTGCCGTTGTCACCGCCGTAGTAGGCGACCACCCGACCGTTGGTGGGGTCGATCGCCACCACCGCGGCCATGATGTTGCTTCGCTGGCCGGCCACTTCGGAGCCCTTGGACTTGCGCTGGGCCGTCGCGACCGCCGCCGCCTGGATCTTGGTGTCCACGGTGGTGCGGATCCGGTAACCGCCGGCCATCAGCGCCTGGGAGCACGACGGCTTGGCATCCGTCGCCTCCGTGTCCTTCTCGACGCAGATGCCCCTGTCCCGCATCTCCTGCCGGACGTAGTTGATGACGTTGCCGTACGGCGTGTCGACGCCGAAGTCGACGCCGATGCCGCCCTTCTTCGGGGACTTGATGCTCTTGGGGTAGGCGGCCGGCCGCTCCGGCTTGCCGGCCACACCGAGCCAGCCCTCCTTGACCATGCCGTCGATCACGTAGTTCCAGCGGTCCTGGGCTGCGGTCGGGTTGACCGCCGGGTCGTACCCCTGGTGGGTGGAGCTGGGTTCTGGCTGCTTGATCAGGGCCGCGAGCACCGCACCCTCGCCCGGGTCGAGCTTGCTCACCGACTTGCCGAAGTAGGTCTGCGCCGCGGCCTCGATGCCGTAGGCACCCCGGCCGAAGTAGATCACGTTGAGGTAGTGCTGCATGATCTGCGGCTTCGTGTACTCGTCGTTGAGCTTGGAGGCGAAGATCGCCTCCTTCACCTTCCGGGCGTACGTGTCGTCCTTCAGGTTGTCGTAGGCGTTGCGCGCGTACTGCTGGGTGATGGTGGAGGCACCCTGCTTGTCGCCGCCGGAGAGGTTGTTCCAGCCGGCACGGGCGATGCCCTTGTAGTCCACACCGGAGTGCCGGTAGAAGTTCCGGTCCTCGGCCGCGGCCACCGCGTTCTGCACGTACTCCGGAATCTGGTTGATGGTGACCAGCGTCCGGTTCTGATCGCCCACCTTGGCGATGATCGTCTTGTTGTCGAACGCGTACAGGGTGGTCGCCTGCGGCGGCGTGATCTCGTCTGGAAGCACCACGCTGGTCGAGTAGTAGGTGAACCCGACCACGCCGATGCCGGCGAGCATGATGAAGACGGCGAACCCGGCGATCAGCAGGTTCATCCGCTTGCGCTTCTTTGCCCGCGCCGCAGCGCCCGAGTCACCCGGACCACGACCGCCGCGACCGAAACCGCCCGGCCCTCCCGGCCCTCCGGGGCCGCCTGGCCCGCCCGGCCCACCGGAGACCGGCGAGACGCTCGCCCGAGCGACCGCCGCGCGACCACCGACCGACGCGGAGCCGACGCTGGCCCGACCCGCCGAGGCGGTGCCGACCGAGGCGGCTCCAACGGCGGCGGCTCCGACGGCGGCTCGACCTGCCGGTGCGCCCGGCGCCGGGGAGACGGGCACCGAGGCCCGACCGGCGCCAGCGCGACCAGCGGCCACACCCGGTGCCGGCGACACCGGCACCGAGGCCCGTCCGGCCCGTCCGGTAGCTGCCGACCCCACCGAGGCGGATCCGGCGGCGGCACCACCATGCGCCGGCACCGAGGCCGAACCACCGACGGTGGCCCGACCACCGGACGCCCGTGGTGTCACCGAGGCCCGACCCGGGGTTGCCGCGCCGCCGCCTGAGGCAGACCAGCCGGTCCCGCCGGAGTCACCGCCGGGGCGGCGGTACGCGTCGTCCGCGCCCGGTCCGGGGTCACCGTCTGGACCCGAGTGCTGGGTCCGTCCGCGCGCAGAACTGGGATCGCCGTACGAGTTCATTCCTCACACCCTGCCGGTCGCGGTGGGGCGCAACTGCGCCGCCACCGGGTTGCCGTGAGTTGCTTCACCCTGGATGCCGGCACGAGGGTGCCCGCCAACCGGGTTCATTGCCGTATCAATCGGGCCAATCGGACCTACAAGCGGTCGACCGCCCCGGGTTCCGTCTGCGGCCCCGGGGCCGGTACAACCAGCTGAGATCACCGTTGCGCCTCTCGCCTCCGCCGACCGGCGCCTTCGGCGCCCGCCGCGTCCTGCTCGCTGGTGCCGTCACTGTCGCCGGACAGACCGTCCCGGCCGAGCAGGTACTGCTCGACGAGATGGTTCCAGTCACAGCCGAGGCACACCTCCACCACGAAGACCTGGAACTCACGCAGCGTCATCGCCAGCACGGGCAACTCGGCCAGTGTCCGTGCCTGCCCGGCGGACTGCTTGAGTTCGTCACCGTAAATGTAGTGGACGAGGGTCAGGTTTTCGCTGCGGCAGATCGGGCAACGCCGGTCGGTCGGCTCGCCGTGGAACCGAGCGGCGTTCTTCAGGTACGGCGACGCGTCGCAGACGTCGTACGTGCCGACTCGGCCAGCCAGGAGCTCACGCAGCACCGCTCGCTTCTGAAGCGAGTAGTCGACGACCTGGCGCTGCGTACGCATGCGGAGAAGGGTACGCGGTCCGGCCCGAGCAGGCGACCGCGCTCACAATCCGTGACGACGGCATCTCGGAACGGGGGTTTGCCCCGGCCCTCCCAACCCGCTAACGTGCGATGTATCGGTCCGATACATCGCGGCGGTTATCGCTCCACGCCGGAGGGTAAAGAGAGGGTGGCCCGTGCTTGAGTTCGCCATCCTCGGCCTCCTGCAGGAGTCTCCGATGCACGGCTATGAGCTGCGCAAGGAGCTGACCGCCAAACTCGGCGCGATCCGGGCGGCGATCAGCTACGGCTCGCTCTATCCCACGTTACGCAGGCTGCAGGCGGCGGGATGGATCACCGAAGCTGCTGAGACGCCCGCCACTGCCGAGGAGGTTCCCGCGTTGACCAGCCGACGAGGTCGGGTGGTCTACAAAATCACCGCGGAAGGCAAGGAACGCTTCGCCCAGCTGATCGCACAGGCCGGGCCCGAGACGTACGACGACACGGGCTTCGGGGTGCACTTCGCGTTCTTCGCCCGGACCGACCAGGCGACCCGACTGCGCATTCTGGAGGGTCGCCGCCGCAAGATCGAGGAGCGTCGCGAAGGGCTTCGTGACGTGCTGGGCCGGGCGGCCGAGCGCCTCGACGCTTACACGCTGGAACTGCAGCGCCACGGCCTTGATGCCTGTGAGCGCGAGGTCCGCTGGCTGGAGGAGCTCATCGCCAACGAGCGCTCCGGCCGAGCCCCGACGGTCCCGAACATCGGGACAGCCGGCGGCCGACGAGAAGACAACAGCCCGCCTCCGCCTGGAGAGACCAGGAATGAGCGGCCGTGACAGAAAAGAAGGAGGCAGACGCTATGGGCTCCGTCCGCGTCGCCATCGTCGGTGTGGGTAACTGCGCCTCGTCCCTGGTTCAGGGCGTCGAGTACTACCGGAACGCCAACCCGAACGACCGCGTCCCGGGTCTCATGCACGTCGCCTTCGGCGACTACCACGTCAACGCCGTGGAGTTCGTCGCGGCATTCGACGTGGACGCCAAGAAGGTGGGCATGGACCTCGCGGAGGCGATCGTCGCCAGCGAGAACAACACCATCAAGCTCTGTGACGTGCCGCCGACCGGCGTCACCGTGCAGCGCGGTCCGACCTTCGACGGTCTGGGCCAGTACTACCGCGAGATCGTCGAGGAGTCGGACGCCACCCCGGTCGACGTGGCGCAGGCGCTGCGCGACGCGCAGGTCGACGTCGTCGTCTGCTACCTGCCGGTCGGCTCCGAGCAGGCCGCCAAGTTCTACGCCCAGGCCGCGATCGACGCCGGCTGCGCGTTCGTCAACGCCCTGCCGGTCTTCATCGCCTCCGACCCGGAGTGGGCCCAGAAGTTCACCGACGCTGGCCTGCCGATCGTCGGTGACGACATCAAGAGCCAGGTCGGCGCCACCATCGTGCACCGCGCCCTCGCGAAGCTCTTCGAGGACCGCGGCGTCGAGCTGCTGCGCACGTACCAGCTCAACTTCGGCGGCAACATGGACTTCATGAACATGCTGGAGCGCAAGCGGCTGGTCTCGAAGAAGATCTCGAAGACCCAGTCGGTCACCTCGCAGATCCCGCACGAGATGAGCAAGAGCGACGTGCACATCGGCCCGTCGGACCACGTGCCGTGGCTGGACGACCGCAAGTGGGCGTACATCCGCCTGGAGGGTCGCTCGTTCGGTGACACCCCCCTCAACGCCGAGCTCAAGCTCGAGGTGTGGGACTCCCCGAACTCGGCCGGCGTCATCATCGACGCGGTCCGGGCCGCGAAGATCGCCCTGGACCGAAAGATCGGCGGCCCGATCCTGTCGGCCTCGTCGTACTTCATGAAGTCCCCGCCGGTGCAGTACGCCGACCACGACGCCCACCAGGCCGTCGAGGAGTTCATCGCCGGTGAGGTCGCGCGCTGACGCGCTGAGTCACCAAGCATGTCGAAGGGCCAGGTCCGTGCGGACCTGGCCCTTCGACGTGGGTCCTTCCCAAGGCGTCCCAGGGGGCGTCGCGGAACGGGTCAGGACCAGGCGTGTCGCAGCGCGACCCCGGCCTCCAACTCCAACAGCTTGACCTTGCGGGGCAGGCCCCCACCGAAACCGACCAGCTTGCCGCCCGCGCCGACGATCCGGTGACACGGCACGATCACCGGGATCGGATTGCGGTTGCAGGCCACTCCCACCGCCCGCGCCGCCCCGGGATCGCCGACCAGGCGCGCCACCTCGCCGTACGTCAGCGTCTCCCCGTACGGGATCTGCGTCATCTCCCGCCACACCGCGCGCTCGAAGTCGGAGCCGCGCGGCACCGACACCGGGACGGAGAACCCGGTCAACTCACCGGCGAAGTACGCCCGCAGCTCGTTGACGGCCTGCCGGGGCAGCCCGTGGTCGGGCTCGTCGAACGCTGCGTCGACCCGGCCGAAATGCGCACCGCAGACGCTGGTGCCGTCGGTGGCGACGGAGAACTCGCCGATCGGTGAGTCGAGCACGGTCCAGCGCATCAGCCCATTCTCCCCGACCCGGACGACGTTGCCGGCACGGCTACCGGCGTCGGGCCGAACGCCACTCCCCGGCGGCGCGGATCGCCTCCGCGGCCGCCTCGCGACGGGCCGTTCGTCGTTGCGCGGCGTCGATACCGTGCAGGTCGTGGCAACGGGGACGCTCATTTTTCTGATCATCGGCGGGGCGGGCATCGGTGTGCTCGCGCTCGCCCTGCTCGGCACCGAGCTGCTCCACTTCGGGCACGCCGACGTGGACGGGCCGATCTCGGTCGAGACGGTCGCCGGCTTCGCCGGTGCTTTCGGGTTCGGCGCGGCAATCGTCAACGAACTGCTCGGTGCGCGTACCCCCGGCATGATCGTCGGGGCGGTGGCCGGCGGTGTGCTCGCGGCCGTGCCCACCGGCTGGTTGGCGTCCCGGCTGAGCCGGGCGGCGCGGAACATGCGCACCGACCCCACCCCCACCCGGGACGACCTGGTCGGCGCGCTCGGCCTGGTCGTCACCCCGGTGCCGGCCGACGGGTACGGCGAGGTCCGCATCCGCCTCGCCGGCCAACCGGTCAAGCTCAGCGCCCGCGCGGACCAGCCGATCCCGATCGGCGCCCAGGTCTTCGTCGTGCAGGCGCTCAGCGAGACCAGTGTGCACGTAGAGACCTACTGACCCCCTCAAAGACGGGACTCCTTTATATGGCCCTCCTCATCGCCATCGGTGGCGCGGTCGTCCTCGTGCTCATCCTGGTGTTCTTCGTGCTCTCCCGGATCAAGGTCGCCGGCCCGAACGAGGCGTTCATCGTCACCGGTCGCAAGGGCCGCACCACGCAGACGGCCGACGGTGGGCGGTCCACCGACACCTCCGGGCAGAAGGTCGTGCTGGGCGCCTCGGTCTTCGTCCTGCCGGTGGTGCAGAAGCTCCAGTCGCTCGACCTGTCCAGCCGGCGGATCGACGTCGGCATCCGGGGCGCTGTGAGCAAGCAGGGCATCCGCGCCGACCTGCACGGCGTGGCGATCGTCAAGGTCGGCGGCACCGAGGACGCGATCCGGGCCGCCGCCCAGCGGTTCCTGCACCAGCAGGACGAGATCGACAACTTCACCCGGGAGGTGCTGGCCGGCGCGCTGCGCTCGATCGTCGGCCGGCTCACCGTCGAAGAGGTCATCCGGGACCGGGCGGCGTTTGCCAGCGCGGTCGCCGAGGAGGCCGAGCACTCGATGACCAACCAGGGTCTGGTGCTGGACACCTTCCAGCTCCAGGACATCCTCGCCGAAGGCTCATACCTGCAGGACCTGGGCCGACCCGAGGCCGCCCGGGTGCTCAAGGACGCGGCGATCGCCGAGGCGCGGGCTCGGCAGCAGGCCGAGCAGGAGCGGCTGCTCGCCGAGGAGGCCATCGCCGAGGCGAACCGCAACCTGGCCCTCAAGCAGGCCGGCATCCAGGCCGAAATCGATGCGGCGAAGGCGAAGTCCGCGGCGGCCGGGCCGCTCGCCCAGGCCGAACGGGACCAGGCGATCCTCTCCGAGCAGCAGAAGGTGGCCGAGCGCAACGCCGAACTCAAGCAGCGCCAACTCGACACCGAGGTTCGCAAGCCGGCCGACGCCGCCCGATACAAGGTGGAGCAGGAGGCCGAGGCGTCCCGCAACGCGGCGGTGCTGCACGCGGACGCACAGCGGCAGTCGGTCATCGCCGCCGCGCAGGCTTCCGCCGAACAGGCCCGGCTCACCGGTGAGGGCGAGCGGGCCCGGCGGGCCGCACTCGCCGAGGCGAACGCCATCGAAGGCGCCAAGGAGGGTGAGGCCGAGCAGCGCCGGCGCTCCGCCATCGCCGAGGCGGTGGAGCGGGAAGGTCAGGCCGAGGCCGCGGCCATCCTGGCGAAGGGTGAGGCCGAGGCGGACGCGATGGCGCGCAAGGCCGAGGCTTTCGCCGCGTACGGCGAGGCGGCCGTGCTGGACCTGCTGGTCAAGGTGCTCCCGCAGGTCGTCGAGGCGGCCAGTGCGCCGATCGGGGCGATCGACAAGATGACAGTGATCTCCACCGACGGCGCGTCGTCGCTCACCAAGTCGGTGGCCGGCAACGTGGCCCAGGGGCTCCAGCTCGGCAGCGACCTCACCGGGATCGACCTGCCCGGCCTGCTGGCACGGCTCGGGGCGGCGTCCACCCCGACCGGCAACGGCACGCCAGCCGTAGAAACCCGCTAATCCCCACCCACCCGAACCCCACCCACCCCACCCCGCCCCACCGATCTTGCGGTTTCTGCTGCGACATAACTAGACATTCCACTCATGTCGCCAGCAGGAATTGCAAGATCGCGCGGGTGGGGAGGGCGGGGTGGGGTGGGGGGCTAGCTGATCAGGCCCTCGGCGCGAGCCCAGCGCAGCAACTCCGCCTCGGCGGCGTCACGGTCCAGTGGGCCGTGTTCGAGGCGCTGCTCCTTGAGGTGCTTCCATGCGCGCCCGACCACCGGCCCCGGCGGTACGCCGAGCAGCTCCATGATCGCGTTGCCGTCCAGGTCGGGTCGGACCCGCGCCAGGTCCTCCTCGGCGGCGATCCGGGCGATCCGATCCTCCAGCGCGTCGTAGTCGGCAGCGAGTTGGGCCGCCTTGCGCCGGTTACGGGTCGTGCAGTCCGAACGGGTCAGCTTGTGCAGGCGGGGCAGCAGGTCACCGGCATCGGCGACGTAGCGGCGCACCGCCGAGTCGGTCCACTCGCCGCGCCCGTACCCGTAGAAGCGCAGGTGCAGCGCGACCAGCGCGGTCACCTTCGCGGTGACCTCCTTCGGGTACCGCATCGCCTTCATCCGGGCCTTGGTCAGCCGGGCACCGACCACCTCGTGGTGGTGGAAGCTGACCCGGCCGTCGGACCCGACCGCCTTCGTCGCCGGCTTGCCCACGTCGTGCAGGAGTGCGGCCATCCGCAGGATGAAGTCGCAGCCCTCCTCCTCGTACGAGACCGCGTTCTCGACGACCGTCAGGGTGTGCTCGTAGACGTCCTTGTGCTGGGCGTGCTCGTCGATCTCCAGCTTCAGCCCGGTCAGCTCCGGCAGGAACCGCTCGGCCAGCCCGGTGTCGACAAGCAGCCGCAGCCCGGTGATCGGGTCGGCGCCGCAGAGCAGCTTGGTGAACTCGTCGCGGATCCGCTCGGCGGTGATCCGGTCCAGGTCGGCGGCCATCTCGGTCATCGCCAGGTGCACGTCGGGGTGCACGGCGAACCGCAGCTGCGCCGCGAACCGGGCGGCCCGCAGCATCCGCAGCGGGTCGTCGCCGAACGACTCACCCGGCGTGCTCGGGGTACGGATCACCTTGGCCGAGAGATCGTCCAGCCCGCCGTGGGGGTCGGTGAACCGGTGGTCCGGCAGGCTGACCGCCATCGCGTTGATGGTGAAGTCACGCCGCTTCAGGTCCTCGTCGAGGCTGGTGCCGTACACCACCACCGGGTTGCGGCTGACCTGGTCGTACGACTCCGCGCGGAAGGTGGTGATCTCCAGCCGGAGGCCGTCGCGCTGAGCGCCGATGGTGCCGAACTCCCGGCCGGTCTCCCAGATCGACTCGGCCCAGCCCTTGATGATCCGCAGGGTCTCGTCGGGGTGCGCGTCGGTGCAGAAGTCGAGGTCGTCCCCGAGTCGACCGAGCAGGGCATCCCGCACCGAACCGCCCACCAGGTGCAGTTCGTGACCGGCGCGGACAAAGCGACGGCCCAACTCGTCGGCGACCGGGGACACCCGGAGCAGTTCGGCGACGGCGTTGCGCTGCGCGGCGGTGAGTTCGCGGCGGTCGGCGGCGTGAGGAGCGGAGGCTTCGGACATGGGATCGCCAGCTTATCGGGCCGGGGTGTGATCCGATCCGCCGGGCGCGGGTATCGGGTGTGGGTTGACTATGGTCTGTGGCGTGCGGGTCGGTGTCCGACTCGACGTACCCCTGGGAGGCTGGAGATGAGCGGCGGGCTCTACCGCAGCGCCAACGCCGCGAACGATGGCGGGGCCGCACCCCGTCCCGGGGACGGTGCCACCTTCATCTCCGCGGAGCCGCTGAACCAGCCGGCCATGGAGTCGACAGCGCCGCCGCCGGAGGTCGTCGCCGAGACCAGCGCCGCCGCGAACAGCGCGGTCATGGCGGTTGGCAGTCTGGTGAGCCGGGGCACGGGCTTCCTACGGACCCTGGTGCTCACCGCCGCGCTCGGTGGCGCGCTGGTCGGTGACGCCTACACCACCGCACAGATCCTGCCCGGAATGGTCTACGAGTTCCTCCTCGGCGGAATCCTCACCAGCGTGCTGATCCCGGTGCTGGTCCGTCGGCGCAAGGTCGACACCGACGGCGGCCAGGCGTACGCCCAGCGGCTGCTCACCCTGGCGGTGGTCACCCTGGCGGTGGCCGCGCTGGTCGCGGTGGCCGCCGCGACGCTGCTGACCAAGCTCTACACCAGCGACAACCGCGGGCCGGATTACCAGGATCTGGTCACCAACCTGTCGTACCTGATGTTGCCGATGATCTTCTTCACCGGCCTCAGTGCGCTGATCAGCGCGGTGCTCAACACCCGGGGTCACTTCGCCGCCCCGATGTGGGCGCCGATCCTCAACAACATCGTGGTGATCGCCACCGCCGGCCTCTACATCGCGATCTTCGGTGCGGAGATCGTGAAGCCGAACGAGATGACCACCGGCCGGATCCTCCTGATCAGCGGTGGCACCCTGCTCGGTGTCGCGATCCAGGCCGCCGGCCTGCTGCCGGCGCTGCGCAAGGTCGGCTTCCGATGGAAGCTCCGGTTCGACTTCCGCGCGCTCGGCCTGCGTGAGCTGGGCCGGCTCGGCGGCTGGATGTTCTGCTACGTGGCTGTCAGCCAGGTCGGTCTGATCGTGCTGTTCAACCTGCTCAACCGGGCGGGCGACGGGGACGCCGGCGCCCTGATCTACAACAACGTCTTCCTGCTGCTGATGATGGCGCACGGCATCATCGCCGTCTCGATCATCACCGCGTTGATGCCCCGGATGAGCGCCGCCGCCGCCGACGGCCGCTACGCCGACGTGGCCGCCGACCTGTCCCGGGGCACCCGGACGGTCTCCGCGGTGCTCGCTCCGATCGCCGTCTGCTACGCCGTGCTCGCCACCCCGCTGGCGGTGGTGCTGTTCCGCTACGGCGCGTTCAGCGACGAAAACGCCGCCGACACCTCACTCGTACTGCTGCTAGCCGCGCTCGCTCTGGTGCCGTTCGCGATCAGCCAGCTCTTCACCTTCGCCTTCTACGCCCTGCCGGACACCCGCACCCCGGCGTTGATCAACATTCCGGTCGTGGCGCTGCGGATCGGCGTGCAGATCGTGCTGTTCGCCGCGTTCGCCGCCCATTTCGCGGCGGCCGGGATGATGATCGGTAACGCTGTCTCGTATCTGGCGGCGGCGATCGGATCCGCCTGGCTGCTCCGTCCGCGGGTCGGCCGGATCGGGCTGGGCCACATCATGCGCACCCTGGGCCGGGTCCTGGTCGCCGCGCTCGGCGCCGCGCTGGTCGGCCTGCTCGTGGTCAACCTGCTGCCCGGTGGCGAAACGCCGAGCTGGGCCCAGGCCGTCATCCAACTGGTGATCGGTGGCGCGGTGATCGGCGGGACCTACCTGGGTCTGGCCATGCTGCTGCGGATCGGCGAGATCACCGAGGTGGTCGGGATGGTTCGCCGCCGTCTCGGTCGCTGATCGCCAGCAGCTGATTACAACAAGTTGGCACTCATACGGACCGTGACCACGGATCACCAGGCTGGGGATGCTTCTGTGGATAACTCCGCGATTCGCCGGTCAACCGCCGCTTCAGCCTGTGGATAACCAACCGTACGGCTGAGCGTGGCGAACCGATCGGTGGGAACGTACGGGGCAGCGCGAGCGCCAGGCCGGCCCAGCCCCGGCTTCGGTCACTTGCGGTGAAGCCGTAGATTAGCTAGTACATGTGCCAGCAACGTGGCTGACAACGGTCGTAACCGGACGACTTCTCCGACTGCCAGAACCCCGCCAGTTACAGCGGGAAGATGACATGTCGGAGAGACGGGCAACCCGGGTAAGGTCGCTCTCGACGGGTACGGCAGGGGTCGACGCTGGGCGTCGACACCGGTCGGCCGGTTCCTTCAACGGCAGAGCGGGAAGCCACATGCCCAGCAGTTCGGGTTCATCGATCGACACGATCACCGAGGGAGGACGGGTGACCCAGGTCGGCGAGGGTCAGGAGGCGGACGAAAGCGCTCCTCCGGTCATGACCTTCGGTGCTCCCACGGCCGGTGAAGTCCTCGCCGAGCGGTACGAGCTGGTTGAGCACATCAACAACGACAGTGCGGGTCGGCTGGTCTGGCGCGGGGTCGACGTCATCCTGCGCCGTCCCGTTGCCGTGGTGCTGCGCTACCCGGGCGGCGACTCCGCCACCGAGATGCTTCAGGCCGCCGTCGCGGCCAGCCGGGTCATCCACCCCAACCTGGTCGGCGTCTACGACGCGATCGACGAGGCCGATCGGGCGTACGTGGTGCGCGAGTGGGTCGACGGGCAGTCCCTGCGGGATCTGGCGACCGACGGCCCCCTGGATCCGGCTCGGGCCACCGCCATCGGCAACGCCGTGGCCAGCGCGCTCGCCGCAGTGCACGCCACCGGCATGGTGCACGGCAACGTCCACCCCGGCACCGTCATGATCAGTGACGAGGGCCGCGTGGTCCTGGCCGACGCCCGCACCGACGGCGCCGACAGCCAGGAGAACGACATCCGGGCAGTCGGCGGCATCCTCTACTTCGCGCTGACCGGCTCCTGGCCGCACGCCGAGGCACCGCTGCGCGGCGCCACCGCCGGCCATGGCCGCGCCGCCATCCCGGACGCTGTTCGGGACGCTGGGGGTGCCATCGCGGCACCCCGCCAGGTTCGGGCGGGCGTCCCGGCGTACCTGGACGACCTGACCATGGATCTGCTCGACGCCGAGATCGCGCCGCCGTCCTCCGACGTGCTCGCCGCCGAGTTGGCGCGACTGGACGTGCCGGCCGAGGATGAGCACTACCTCGACAACAGCGGGCCGTTGCGGTTCGCCGCCGACACCGAGGAAGAGCCGTCGCCGCTGGCCGCGGCGGGGGGGCGCAAGGTCGCCGTCGGCATCGCTGGTCTGCTGGCCGTCGCCCTGGTCGGTCTGCTGATCGGGATCATCGCGCTGGGCGGCGACGACGAGGACCCGCAGTCCAACACGGTCGCCGCGCCGACCTCCAGTGCCCCGGCCGGTGACGCCACCCCGGCCGCCGTCACGGCGCGCAAGCTGACGATCAAGGGCGTCCGGATCATCGACCCGGACAGCAAGAACCGCAGCGAGGTAAAGGACGCCGAGAAGGTCATCGACGGTGACGAGGACAAGGGCTGGGAGACCGAGACCTACAAGAACAGGCCCAACTTCGGCAACCTGAAGAAGGGCATGGGCGTCTGGATCGACCTCGGCGAGCCGCACACCGTCAAGTCGGTGCAGGCGGTGCTGTCGGCCACCAACGCGTCCGCCCAACTGCTCGCCGGCACGACCAACCCGCCGTCCAGCACCAACGGTGACAAGCAGTTGGTGGCGAACTACACGACCGCCATCGGCCAGCCGTTCGAGGACCACGACGGCACGACCATGACGTTCAACGGCTTCGACGCCGACAAGAAATACCAGTACCTGCTGTTCTGGATCACCGAGCTACCGCCGACCGAGGACGGTTTCAAGCTGGGGGTGCAGGAGATCACGGTCCAGGGGTCGTGAGCCGATCCGGGCACCGTACGCACTGGACGCGGTGATGGAGGGGCGCGCCGCCGCAAAGGACCTGGAGCTGCTGCGCGCGCACGTCGACGGTGACCGGGACGCCTTCGCCGAACTGTTCCACCGGCACCGCGACCGGTTGTGGGCGGTGGCCCTGCGGACGCTCGGCGACCGCGAGGAGGCAGCCGACGCACTCCAGGACGCCCTGCTGTCGGCCCACCGCGCGGCGGCCCGGTTCCGCGGTGACTCCGCCGTCACCACCTGGCTGCACCGGATCGTGGTCAACGCCTGCCTGGACCGGATCCGGCGTCGGCAGGCGCACCCCACCGTGCCCCTGCCGGACGGCAACCGGGCCGAGGACGGATCGGGCACCGGCCGGCTGGAGCCGGCGGCACCGGCAACGGACCACGACACCGTGCTGGTGGTCCGGGAGGCGCTCGCCGCGCTGCCCGTTGAGCAACGCGCCGCGCTGGTGCTGGTCGACGTGCAGGGCTATTCGGTAGCCGAGGTCGCCCGCATCCTCGGCGTCGCCGAAGGGACGGTGAAGAGCCGATGTGCCCGGGGGCGGGCGCGGCTGGCCGTGCTGCTCGGGCATCTCCGCCCCGCTGCCGTCGGGAAGCCTTCGGCCCGACCGGGCACTGCCGCCCCGATCACGGGCGTGCCCGGCGTCACGCCGGGGAACCCTGGCCCGGTGGAGGGCGTCGGATCGAGGTCGGGCCGGTTCCGGCGGGACGCCAACCAGGAGGACACGTGACGACCGAGGGGTTCCGGGAGGTCGACGCCGACCTCCTCGCTGACTACCTCGGCGGGGCGCTGGACGGCACCCCGCAGCAGGACGAGGTCGCCCAGTTGGTCGCTGCGGACCCGTCCTGGGCCGAGGCGTACGCGCTGCTGGCCCCCGCCGTGGCCGAGGTCCGGACGGACCTGGCCCGCTGGGCCGAGCCGCCCCCGGAGATGCCGCCGGCGATCACCGACCGTCTCCTGGCCTCGCTGGCCGCAGAACCGACGAACGACGGCGCCACCGAAGAGGCGCCCAGCGTCGATCCGGGCGGCGATGCGGCGACGCCGGTGGTCGTACCGGCGCAGGGCGGTCGCCGACCGGCCGCGCCGACGCCCGCCGGTTCGAAACGTTGGGCGTCCACCGGTCCGGGCCGCCGCAAACACGGCTGGGCCCGCCGTGGCGCACCCGTGGCCGGCGCCGTGATCGCCGTCCTCGCCGTCTCGCTGGGCCTCAACCAGCTCTCGCGCGGGTCGGACGACACCAGCGGTGCCAGCCCCATGAATCAGCCGGTCAACGCTCCCGAGGACGCAGCGGGGGCCGCGCCGTTCCGCACCACCGTGTCGGCACTGCACAGTGGTACGAACTACACCCCGGAGACCCTCGGCAACGTCTACGGCACAAACGCGTTGAGCACACCCGGTGCCAGCCGGGCGACCGGCTCCACCCCCGGCGGGCAGTCGGGCGTGGATGCCGAGGGCGGACGGCGGCCCTCTCCCGACGGGTCGGACCAGCTGGCCCGGCTGACCGACGAGGCCGCGCTGAGTCGCTGTCTGGCCAGCATCGCGACGGACCACGGCACCGCCCCGCTGGTGGTCGATTTGATCGACTACGCGCGGTTCCAGGGAGAGCAGGCGCTGATCATCCGCTTCACCGATGCGAACGGAGTCCGGTGGGCCTGGGTGAGCGGCCCGGAGTGCGGAGTGCCTGGGTCCGGCTCGGACAGCCGGTATTGGGCGCGGGTAGGCTGAATCCACGGTCAATGGCACGATGACCGCCCACGTGACCTGACCCACCGGATGCCCGGCTCGGGAATCCCCGGTTCGTACGATGACGTTCTGGAAGTCAGCTGCCGGCCCCACCCAGGCGTCGGCAACTCGGATCGGCATCGGTGCTCGCGCCGACGCCGAACACACACAACTCGGGAGACGGCAGTGGACGAGGTCCGCAACCTGATCATCATCGGCTCCGGGCCGGCTGGCTACACGGCGGCGGTCTACGCCTCGCGCGCCAACCTGAAGCCGCTGATCATTGAGGGCGTGCAGTCCGGTGGCGCGCTGATGACGACGACCGAGGTGGAGAACTTCCCCGGTTTCGCCGACGGCATCCTCGGCCCCGAGCTGATGGACAACATGCGCAAGCAGGCCGAGCGGTTCGGTGCCGAGTTCCTCACCGACGACGTGACCCGGGTCGAGCTGGTCGACACCGGCGACGCCGGCTCCAACGCGGTGAGCACCGTCTGGGTCGGCGAGACCGCCTACCGGGCGCGCTCCATCATCCTCTCCACCGGTTCGGCCTGGCGCCCGCTGGGCGTTCCCGGCGAGCAGGAATACCTGGGCCACGGTGTCTCCGCGTGTGCCACCTGTGACGGCTTCTTCTTCCGCAACCAGCACATCGTGGTCGTCGGCGGCGGCGACTCGGCGATGGAGGAGGCCACCTTCCTCACCCGCTTCGCGGAGTCGGTGACCATCATCCACCGCCGCGACTCATTCCGGGCCAGCAAGATCATGGCCGACCGGGCGCTGAGCAACGAGAAGATCAAGGTCGAGTGGAACAGCACCGTCGAGGAGATCCTCGGCGACGACGGCAAGGTCACCGGCGTCCGTGTTCGCAACGTGCACACCGGCGAGACCAAGGTGATGGACGTGACCGGCGTCTTCGTCGCCATCGGTCACGACCCTCGCAGCGAGCTGTTCCAGGGCCAGATCGAGCTGGACGACGAGGGCTACGTGAAGGTCGACGCCCCGAGCACCCGCACCAACGTGCCCGGTGTCTTCGCCGCCGGCGACGTGGTCGACCACACCTACCGTCAGGCGATCACCGCGGCCGGCACCGGTTGTGCCGCCGCGCTCGACGCCGAGCGGTTCATCGCGACGCTCAGCTGACAAAGGAACACATCCCGGAGGAGGGGCAATAGTGGGAACAACCAAGGCGGTCACGGACAAGAGCTTCGTCGCTGACGTGCTACAGGCCGACAAGCCGGTGCTGGTGGACTTCTGGGCGGAGTGGTGCGGGCCGTGCCGCAAGGTGTCGCCGCTGCTCGAGGAGATCGCCCGGGAGATGGGTGACCAGGTCACCATCGTCAAGCTCAACATCGACGAGAACCCGGAGACCGCTCGGGCCTACCGGGTGATGTCGGTGCCGACGCTCACCGTCTTCAAGAACGGCCAGCCGGTGCAGTCGATCGCTGGTGCCAAGCCGAAGGGCGAGCTGGTCCGGCTCATCGAGTCGGCCCTCTGACCAGCAGAAACATCAACCGAACCCCGTACCCGCTCGCCGGGTGCGGGGTTCGGCGTCTTCCCGGCCGCACCGTCGACGTATTTCGCGGCCCAGCCACCTCGCCGTCCCGGAGCGCATAACCTCAAGCCTGGGCCGCCCGGCCAGCCAGTGTCGTGCAGAGGGGGTCGTGCGTGCGTCCGATCCGACCCGGTGACCGGGGACCCGCGGTCACGGAGATCCGTACCATCCTGACCGGCCTCGACCTGCTCGCCGCCGCCGGCCCGCACACCGACGAGTTCGACCTCGACACCGAGCGGGCGGTCCGCGCGTTCCAGCAGTCGCGAGGGCTCAGCGTGGACGGCCGCGTCGGAGCGGAGACCTGGCGCGCTCTGGAGGCCGCCCGTTGGCGGCTCGGCGCCCGCACCCTCTACCACGCGGTCCCCGAGCCGCTCACCGGCGAGGATGTCCGGTCGCTGCAGGAGCGACTGCTGGAGATGGGGTACGACGTGGGCCGCGCGGACGCCATCTACGGTGTCCGGACATCTCGGGCGTTGGCCCAGTTCCAACGCGAGGTCGGGCTCACCCCCGACGGCTCCTGCGGCCCTCACACGATGAACGCCCTGCGCCGGATCGGCCGCAAGGTGGTCGGTGGCCGCCCGCAGTGGCTCCGCGAATCCGACGCGATCCGGCAGTCCGGGCCGGCGCTGGTCGGTAAGACGGTCGTCATCGACCCGGGGCACGGGGGCACCGACCCCGGAATGGTGGTGCCCGACGGCTCGCTTCGCTGGACGGAGGCGGACCTGATGCACGACCTGGCCAGTCGTCTGGAGGGGCGGCTCGCCGCCTCCGGGGTGCGGGTGCAGCTCACCCGGGGCCCGTCGCCCGACAGTTGCCTGCCGGACACCGAACGGGCCCTGCTCGCCAACTCACTCGGCGCCGACGTGTTCATCTCGCTGCACCTGGACGGCCACGCCAACCCGGACGCGGAAGGCGTCGCGACCTATCACTACGGCACTGACAACGGGGTGACCTCGGCGACCGGTGAACGCCTGGCCGGGCTGGTGCAGCGGGAGATCGTCGCCCGCACCGGGCTGCGGGACTGCCGTACCCACGCCAAGACGTGGGAGTTGCTGCGACTGACGCGGATGCCCGCCGTCCGGGTGGAGGTCGGCTACCTCACCTCGCCGACGGACCGCGCCCGCCTCGTCGATCCCCGGTTCCGGGACCGGGTGGTGGAGGCGATCGTGGCCGCGGTGCAGCGGATGTACTACCCCATCGAACGAGACGTGCCGACCGGGTCGCTGGACGTCAGCGAACTGCGCGCCGTCGTGACCGCCGGCACCGTGGTCGACTGATCCGCCGCCAGGGTCAGCCGTTGGTGGAGCGGGTGGCCGGGGCGGGACGGACCGGCCGGAGCAGCGTCTCCGGGCTCATCGATCCGAGCAGCTTCTCCAGCGCGTACTCGACGTCGGACTTCCAGCTCAGCGCCGTCCGCAACTCGAGGCGCAACCGGGGGAAACGCGGATGCGGACGGACGGTCTTGAAACCCACGGAGAGGAAGAAGTCGACCGGGGCCACGCAACCGCCGGCCGGGTCGTCCGCGTCGCCGAACTTGGCGTCGCCGAACGCCTCGATGGCCTTGATCCCCCGCTTGGTCAGATCCCGGGCGACACCCTGCACCAGCATTCGCCCCAACCCGCCGCCGGCGAACGCGGCGACGACGTTGGCGGTCATCAACAGTGCCGCGTCCGCGGAGACCGGTGAGGTCGGGAACGCCATCGAACGGGGCACGTAGGCGGGCGGGGCGTACATCACGAAGCCGGCCGGCATGCCGTCGACGTACGCGAGCTTGCCGCAGGAGCCCCACTCCAGCAGCGTCTGGGAGACCCATGCCTCCTTCTCCAGGCCCGGATCGCCGGCGGCGCAGGCCCGGTCCGCGGAGACCGGATCAAGCTCCCAGTAGACGCACTGCCGGCACGGGCGCGGAAGGTCCTCCAACGTGTCGAGGGTCAGGCTGACCAGACGTCGCGACATTGGCGCATCCCCACAATAGGCTCGGTGGTGAGACCGGCATGGAACGACAGCGCCGCCTTCCTGCCCCCGACGAGCGATCGTACGCCGCCGATCGACGGTACGGGAGGGGACGCGCAGATGCCCACTCCCGCGGGGGACGCCGAGCAGGTCCGCCATGTGGTCGATCTGCCTCGGCACGGCGGCAGCACGGCTCTGGCGGACTACGATCGACAATCGGTGTGTCCGACGCCATGGTCAGCGGCGTGCGGGGTACCCGGGGCGGGAGCCACCCGAGCAGCGATCGAGGTGAGGTCATGACCGGCACGACACTCGACGACTACACCGACCGGTACGCCCGGCGGGTACGCGGGATGACCGCCTCCGAAATCCGAGCATTGTTCGCGGTGGCCAGTCGCCCGGAGGTCGTCTCGCTTGCCGGCGGCGCTCCGTACATCGCCGCTCTTCCGCTGGACGCGGTCGGCGAGATGCTCGGCCGGCTCGGCTCCGAGCACGGCGTGACCACCCTCCAGTACGGCATCGGTCAGGGCACCCTCGAACTGCGCGAGCGGATCTGCGAGGTGATGTCGCTCTCCGGGATCGACGCCGCGTGCGGTGCCTCCCCGGAGGACGTGGTGGTCACCGTGGGCGGGCAGCAGGCACTCGACCTGGTGGCCCGGCTCTTCCTCGACCCGGGTGACGTGGTGCTCGCCGAGGGGCCGACGTACGTCGGTGCGCTCGGCGTGTTTCAGGCCGCCCAGGCGCAGGTCGTCCACGTGCCGATGGATGCGGACGGGCTGATCCCGGAGGCGCTGGAGACAGCCATCGCCGACCTGGCCCGCACGGGCCAGCGGGTCAAGTTCCTCTACACGATCCCCACCTACCAGAACCCGACCGGCGTGACGCTCAGCGAGGAGCGCCGGGAACGGGTGCTCGACATCTGCGAGCGCGCGGGCCTGCTCGTGGTCGAGGACGACCCGTACGGTCAGCTGGGGTTCGAGGGTGAGGCGCCGGCCCCCCTGCGGGCCCGCCGCCGGGACGGCGTCTTCTACCTCAGCACGTTCTCCAAGACCTTCGCCCCCGGGCTGCGGGTCGGCTGGATCCTGGCGCCGCACGCGGTCCGCGACAAACTGGTGATCGCCAGCGAGGCGCAGATCCTGTGCCCCAGCGGTTACGCCCAGGCCGCCGTGTCCACCTACCTGGGCACGATGCCCTGGCGGCAGCAGCTCAAGGTCTACCGCGAGGTCTACCGGGAACGCCGGGACGCCCTGCTCGACGCGATGGCCGACCTGATGCCCGAGGGCACCAGCTGGACCACACCGGCCGGTGGTCTCTTCGTGTGGGCCAGCCTGCCGGACGGGCTCGACTCGAAGGCCATGATGCCCCGAGCGGTCGCCGCCCGGGTCGCCTACGTTCCCGGCACCGGCTTCTACGCCGACGGCACCGGCACCGACGCCATGCGGCTCAACTTCAGCTTCCCGCCGCCGGAACGGATCCGTGAGGGCGTCCGCCGGCTGGCCGGTGTGATGGAGCAGGAAATCGCCATGCGTCGGGTCTTCGGTCCCGTGGGTGGCGCCGCCGGCCGACGCGGCCGGGCCGGCTCCGACGTGCCCGGGCCCGACTTGGCATGATGCCGGCATGGCTACGACCGCCGAGCATCTCCTCGTGACCGATTCCGCCGTCTCGGCCGACCTGCGCGTGGTGGTGCTCGCGGGCGGGCTCTCCTACGAACGGGACGTGTCGCTGCGCTCCGGTCGTCGGGTGCTCGACGCGCTGCGCGCCGTCGGGGTGGAGGCCGATCTGCGGGACGCGGACGTGGCGCTCCTACCGGCGCTCGCGGCCGACCCGCCGGACGCGGTGGTGATCGCACTGCACGGCGCGACCGGCGAGGACGGCTCACTGCGCGGGGTGCTGGATCTGTGCGACATCCCGTACGTCGGCTGCGACGCTCGGGCCTCCCGGGTCGCCTGGGACAAGCCCTCCGCCAAGGCGGTGCTCCGCGAAGCCGGCATCCCCACCCCGGACTGGGTGGCGCTTCCGCACGATCGTTTCTCGGAGCTCGGCGCGGTCGCCGTCCTGGATCGGATCGTCGAGCGTCTGGGCGTACCCCTGATGGTCAAGCCGGCGCAGGGCGGGTCCGGGCTGGGCGCAGCGGTCGTCCGGGACGCCGCCGCGCTGCCCGCCGCGATGGTCGGCTGCTTCGCGTACGACTCCACGGCGCTGGTCGAGCGGTACGTGCCGGGAATCGACGTGGCGGTCTCCGTCGTCGACCTGGGCGACGGCCCGCGGGCGCTGCCGCCGGTGGAGATCGTGCCGCGCAACGGCGTGTACGACTACGCCGCCCGCTACACGGCGGGGCGGACCACCTGGCACGCCCCGGCCCGACTGGACCCGGAGGTGGCCGCCACGGTCGCCGACGTGGCCCTCGCCGCGCACACCGCGCTCGGTCTACGGGACCTCTCGCGCGTCGACGTGATCGTGGACGCGGCTGGCCAGCCGCACGTCCTGGAGGTCAACGTCTCGCCGGGCATGACGGAGACGTCCCTGCTGCCGCTCGCCGTGCAGGCGGCCGGACTGGACTTCGGCCGACTCCTCGGCACCCTGGTCGCCCGAGCAGCGGCCCGCCTCACCACTCACTGACCTACCTGCCAGCCCGTCGCCGGGTGGCACCGCCCGCGCGGGTCGACCATGAGGTTGGCCTGTCCGGACCAACCTCATGGTCAGTTCCAGATCAGTGGCTCGCGCGTACGTCTGGTGTGTCGTTGCCGTTGGTGCTCGCGGTTGCGCCCGACGTGCTGGCACCCCCGACGCTGTTCCCGGGGATGGTCTTCCTGACGGCCTCCCCGGAGACACCGCCGTTGTCGGGGTCCGAGGCGGTCGGTTCGGCGGGAGTCGAGGGGGTCTCGTCGGCGCTCCCGCTCGCCGGGCCGACGGAGGGCCCGGCGGTGGGCGTTCCCGCCGTGGCAGCGCTGCCGGAACCCGTCTCGGCAGGTTCAGCCGACCGGTCGGTGACGGTGGCCGCCGTCGGGCCGGCATCGGCGTCGGTCTCCAGAACCGGTTCGACAGGCGCGCTGTCGACGTCTGTCGAATCGGAAGCGGAGTCCAGCGCTGGTTCCGGGATCTCCTCGGCAGCCTCGATGACCGAGACCACCTCTGCCCCGGCTGCCGCCGCTGAGGCGGCCTCCGCTGCGGCAGCGGCATCCGCGGCAGCAGACTGGGCCAGCAGACTGGACGGTGCCTGCCACTGGATGCGGGGCGGCTCGGCGAGCGGACGGCCACCGAACTCGGCGAGCCAGGCCGCAACCAGTGCCAGATTTTCCCGCCACTGTGACTCGGAGATCGGCGGCAGGATCGAGTCCCACAGTGACAGGAACGTGCCCCGCAACTGAAGACGGCCGTACGGACGGGCGAGGAACCACATGTGCAGGTGGGCCGAGCCGTCGCCCCAGCGGTTGACGTGCACCCGCGCCACGCCGTCGAGCGAGCGGATGGCCCGCTCCAGACGTACGGTCATCACTCCCAGTTCGGCGGCCAGCAGGTTCGGCAGGTCACCGAGATCCAGGTGGGTCCGCGATTCCAGGATGAGCACCATCGGCAGGCCGGTGGGCCGGTCCATGGCGCGTACTCGCCACCGCTCGCCCACCCAGATGTAGGCGTCGTCAGGGGCGTTGCAGGCGGTGCATTCCCGGAGACCCTCGCCCTTCCGGGGCGGTTCGACCGGGACCGGATCATCGAGTTGCTTCACGTGGAGGTCACCCTCGAAGGGAAATGACGGCCACTGGGTGAAGTCCGGGACTGAGGGAGGGGTGTCGTGCACGACGCTGACCCTAACCGAGTCTGGCACCGCTGTCCCTACCTGTTTGAGTGGTTCCGGGGCACCGGATCGCTGCCCTTCACCGGCCGAGCTCGCGTGGGTCGCGCGGCAGCGAGAGGCGATATCCACAGGCTGCCGAGATCCTCAACACACCCCGTCATCCACAGGCCCACACCC
Source organism: Micromonospora sp. CPCC 205558 (assembly GCF_036902955.1). NCBI lineage: Bacteria > Bacillati > Actinomycetota > Actinomycetes > Micromonosporales > Micromonosporaceae > Micromonospora > Micromonospora sp. CPCC 205558. The sequence goes on from NZ_JBAKHR010000006.1 coordinate 168,268, forward strand.
ACTCCCACGCGCTGTTTCACGTGAAACGAGGGGTGCCTGTGGACAACCGGTGTGGATAACTTTTCGACCGGTCGGTCGTTGCCCGCGAACCCGTGCGCCGAAGCGGATCGAACGCTCCGGCTCTCCGAGGGCGGGAGGCTGAACGACGGCATCGACGCCCCGCGTACCCGAGACGTGGCGGCCGGCCCGCTGACCATCAGACCAACCCACAGAGGGGTACGAGCCGGCTTCTCTGTTTCACGTGAAACCGGGCCCGCAGGAGCGGCGCCGGGCCAGAGGCTCGGTCGCCTCCCGCCCGACTCGCTCGCGGGTTGCCCGACAGGACTGACGACAGCCCGGACTCTCGACTCACCTGACGATCACCGTGAGGGCGTCGTACACGCCACTCAGCGGCTCGCTGCGGCGTCGAGCGGGGTAGGGGGTGGTTGCGGTCGACGGAACCATTTCGGAGCCCTCTGTGACGCGCGTAGAGGATCGTCCGTCACCACGGCGCCGGGGGCCTGTGCGCCTCCAGAGATGCTGGGCAACGCCAGCCGCACTCCTGGCGCTCGGACCCGGGGTCAGGGGCGACGACGGCTGGCCGAGCTGCGGACGACGGATCCGCTGAAGCGAGAGCCGCCGGCTGTTTCACGTGAAACGCGACGACCCCGGGATGCAGAACGGCCGCGCCCCCGAATGGGTAGCGCGGCCGTGAGCGAGTGGGCGGGCTCAGTCCCCGCTCTCCTCCTGTTGCACGCCGATGATCCCGACGATCCGCTCGAGGTCGTCGACCGTCGCGAACTCAATCGTGATCTTGCCCTTGCTCCGGCCGATGTCCACCTTCACCCGGGTGTCGAACCGGTCGGACAGCCGATCGGCGAGATCAGTCAGGGCCGGCGCGTGCGCCTTGGGTCGCCGCTTCGCGGCCTGCCCCTTCGCGGGACCGTCGTTCAGGGCCAGGGCCACGATCTCCTCGGTCGCCCGAACCGACAGTCCCTCGGCCACGATCCGCAGCGCCAACTGCTCCTGCGCCTCCGCCTCATCGAGGCTCAGCAGAGCACGGGCGTGCCCCGCCGACAAGACGCCGGCGGCGACCCGGCGCTGCACCTGCGCGGGCAGATTCAGCAGCCGGATCGTGTTCGAGATCTGCGGGCGGCTCCGGCCGATCCGGCGGGCCAACTCCTCGTGAGTGGCCCCGAACTCCTCCAGCAGTTGCTGGTACGCGGCAGCCTCTTCCAACGGGTTGAGGTTCGCCCGGTGGATGTTCTCCAGCAGGGCGTCGCGGAGCATGGCGTCGTCGCGGGTGTCCCGGACGATGGCCGGGATGCTCTCCCGACCCACCGCCTGGGCGGCGCGCCAGCGCCGCTCACCCATCACCAGTTCGTACTTCTCGTCGTCGAGCTGCCGAACGACGATGGGCTGAAGGAAGCCGACCTCCTGGATCGAGGTCTTCAGCTCCTCCAGTGCCTCCTCATCGAAGACCTGGCGCGGCTGCTTCGGGTTGGGCATGATCGCGTCGACCGGAATCTCGGCGAATCGAGCACCGGGCACCGGGCTGAGCACAGGCTCGGGCTCGTGGACTGGTGCCCGGACGGGCACCGCGGAGGCGGCGGCGGTAGGGCCCGCGCCGTCCAGGCGCTCATTGTCCGGCTCGGCCGTCGCGGTGCCTGCGGCACCCGGCACCGGCCCGGTCGGGATCAGTGCCCCCAGGCCCTTACCCAGACCGCCCCGAGGACGGTTCTTCATGCCACGCCTCCCAGCGACTCGTCCGCACTACGCATTCCGGCCCACCGGCTCCTTGACGCCCCGCTCGGCGATTTCCTGGGCGGCCTCGAAGTAACTCGTGGCGCCCCGCGAACCGGGATCGTAGGTCATCACCGACTGGCCGTAGCTCGGTGCCTCCGAGACTCGGACGTTGCGGGGGATGACCGCCTGGAGCACCTTGTCGCCGAAGTGGTTCCGGACGTCCTGCTCGACGGCGTCGGCCAACCGGGTCCGACGGTCGTACATGGTCAGCAGGATGGTGGAGACGTCGAGCTTCGGGTTGAGGTGCTGGCGTACCAGGTTGATGTTGTTGATCAGCTGGTTGAGCCCTTCCAGTGCGTAGTACTCGCACTGGATCGGGATCAGCACCTCCTGCGCGGCAACCAGAGCGTTGACCGTGAGCAGACCGAGCGAGGGCGGGCAGTCGATGAAGACGTAGTCGAACTCGCCCGGGTAGGCGGCGATCGCCCGGTCCAGACGCGACTCCCGTGCCACGACCGACACCAACTCGATCTCGGCCCCGGCCAGATCGATGGTCGCGGGTACGCACCACAGGTTGGGGATGCCCTCGACCGCCTGTGCCACCTCGGCCAGAGGCACGCTGTTGATCAGGCAGTCGTACACGTCCGGGATCCCGGTGTGGTGTGGGACGTTGAGCCCGGTCGAGGCGTTGCCCTGCGGGTCGAGGTCGACCACCAGCACCCGGTTGCCGTGCAGGGCGAGCGCCACCGCAAGGTTGACGGTGGTGGTGGTCTTACCCACGCCGCCCTTCTGGTTGGCGACGCACATGACCCGGGTCCGGTCTGGCCGAGGCATGGTCACCTCGCCACTGGGATTCAGGATCTGCACGGCGCGCATCGCCTCCATAGCCAACGGTGGGTCATCCTCTTCGCGCGTCGGGGTTTCACGTGAAACGTACGTGGGGTCGGCCGCCACGGCAGCCAACGACTCGGTCGAAGCGACCGGCGCGTCGGCGACCACGGGCGCGGCGTCCCGAACGACGGCCGCTGTGGGTTGGTGCGGGACCGCCGGCTCGAAGCGAACCGCCGCAGCGGTGTTGCGGCGACCCGAGGTCGACCGCACCTCGGCGGCGTTGACCGGTCGACTCGACGTCTCCGGCGTCCGACGAACACCTGCCGGCTCCGCCACGGCCGAGCCCTCCGGTCGCCCGGCGCCCGACGGCGGGTCGAGCGCTGCCGGCGGATCGCTGTCGGTAGGTCGGTTCGATGGCCCGGTCGCGCCGGGCGACCAGTTCGGGTAGTCGGTTTCACGTGAAACGGGATCGCTGGTTGACCCGGTCACGCGTGGATCGTCGTACCTGCCGTCGTCATGCACCTGTCATCCCTGCCCGCTTCGGATGGTCGGTCCGCGCCCCGGTCAACTTGGCCGCATCCACGCCCGCATCCCGGGAGCGTACGGCCCACGAGAGCGGTCGGAGACCCGCGACGTCCGTCACCCGCTCCACACTATCGACGCGCGGTCAGCCTACGGCGGACGGGCGCGGCCGGTCCACGTCGGGTTCTCATCCCCTCGTCCATCCGTACCGGTACAACGAGGCAACCCACCAGCCGGAAGCCCGATGGCGCGAAGTGTCAACCGCGGCGCGGGCGTCCGCCCCGGGCGCGCTTCTTCGCCGCCGGACGAGCAGGGCCGACCATCCGCTCGCGCACGATCTCCACCACGGTGGTGGGTGGATCGATCACTCCGACGCCGCAGAGCCGCACGGTCGGCTCCCCGCCGCCGAGTCGCGCCACCACCTCGGCGTGCTCCTCGACCTCGGCAGCGGCGGACGAGCCCTTGAGCGCCAACAGACGGCCGCCCCGAACAGCCAGGGGGAGACTCCAGCCGGCCAGCCGATCCAGGGGCGCTACCGCGCGGGCGGTCACCACGTCTCCGCTTATCGGGTCCCGGCCGCTCGATCCGCTGGCCGCCTCGTCGGCCCGGCCGCGGAACACCCGTACCGACTTGGCCAGGCCGAGTCGCTCGACGACCTCGATCAGGAACGACGTCCGTCGGGCGAGCGGCTCGATCAGGGTGACGGTGAGGTCGGGTCGCGCGATGGCCAGGACGAGGCCCGGCAGACCGGCGCCGGAGCCGACGTCGAGCACCGTCGCGCCGGACGGGATCCGCTCGGCGACCGCAGCACAGTTGAGCAGGTGCCGATCCCAGATGCGGGGAGCCTCCCGGGGGCCGATCAGGCCGCGGACCACCCCGTCGGTGGCCAGCAGTTCGGCGTACGCGGCAGCCAGGTCCAGACGATCACCGAAGAGGGTCAGCGCGGCCGGAGCCAGTTCCGGCGGCAACGCCGCGTCGGCCGGTGACGGGGCGGTGTCGCGCCCGGTCGGTTCGGCATCGACGTCGGAGGTGACGGGGCGGACAGCGGACGGCCCGGGCGGCGTGCCGCCCGGGCCGGACACGGCATCGGCCGTGATGTCGTCGTGGGTCACCCGGTCAGTCCGCCGGCCGTACGACGATGCGCCGGTTCGGCTCCACACCCTCGGACTCGCTCGCCACACCCGACATGGCGTTGACGACGTCGTGCACGCACTTGCGCTCGAACGCGGACATCGCCTCCAGCCGGACCGGCTCGCCGTACTCCTTGACCTTCTCGACGGCGTTCTTGGCAACCGCTGCGAGTTCCTTGCGGCGGTTCGCCCGGTAGCCGCCGACGTCGAGCAGCAGACGGCTCGGCGTACCGGTCTGCCGGAAGACGGCGAGGCGGGTCAGCTCCTGGAGCGCCTCCAGGGTGGCCCCGCGCTGACCGACCAGATTCTGCAGGCGCTCGCCGACCACCTCGACCATCGGACGGCCGGCGGAAACCAGCTCGTCGATGTCGCCGTCGTAGTCGAGGATGTCGAGCAGGCCCTCGACGTAGTCAGCGGCGATCTCGCTCTGCCGGAACAGGTCGCCCTCGCCGACAGCCTTCTTCGCCCGGGTGCCACTGCCAGCGGCGGTGTCGGTGTCGTCGTCCGCCTCGGTGTCGTCGGCTTCGGTGTCGTCGCCGTCCACCGCGAGCGTGGCGGTCTCCTCCTCGTCCAGGGACTGCTCGGCGCGGGGGATGCTGGTCTCGGTCACGGTCTCATCTCCGTACTCGCTCGGCCGGACCGTCGGGTCCGACTGGTTTCCCGGGGCCGGCTGGAGGTCGCCGGTGCCCACGGGCACGTCTGTACGGGCAGTGTCGCCCGTGGCCGCGCGGCGCGCGGTCGGTTCCACCCGGCGCCGGCCGTACGGCGGCTGCGCGGTGCGGAACGGGCCGCCACCGGTGGTCCGGCGGCGGCCCTCGTGGATCAGCCCTGCCGCTTGGCGGGGCGGCTCTTCTTCGGGTTGTTCACCGGCTTCGCGCCCGGCTTCGGCCCGGCGACCTTGGGCGCTGCCGCCTTGACCGGCGCCGGCGGGGCCGCCTTGCCACGACCGAACAGGCCACCGGACTTGGCGGGCTGCACCGGGTTACGGGTGGTGGCGGGAGCGGCGGCCTTCTTGGCGGTCACCGGCGGCGGGAACTTCCGCAGCACCCACTGCTGCTGGCCGAGGGTGAAGAGGTTGTTGGTGACCCAGTAGATGATGACGCCGATCGGGAAGATCGCGCCGGAGATCAGCAGCGACGCCGGGATGCCGTAGAGCATCAGTCGCTGGATCATCCGCTGCTGCGGGTCCTCAGCCCAACCGGTCTTGAGGATCATCTGACGGCTGGTCAGGTAGGTGGTCGCGATCATGACCAGCACCAGGACACCAGCAATGATCTTCACAGTGCTGCCGTTGGCACCGAGGCTGGCCAGCTCGTCGGCGGTGGAGCCGAACTTGCCGGCGATCGGGGCGGTGAAGAGCTTCGCCTGCGAGGCGCTCTGGAACTGGTCGGCGGTCCAGCCGTAGAGGGTCTTGTTGCCCTTGTCCGGGTCGAGCCGGCGCAGCACGTGGAAGAGACCCAGGAAGACCGGGATCTGAAGGAACATCGGAAGGCAACCCATCAGCGGGTTGGCCTTCTCCTTCTTGTACAGCTCCATCATTTCTTTCTGGAGCGTCTCCCGGTCACCCTTGTGCTTCTCCTGAAGCTCCTTGACCTTGGGCTGGAGCGCCTGCATCGCCCGCTGCGACTTTATCTGCTTGACGAAGACCGGGAACAGGATCACCCGGACGGTGACCACCAGGAAGATGATGGCCAGGATCCAGGCGAAGTTGGTGCCGATCACCGCGTCGACCGGCACTCCGATGGCGTCCCAGGCCGAGTGCCAGGTCAGCAGGATCCACGAAATCGCGTAGTAGATCCAGTCGAGACTCAGACTCAATTCGGGGCTCCAGTCACATCAGCACGGCGGCGGCCGCCCGGCTCCGGCACCGGGTCATATCCACCAGGGTGAAAGGGGTGGCAGCGCAACAACCGCCGCACCGCCAGCACGGCTCCCCGGAGCGCGCCGTGTCGAGCGACCGCCTCCTGGGCGTACGCACTGCACGACGGGTAGAACCGACAGCGGGCCGGCAGTGCCGGACTTATCCACCGACGGTACGCGACGATGGGCGCAATCAGCACCTTGGCACCGGTTGTCGACGGGCGAGGGCTGGTCTGCTCGGTGCCGCTCATCGGGACCGCCGCTCGCGGGGCGACCGAGCGACCGCGATGGCGGCGTCCAGGTCGGTGGCGAGCCGAGGGTACGACGCCTGCGCGGCGACCGGGAGCGCCCGGACGACCAGGGTGCTGCCGGCGGGCAGGGCGCTCAACCGTTCCCGGACCAGCGCCCGGAGCCGGCGGCGGACCCGGTTGCGGGTCACCGCGTTACCGACCGCCTTGGAGACGACGAAACCGGCACGGGACGGCGCGGACGACTGCTCCGCGCTGTTGTCCCGTGCCGGCTCCGGCGAGGTCGGTGTGTCGGGGTCGACGGTCACCGGCACGGCCAGGTGGACCACGACGGCGCCACGTCCGGCGCGTCGGCCACCGCGAACCGCTGCGGCGAAGTCAGTGCTGCGCCGCAGTCGCTGCGCGGCGGCCAGCACGACTGCCCACGTCCCCTGGACCGGCCCGGTCGGCTCAGGCCGACAGGGTGGTGCGACCCTTGGCGCGACGGCTCGACAGGATGGCACGGCCGGCACGGGTGCGCATGCGCAGCCGGAAGCCGTGGGTCTTCGCGCGCCGGCGGTTGTTCGGCTGGTAGGTGCGCTTGCTCACGTCAGGCTCTCCGTTTTCGTACGCGCCCCGCGCGACGGGATCGCCGGGGTCGTGTGGTGGTCCAGGCCACCTCGACGGTGGCCCACGATCGGTGCTGCCCGGCGGAGCGGGACCTCGACGGTGCGGGGATGCGACCGCGGACAGCAAGCACCCATCACCCTAGCAGAGGGCGAGAAAGCAGCCGTTCCAGCCTACGCAGGGGGGCAATGGCCGTCAAACACCCCGAGCAGCGGAGAACAGGACGCGCCCGAGGCCGGAGGACGGTTTTCGCTGATGCCGACAAGGGCGCCGTCGCGCCGCCGGTTGATGGCGCAGGGACAACGCTGTTACCGTGCCCGATTGCGGTGAGCGTCTTCAAGCTCCGGTCGGCACAGGCAAGACCGGACAAGGCAGTGAATCGTTCGGCACGGTGAACCCGCTTCAGCGCCCGTTCAGGCAGGGGCAGGTCCCACCCCGTCCGGTGGCGGCCACATTTGGTCGGTACACAGGCTGTGGATAACTTGTGGATGACCACCGGTCGATCGTCCGGGTGGGTGTTGTTCCACCCGCGAACGCGGCGGGCCCGGGACGGCCGGCTGGCAGACAGCGGCGGCCGGGAGCAGAAGCGAGGGGGTGGCACGACGGTGGCCGGTACGACCGACCTTGCCGCAGTGTGGTTAGCGGCGACCGACGAGCTCGCCGACGAGATCATCTCCGCCCAGCAGCGTGCCTATCTACGACTGACCCGGCTGCGAGCGATCGTCGAGGACACCGCACTGCTCTCCGTTCCGGACGCCTTCACCCGCGACGTGATCGAGTCACGGCTGCGGCCGGCGATCACCGAGGCGCTCACCCGCCGGCTCGGCCGACCGATCCAGGTCGCGGTCACCGTTCGGGTGGCCGAGGACGCCACCGGCCGACCGGCTGGCACCGTCTACCGCAGCGCTCCGGAGACCGGGCAGCTCGACATCGACGGCCCCGGAGTCGCGCCGTACGACGAGGACCAGGACGCGCGACCGTCGGCCGACGCGATGATCCCGGAGCAGTCACCCGCGCCGCGTACGCCCGATCCGGTGGCGCCGCCCGCGCCGGCGGGTCCGCCGCTCGCCCCGACCGTCGACGGGCACCGCTCGGGGCTGATCCCCGCCAGCAGGGACGGCCAGGAGGCGTTGTTCAGCGCCGCCTTCGCCGAGCCCGTCCGGCCGCCCCGACCGGGCCCGGACCGGCGCGGCTACGACGAACAGGCGGCCCGCCTGGACCCACCCGGCCCGGACACCCGGCCCTACGAGCCCCGCTACCGGGACGACTCGGCGTCGCCACGCGACCAGCATGTGATCCGTTCGCTCCCTCGGGACAGCGGAACGGACAGCGGCCCGGGTCGCAGCGCGGTGGACCACCGGACCGGTGGCCGTGACGATCGCCGGTTGCCCGGAGCCGACACCGGCGGCAACCGGCTCAATCCGAAGTACATGTTTGAGACTTTCGTCATCGGCTCGTCCAACCGCTTCGCCCACGCGGCGAGCGTGGCGGTGGCGGAGTCGCCGGCCAAGGCGTACAACCCGCTGTTCATCTACGGGCACTCGGGGCTGGGCAAGACCCATCTGCTGCACGCCATCGGGCACTACGCCACGACGCTCGGCAACGCCCGCTCGGTCCGGTACGTCTCGACCGAGGAATTCACCAACGACTTCATCAACTCGCTCCGGGACGACAAGACCAGCGCGTTCCAGCGGCGCTACCGCGACGTCGACATCCTGTTGATCGACGACATCCAGTTCCTGGAGAACCGCGAGCGCACCCAGGAGGAGTTCTTCCACACCTTCAACACCCTGCACAACGCCAACAAGCAGATCGTGATCACCTCGGACCGGTCGCCGCGTCAGCTCGCCACCCTTGAGGACCGGATGCGAACCCGGTTCGAGTGGGGGCTGCTGGCCGACATCCAGCCGCCGGATCTGGAGACCCGGATCGCGATCCTGCAGAAGAAGGCGGCCCAGGAGCGGATGTACGCGCCGCCGGACGTGTTGGAGTTCATCGCCTCCCGGGTGTCGAACTCGATCCGGGAACTGGAGGGCGCGCTGATCCGGGTGACCGCGTTCGCCAGCCTGACCCGGTCGACAGTCGAGCTGTCGCTGGCCGAGGAGGTGCTTCGGGACTTCATGCCCGACGGCGCCGGTCCGGAGATCAACGCCGACCAGATCATGGCCTCGACCGCTGACTACTTCGGGGTGAGCCTGGAGGACCTGCGCGGCCAGTCCAGGTCCCGGGTGCTGGTCAACGCCCGCCAGGTGGCCATGTACCTGTGTCGGGAGTTGACCGAGCTGTCGCTGCCCCGGATCGGTCAGGCGTTCGGTGGCCGGGACCACACCACTGTGATGCACGCCGACCGCAAGATTCGTCAGCAGATGGCGGAGCGCCGCTCGCTGTACAACCAGATCGCCGAGCTGACCAACCGGATCAAGCAGAACAGCTGAGGCGTACGACCGCCGTCGCGGCGGTGCACAGCCCGGGACACGCCCGGCCGGATCTCCGGCCGGGCGTTCTTTTTCGGCCGCGGGCTGGACTCTCCACATGGTGTAGACCACAGAATCGAGGCCGTGACCGCCTCGTCCTCCACTCGTTGTCCACAGCTTGTTATCCACCGTCGGTGGATAACTACGGTCCGTCCTTCGCCGGTTACCCACAGGCTGTGGAGAAACCCTGTGTACGAGGCTGTGGACGCCTGGGGACGACGGTCACGTTATCCACCGATCACCTTCAACCTGTGTACGAGCTGTTGAAGGTTCTGGGGATGACGGCAATGGTGATCTTCCCCGCGATCCACAGGCTTGGGGAGAAAGTCGGTGGATTACCGGTGGACAACCGGTGGACAACGGTGGACAACCAGTCGCCGAGGCCGGGCTGTGGACACACCAGCGGGTTTTACCCCGGGTTCTCCACAGCTAAATCACCGGTGGATAACCTGTCTGACCTGCGCAGACCTCGGTTTTCCACAGTTTGCACAGGTGCGATGAAGACGATGAGTTATCTCTTCTAAGAGAACAAAAACCAATCATCACCGTTGGACTTTCTGTGGATCGGGCCGAACGCTGTCGGATCAGCCGGTCAGCACCGACACGATCCATGGGGTCGGGCGCACAGCCGATACCCCCGCGCCCTAAGGTGCGATGGGTACCCGCACGGTCGGGCGGGACGGTAGGCAGCGGTCGGCATGAGAGAGTTGTCGCTGACGTCGACGCGGAGGCATTGATGAAGTTCCGAGTGGAGCGCGACGCGCTCGCCGAGGCTGTGGCGTGGACCGCGAAGAGCCTGCCCAACCGGCCATCCGTACCGGTGCTCGCCGGGGTGATGCTCCGCGTCACCGACGGCAACCTGCGGGTTTCCGGGTTCGACTACGAGGTCTCCAGCCAGGTGACCGTCGAGGTGCAGGGCGACGCCGACGGCGCCGCGCTCGTCTCCGGCCGCCTGCTCGCCGAGATCACCAAGGCGCTGCCGGCCAAGCCGGTCGACATCGCCGCGGTCGGCGCGCACCTCGAGTTGGTCTGCGGCAGCGCCCGGTTCACCCTGCCCACCATGCCGGTGGAGGATTACCCCGCGCTGCCCGAGATGCCGCAGAGCGCCGGCACTGTCGACGCCGCCGCGTTCGCCACAGCGGTGTCCCAGGTGGCCATCGCGGCCGGTCGCGACGAGACGCTGCCGATGATGACCGGGGTCCGGGTCGAGCTGTCCGGCGACACGCTGTCGATGCTCGCCACCGACCGTTACCGGTTGGCGCTGCGCGAGATCCAGTGGCGGCCGGACGACCCCGAGGTGAGCATCAACGCCCTGGTGCCGGCCCGCACCCTGAACGACACCGCCAAGGCCCTCGGTCCGCTGGGCGGCGAGGTCACCCTCGCCCTCGCCCAGGGCGCTGCGGGCGAGGGCATGGTCGGTCTCGCCGGCGGCACCCGACGCACCACCAGCCGGCTGCTCGACGGCGCGAACTACCCACCGGTGCGGTCGCTCTTCCCGGCCACGCACAACGCCGCCGCCCGAGTCCCGGTCAGCACGCTGATCGAGGTGGTCAAGCGGGTCGCGCTGGTCGCCGAACGCACCACGCCGGTGCTGCTCAGCTTCAGCGCCGACGGCCTGGTGGTCGAGGCCGGCGGTTCCGAGGAGGCCCGGGCCAGTGAGGCGATGGAGGCCACCTTCACCGGTGACCCGCTGACCATCGGCTTCAACCCGCAGTACCTCATCGACGGGCTGGCAAACCTGGGCTCCCAGACGGCCGTGCTCTCGTTCGTCGACGCCTTCAAGCCCGCGGTGATCAGTCCCGCCGGCGAGGATGGCGAGGTCATTCCGGGGTATCGGTACCTCATCATGCCGATCCGCGTCTCGCGCTGATCGCGCGCAGCAACACCCAGATCCACGGAGGTAGGAACACATGCAGCTCGGCCTGGTAGGACTCGGCCGTATGGGCGGCAACATGCGGGAGCGGTTGCGTTCGGCCGGGCACGAGGTGGTCGGCTTCGACCACAACGCGCAGATCAGCGACGTCACGTCCCTCGCGGGCCTGGCGGAGAAGCTTGAGTCCCCGCGCGCGGTCTGGGTCATGGTGCCCGCCGGTGTCACCGATGCCACCATCGACGAACTCGCCGAGGTGCTCGGCGAGGGCGACATCATCATCGACGGCGGAAACTCGCGCTTCAGCGACGACGCCCCGCGCGCCGAGCGGCTCAACGAGCTGGGCATCGGCTACATCGACGTCGGGGTCTCCGGTGGCGTCTGGGGCCGGCAGAACGGCTACGGGCTGATGGTCGGCGGCGCCCAGGAGCACGTGGACCGGCTGATGCCGATCTTCAACGCGCTCAAGCCGGAGGGCGAGTTCGGCTTCGTGCACGCCGGCCCGGTCGGCGCCGGGCACTACTCGAAGATGGTGCACAACGGCATCGAGTACGGCCTGATGCACGCCTACGCCGAGGGCTACGAGCTGATGGCCGCCTCGGAGCTGGTGACCAACGTGCCGGGCGTCATCAAGTCCTGGCGGGAGGGCACCGTCGTCCGTTCCTGGCTGCTCGACCTACTGGATCGGGCGCTCGACGAGGACCCGGAGCTGGCCGACCTGAGCGGCTACACGGAGGACACCGGCGAGGGCCGGTGGACGGTCGACGAGGCGGTCCGGCTGGCCGTGCCGTTGAACGTCATCACCGCCTCGCTGTTCGCCCGGTTCGCCTCGCGTCAGGACGACTCGCCCGCCATGAAGGCCGTCTCCGCACTGCGTCAGCAGTTCGGTGGCCACGCCGTGCACAAGCGCTGAGCGGCGTCCACAACCTGTGTACGTTCACCGGCTGGAACTGGTCGACTTCCGCTCGTACGAGCGGGTGGCGGTCGACCTCCAGCCGGGAGCGAACGTCCTGATCGGCGCCAACGGCGTCGGTAAGACCAACCTCGTCGAGGCGCTGGGCTACGTGGCGACCCTGGATTCACACCGGGTCGCCACCGACGCGCCTCTGGTCCGGATGGGCGCCACGTCCGCGGTGATCCGCTGCGCGGTGGTGCACGACGGCCGCGAGCTCCTGGTCGAGCTGGAGATCGTGCCCGGCAAGGCCAACCGGGCCCGGCTGGGGCGGTCACCGGCGCGACGGGCCCGGGACGTGCTCGGGGCGCTCCGGCTCGTGCTCTTCGCCCCGGAGGACCTTGAGCTGGTCCGGGGCGACCCGGGCGAACGCCGCCGCTACCTGGACGACCTCCTGGTCAACCGGCAACCCCGGTACGCGGGCGTGCGGGCCGACTACGAGCGGGTCGTCAAGCAGCGCAACGCCCTGTTGCGTACCGCGTACCTGGCCCGCAAGACCGGGGGGTCTCGGGGCGGTGACCTCGGCACCCTCGCGGTCTGGGACACCCATCTGGCCCAGCACGGCGCCGAGCTGCTCGCCGGCCGCCTGGAGCTGGTGGCCGCGCTCACCCCGCACGTCGCCAAGGCGTACGACGCGGTGGCCGCGGGTCGGGGTGCGGCGAGCATCGCGTACCGGCCCTCGATCGAGCTGGCCGAGCCGACCACCGACCGGGCCGCACTGGCCGAGGCGCTGACGGCGGCCCTGGCCGCGTCCCGCTCCGCCGAGATCGAGCGGGGCACCACCCTGGTCGGCCCACACCGCGACGAGTTGGCGCTGAGTCTCGGTCCACTGCCCGCCAAGGGGTACGCCAGCCACGGCGAGTCGTGGTCGTTCGCCCTCGCGCTGCGGCTGGCCGGGTACGACCTGTTGCGCGCCGACGGCATCGAGCCGGTGCTGGTGCTCGACGACGTCTTCGCGGAGCTGGACACCGGCCGCCGGGAGCGGTTGGCGGAGCTGGTCGGTGGGGCGAGTCAGCTGCTGGTCACCTGCGCTGTGGACGACGACGTGCCGGCCGCCCTGCGCGGCACCCGATACCAGGTCGGCGAAGGGACGGTACGCCGTGTCGGATGAGCCACCCACCAAGCGGTCAGCGGCAGGCGACGACCCGGCTGCGCGTACCCCGAAGGCGGCGGGGGGGTCGACGGGCGGTGAGCCGGCGGCGGCCGCCAGCGGGCCGGAGCTGGCCCGAGCGGTGCTCGACGCGGCGCTGTCCCGTCGGCAGGCGGCGGCCCGGGCCCGGCGTGCCCCCGGCGGTGGCGACGCCGCCGGCGGCTCGGGGCGGCGGTTGCGCGGCTACTCCGGCCCGGGCCCCGACCCCCGTGATCCGCAGCCGCTCGGCGCTGTGCTGAATCGGCTGGTGAAGGCGCGCGGTTGGCAGCAGCCGGCGGCCGAGGCCACCGTGTTCGGTGCCTGGGAGCGGGTCGTCGGCGCGGAGGTCGCGCAGAACAGTCGCCCGGTGAAGTTGGAGAACGGCGAGCTGACCGTGGAGGCGCGCTCGACCGCCTGGGCCACCCAGCTGCGGCTGCTCGCCGGCTCGCTGCTCAAGCAGATCGCCAGCGAGGTCGGTCACAACGTGGTGCGCAAGCTGCACATCCACGGGCCGGCCGCGCCCTCCTGGGGGAAGGGCCCACGCCGGGTACGCGGCCGGGGCCCACGCGACACGTACGGCTGAGCCGCGTCAGCTCAGCCGCGCCGGTCCGCCTCGCGGGCTGCCCGCTTGCGTTCCCGCTGCTCCCGGGTGTGGCGCTTGCGCTCGGCCAGGTCGCGTTTCCACGCCTCGCGGGCCTCGGCCGAACCGCCCTGCACCGCGCCCTGCACCCCCTCGGCGGGGCCGGCGAGGTGTCGGAAGGCCCAACGCATCAACCGACCGCCCTCGCCCGGGGCCCTGGTGCCCGCGCCGTCCTCGCTCATCTGCCGCCTCTTTCCGCGTCGCGTCGTCTCGCCGGATGCCGCCCGTCGCACGAGCAGATAATTGGGCCACCAATGGTTGGTGTACCAATGATCGGTACGATAGTCATCGTGCGGAGAGAGGGCAACCGATGAGCGAACGACCGGACGGCGTCGACCCGCTGGCCCTGGAGCAGCAGGTCTGCTTCGCCCTCTCGGTCGCCGCGCGCAGCGTCGTGGCCGTTTACCGGCCACTGCTGGAACCGATGGGGTTGACCCACCCGCAGTACCTGGTGATGTTGGCGCTCTGGCAACACGCGCCGTTGTCCGGTCGCGATCTCAGTCGCCTGCTCCAGCTCGACCCGGGCACGCTGTCGCCCCTGCTCAAGCGGCTGGAAGCCGCCGGCTACCTGCGCCGGGAACGCGACCCGAGCGACGAGCGCAGCCTCGCCGTCACGCTCACCGCCAGCGGCGCCGCACTACGCAGTCAGGCAGAGCTGATCCCCGCCGCGATCGTGCAGCGACTCGGGCTGCCCGTCGAGGACCTGCAACATCTGCACGCGGTGCTCACCCAGCTGATCACGGCCGCCAACCAACCGGCCGCCTCGGACGTCCGACCCGGCGGCTGAGACGTCCGACCCGGCGGCTCAGACGTCCGCGTAGACGGCGAACCCGCGCTCGGCGCAGCGCCGGTAGAACGCGGCCAGCACGCCCAGCTCGGCGCAGGTGAAGTTCCACTGCGGCGGGTCGCCGCGCTCGTCGCGCAGCGCATCGAGCCGGCTCTCCAGCCAGCGCAGCTGCTGCTCGGCCAACCGGCCGTCACCGAGCAGGGAGCGCAGCACGGTGCTGACCGACTCGAAGGTGACCGCCTCGCCGTTCGCGCGGTGCGCGGCCACGAACCGCTCGATGCCGCTCGCGATCCAGGAGCAGCCGTCCGGGTCGATCACCGGGTCCTCGTCCTCGGCGGCGGCGTCTGTGGCATACAACACACCTTCGAGACCGAGCAGAAGATCCACCAACTCGGTGTACGCGGTCGCCCGGATGGTGCCGGTCTTCGCGATCAGCTCGGCCAGCGCCGCCGTCGGCGCGGAGATGCGTGGCAGGTCGACGATCTCGCCGAAGTCGACGAACTCGGCCGGCGCCACCGGATCGTAGAAGCGGCCGGTCCGCGGCCAGTGCACCGCGACGTTGTCCAGCCCCATCTGTCACCTCTTCAAGAGCACGTGTCGGGTCGATCGAGTCGATCGTCCCGGTTCCAGGCCGTAAAGATCAAGGCTGGTTCCGGGGCGCCGCAAACGTACGGCACGGACGCCCCGGCCGCGACCCCCGACCCGCCCGGGCGCGGGTCAACCCGTTCGGCGGCGGCGCGTGCGATCCGAGCCTGGCGTGTGGGGGGAGTCGTGGGCGATGGGGTTCTGCCGGCTATGGACTTCTCAGCCGCCTCTCTGAGGGTGCCGAGTGGTGGTTCTGTCCTCCGCGCACAGTAGGATTGACAGCGAGACGAAGACTCGGTGCGGGGGCGGGGCCGGTGGCCCAGGTTCATTCTCCACGTCGGGTCGAGCCGATCGCGATCCGCGGGCAACCGCGGCGACCGGCGCGTTCGACCCGTGGTCCGGAGGTCTCCGGCACCGGTCCGCGCGCCGACGTCGCGTCCTGTCCGCCGAACCCGCGCCCGCCGCGCCCTACCGGCGCGGCTGACGCGAGAAAGTGGCCGAGGGTGGCAGCGCAGGACAAGCAGGAGTACGGCGCAGAGTCGATCACCGTTCTCGAGGGGCTGGAGGCCGTCCGCAAGCGGCCCGGTATGTATATCGGGTCCACCGGCGAGCGCGGTCTGCACCACCTCGTCTGGGAGGTCGTCGACAACGCTGTCGACGAGGCGATGGCCGGCTACTGCGACACCATCGACGTGGTGCTGCTCGCCGACGGCGGCGTCCGGGTCACCGACAACGGCCGTGGTTTCCCGGTCGACCTCCACCCGAAGCTCAAGAAGCCGGGTGTCGAGGTCGCGCTGACCGTGCTGCACGCGGGTGGCAAGTTCGACGGCAAGGCGTACGCGGTCTCCGGTGGTCTGCACGGCGTCGGCGTTTCCGTGGTGAACGCGCTGTCGACGAAGATGGCCGTGGTGATCCACAAGTCCGGCTTCGTCTGGCGGCAGCAGTACACCAACTCCAAGCCCAGCCAGCTGGAAAAGGGCGAGACCACCGACAGCACCGGCTCGGCCGTCTCCTTCTGGCCCGACCCGGACGTCTTCGAGACGATCGACTTCGACTTCCAGACCATCTACCGACGCCTGCAGGAGATGGCCTTCCTCAACCGGGGCATCACCATCCACCTGCTCGACGAGCGGGTCCCGGAGGACGAGGAGGGCAAGACCCGCGAGGTCACCTTCCGCTACGACGGCGGTATCGCCGACTTCGTCCGGCACCTCAACGCCTCCAAGAACCCGATGCACAAGACGGTCGTCGAGTTCGAGGCCGAAGAGGAGGGCATGTCCCTCGAGATCGCCATGCAGTGGAACGAGTCGTACGGCGAGTCGGTCTATACCTTCGCCAACAACATCAACACGCACGAGGGCGGCACCCACGAGGAGGGCTTCCGGTCGGCGCTGACCAGCGTCGTCAACCGGTACGGCACCGACAAGAAGCTGCTCAAGGGCGACGAGAAGCTCTCCGGCGAGGACATCCGTGAGGGCTTGGCCGCGATCATCTCGGTCAAGCTGACCAACCCGCAGTTCGAGGGCCAGACCAAGACGAAGCTGGGCAACACCCCGGTGAAGAGCTTCGTGCAGCGGGTCTGCAACGACCGGCTTGTCGACTGGTTCGACCGCAACCCGGCCGAGGCCAAGACGATCATCCAGAAGGCGTCCCAGGCGGCCCGGGCCCGGATCGCCGCCCAGCAGGCGCGCAAGCTGGCCCGACGCAAGTCGCTGCTGGAGTCCGGTTCGATGCCGGGCAAGCTGGCCGACTGCCAGTCGACCGACCCCCGCGAGTCCGAGGTGTTCATCGTCGAGGGTGACTCGGCCGGCGGCTCGGCGAAGCAGGGCCGCGACCCGCGCACGCAGGCGATCCTGCCGATCCGCGGCAAGATCCTCAACGTGGAGAAGGCCCGGATCGACCGGGTGCTGAAGAACAACGAGGTCCAGGCCCTGATCACCGCGCTGGGCACCGGCATCCACGACGACTTCGACATGGAGAAGCTGCGGTACCACAAGGTGGTGCTGATGGCCGACGCGGACGTCGACGGCCAGCACATCCAGACGCTGCTGCTCACCCTGCTGTTCCGCTTCATGCGTCCGCTGGTCGAGATGGGGCACGTCTACCTGGCGGCCCCGCCGCTCTACAAGATCAAGTGGAACAAGAAGGGCGACGACGCCCAGTACGCGTACTCCGACCGCGAGCGGGACGGTCTGATCGCGCTGCGCCAGCAGAAGAAGCCGAACGCCAAGCCGGACGACATCCAGCGCTTCAAGGGTCTCGGCGAGATGAACTATCCGGAGCTGTGGGAAACCACGATGAACCCGGCGACGCGTACCCTGCGTCAGGTCACTCTCGACGACGCGGCGACCGCCGACGAGTTGTTCAGTGTGCTGATGGGTGAGGACGTCGAGGCACGCCGGTCGTTCATTCAGCGCAACGCCAAGGACGTGCGGTTCCTGGACATCTGACGGGCTGCGGTGGGTCGGCCGGGCGCTGCCCGATCGACCCACCGGTCCACAGAGTTATCCACAGCTTGGCCGGTATCCACAGCCGTTATCCACAGCACAAAAACGACTCTGAGTCTGATAAGGGTATACAGTGACCGATTCTCCCGAGTCCACACCGAACGAGCCCGAGGTCCCCGCCGAGGCCATCGCCGCGGTGGTCGCGCACGACCGGATCGAACCGGTCGGGCTCGAGGTGGAGATGCAGCGCTCCTACCTCGACTACGCGATGAGCGTCATCGTCGGTCGCGCGCTGCCGGACGTCCGGGACGGGCTCAAGCCGGTCCACCGCAAGATCCTCTACGCGATGTTCGACTCCGGCTACCGTCCGGACCGCGGGTACGTGAAGTGCTCCCGCGTCGTCGGCGACGTGATGGGTCAGTTCCACCCGCACGGCGACTCAGCGATCTACGACGCGCTGGTCCGGATGGCGCAGCCCTGGTCGCTGCGCTACCCGCTGGTCGACGGCAACGGCAACTTCGGCTCGCCGGGTAACGATCCGGCTGCGGCCATGAGGTACTGTATTTCAGGAAATGTCCGTATTCGTACCGCCGACGGTAGTGTGCGGATCGCGGACGTGGTGGCCGACGCCGCGCCGTCGAGCGAGACCGACATCGACCTCAAGGTCCGCGACCGCAACGGCGACCTGGTCCGCGCCACCAAGTTCTTCCACTCCGGCGAGCACCCGACGCTGCGGCTGCGCACCCGCGAGGGGTACGAGCTGACCGGCACCCACAACCACCCGGTGCTCTGCCTGGTGGACGTGGCCGGCGTGCCGACCCTGCTGTGGAAGCTGCTCGCCGAGATCTCGCCCGGTGACCGGGTAGTGCTTCAGCGCTCGGTGCCGGACGAGATCGGCTACCCGATGCTGGAGCACGTCGAGGCGGCTGTCCTCGCTGGCGCGCTCGTCAGCGAGGGTTGGATTTCCGACCAGTGGGTCGAGTTCGCCAACGTCGACCGGGATTTCTTCACCCGCGTGGTGGCGGCCTTCGACCTGGCCGTCGGTGGTAAGCGCTGGTTCGGCGAGGAAGTTCTGCCCTCGGGGAAGACCCTGCATCGCGTTCGTGCCAGCATTCGGCAGTTTGCGACGACAGCCCTCGGCGAGCTGGTCGGCGCCCGGAGCGCCGCGAAGTTCGTACCCGAGTTCGTCTGGCAGGGTCCGGCCGCGGTCAAGCGGTCCTTCCTCCAGGCGCTCTTCGAGGGCGACGGCTCGTCCTCGCTGCTGCCGCGCAACACCATCCAGATCTCGTACTCGACGCGCAGCGAGCGGTTGGCGGCCGAGGTCCAGCAGTTGCTGCTGGAGTTCGGCGTGATCAGCCGGCAGACCCGCTATGACGACGGCGAGATCAAGGTCGTGGTGACCAACCGCCGCGACGCCCGGATCTTCGCAGCGCACGTCGGTTTCCTCGGCAGTAAGCAGGCCAAGCTGGAGGCCGAGCTGGCCCAGGTGCCGGCGAGCAGCACCGCGCTCTCCAGCGACCACGTGCCGCTGGTCGGCGACTTCATCCGCGAGCACGGCGCGCAGCGCTGGACCGAGCGGGACTGGCTGCGCCGGCACAACGTGGACCGGGTGGAGCGCTGGGAGCGGGACCGCGACGAGATCGCCGCCCGGATCACCAACACCGAGGTGCTCGACGTGGTCGAGCCGCTGGTCGACGGCCGCTTCTACTACGCCGAAGTGGCGCAGATCACCGACGCTGGCGTCCAGGCGGTCTACAGCGTTCGGGTCGACACCGACGACCATTCGTTCGTCTCCGACGGTTTCGTCAGCCACAACACCGAGTGCAAGCTCGACCCGCTGGCCATGGAGATGCTGCGGGACATCGACGAGGACACCGTCGACCTGCAGGACAACTACGACGGCCGGGCCAAGGAGCCCACCATCCTGCCGTCGCGGATCCCCAACCTGTTGGTGAACGGCTCCGAGGGCATCGCGGTCGGCATGGCCACCAAGATCCCGCCGCACAACCTGCGCGAGATCGGCGCGGCGGTGCAGTGGTGCCTGGAGCACCCGGAGGAGGACGAGGAGACCACCCTCGAAGCCCTGCTCGGCATCGTCAAGGGCCCGGACTTCCCGACCCACGGCCTGATCGTGGGCACGACCGCGATCCAGGACGCGTACCGCACGGGTCGCGGCTCGATCCGGATGCGCGCCGTGGTGGAGGTCGAGGAGGACAAGCGGGGCCGCCCCTGCCTGGTCGTCAGCGAGCTGCCCTACCAGGTCAACCCGGACAACCTCGCCGAGCGGATCGCCGAGCTGATCAAGGAGGGCAAGCTCGCCGGGATCGCCGACATCCGCGACGAGTCCTCCGGGCGTACCGGCATGCGGATTGTGCTGGTGCTCAAGCGCGACGCGGTCGCGAAGGTCGTGCTGAACAACCTCTACAAGCACACCCAGCTCCAGGAGACCTTCGGCGCCAACATGCTGGCCCTGGTCGACGGGGTGCCGCGCACGCTCAACCTGGCGCAGTTCATCCGCTACTACGTCGAGCACCAGATCGACGTGATTCGCCGGCGGACAGCGTTCCGGCTGCGCAAGGCCGAGGAGCGGGCACACATCCTGCGCGGTCTGGGCAAGGCGCTGGACGCGCTGGACGAGGTCATCGCCCTGATCCGGCGCTCGCCGACCGTCGACGACGCGCGACAGGGCCTGATCCGGCTGCTGGAGATCGATGAAATCCAGGCGACCGCGATCCTGGACATGCAGCTGCGCCGGCTCGCCGCGTTGGAGCGGCAGCGGATCGTGGACGACCTGGCCAAGCTCGAGCTGGAAATCGCCGACCTCAAGGACATCCTCGCCAAGCCGGAGCGGCAGCGGAAGATCGTCTCGGAGGAGCTGGGCGAGATCGTCGCCAAGTGGGGCGACGACCGCCGGACGCAGATCATCCCGTTCGACGGCGAGGTCTCGATGGAGGACCTCATCGCCCGCGAGGACGTGGTCGTCACCATCACCCGGACCGGGTACGCCAAGCGGACCAAGGTCGATCTGTACCGCTCGCAGCGGCGCGGCGGTAAGGGCGTCAGTGGCGCCACGTTGCGGCAGGACGACATCGTCAGCCACTTCTTCGTATGCTCGACCCACGACTGGATCTTGTTCTTCACGAACAAGGGCCGTGTCTACCGGGCCAAGGCGTACGAGTTGCCGGAAGCCAGTAGGGTGGCCAAGGGCCAACACGTGGCCAATCTGCTCGCCTTCCTACCCGACGAGCAGATCGCGCAGATCATTGAGATCCCGAACTACCAGGTAGCCCCCTATCTGGTACTGGCCACGAAGAACGGCCTGGTGAAGAAGACGCGGCTCGAGGAGTTCGACTCCAACCGTTCCGGCGGCATCATCGCGATCAACCTGCGCGATGAGGACGAGCTGGTCGGTGCTGCGCTGGTTGCCCCGGAGAACGACCTGCTGCTGGTCTCGAAGAAGGCACAGGCGATCCGGTTCAACGCCTCGGACGAGGCGTTGCGGCCGATGGGCCGGGCCACCTCGGGTGTGATCGGCATGCGCTTCACGGACGACGACGTCCTGCTCGCCATGGAGGTCGTGCGGGAAGGTTTGGACGTTCTGGTGGCCACGAACGGGGGATATGCCAAGCGCACCCCGATCGAGGAATACCCGGTGCAGGGCCGGGGAGGTAAGGGCGTGTTGACTGCGAAGATCACCGAACGGCGCGGTGGTCTGGTTGGCGCGGTGGTGATCGATCCGGACGACGAGCTGTTCGCGATCACCAGCAATGGTGGTGTCATTCGGACTCCGGTGAAGCCTGTACGCCGTACGCGTGACCGGAACACAATGGGGGTCAAGCTGATGGACCTCCCGGACGGCGTGACTATCGTGGCGATTGCTCGCAATGCCGACGAGCCTGACGAACAGGACTAGTTGAATGACGGAGACACAGGCGAAGTCGGGGAACACGGGGACCTCGGCCAACCCGGTCGACGAGGAGGCCGCCAAGGGCGGCACACCAGCGACCGGCCGCGCGGCCGTAGGCCGGGCGACGGTCCCCGCCGATGCGCCTGCCCCGAAGTTCACCAGGGCTCCAGGTATGACGCCCCCACCTGAGCAGACGGGCGAGGACGGCGGGTCGGGCGACAAGTCCGAGGCGTCGTCAAGCGCCGAGACGCCGACGTCGGCCGTGGCCAATCCTCCGGGGCCGGCGACGACACCGTCGGCCCGTCCGGCGACCACCCAGCCGATCGGTGTCCGGCCCGGCCAGGCGGCGTCGACCGGGTCCACCGGCACCCAGCCGCGGATCACACCCGGCATGACCCAGCCGCAGCCGGACCCGGCGCGTGCCACCGCCCCTGCCGGCCGTCCGGCCAGCGGCGGTGGCCTGCCACCGGGGATCGGCAACCCGTCCGCCGTCGGGGCGGCACGGGTCGGTGACGCGGTGCGTGCGGCGCGTACGTCGGTCAGCTCGGCCGCGTCCCGCGGACCACGCCGGGCCCGGCTGAACCTGAAGCGGATCGACCCGTGGTCCGTGATGAAGTTCGCATTCGCGGTGTCGGTGGTGCTCTTCATCGTCGTGGTGGTCGCCACCTCGGTGCTCTACCTGGCGCTGGACGCGATGGGTGTGTTCCAGAGCGTCAACGAGAGCCTGAGCGACCTGGTCAACGCCGGCGGTGGGCAGAGCACCAGCGGCTTCCAGATCACCGCCAAGGGCGTGATCCTCAGCTCGGCGCTGATCGGCCTGGTCAACGTGGTGCTGTTCACCGCGCTGGCCACGCTTGGCGCGTTCGTCTACAACGTCTGCGCTGACCTTGTTGGCGGGATCGAGCTGACCCTCGCCGAGCGGGACTGAGCCACCGGGGCGCCGGAGCACCGCGGAATGCGGTCGCTCCGGCGTCCCGTACTCGGGTAGGTTTTGGAGGCGACGGCGGGCCCCGGCTCGCAGGCTCGGACCCCGATTTGGGGCCGGCAGAGCGGATGGGTTAATCTTGCTCGTCGCAACGCGGGGCTATAGCTCAGTCGGTTAGAGCGCAGAGCTGATAACTCTGAGGTCGATGGTTCGATTCCATCTAGCCCCACCGCATGTCGTCCGACGATAGTCGAGCGCGAGGGGTCGCCCCATGTTCAAGAAGCTGCTGATTCTGGCTGGCGTCGTCGGTGTGGCCGCCGTCGTGTTCAACAAGATCAAGGCCTCGAACGACGAGCGTGCCCTGTGGCACGAGGCGACCACCGCGCCCGACCTGCGCTGACGGTCTGCCTGCGGCGAGCGATAGTCGCCGCGGCACTCACGGGGCCCTAGCTCAACTGGCAGAGCACTGCCTTTGCAAGGCAGGGGTTAGGGGTTCGAGTCCCCTGGGCTCCACCAAGCTCCGGTGCAGGTCACCGGGCGTCTTCCCTCGTGATTCCGGATTGTCGGATCGACGGTCATCCTTATTCGTCAGCGAATCGGACAAGCCCTCCCGCGCGCTTGCGCTGTGCGGGTAGCCGCATCAGCAAGACTGGCGACAGAGGTTGGTAGTCGTTGACAGGACGGCAACGTCTTGGACGTAGACACCACTCGCTGACCTTCCGGAACAACCGTTGGTCAGCTTGAGCCGCCTTTGTCAGCACGGCTCGTACAGCAGTAGCGCCTTACCGGTCCAGCGCGCTGCCGAGCCGCTTGAGCGCGTCGCGGGTGGCCGCCGAGGACACCACCGTGTAGATCTCCATGGTGATGGCGAACTGCGCGTGCCGGAGGATCTGCATCGCCACCCGGGGGTGGACGTCCAGGTCGGCCAGGAGCGAGGCGCAGACGTCCGGCGTCTCGCACGGTGATCCGCCGGACTTCGGACTCGTCCAGCGGGTCAAGCGGGCTTGGCCTGCAAGATCGTCGTCGGATGCGCGTCGGCGAGTTTACGGACCAGGGCGCTGTGAAATCCCGGGCTGCTCCGCTCGCCGTCGGATGGCAAGCTCATGCCTCATGATCCATGACTTCGCTAAGGACTATCTGCACCGCCAGCTCAGGTCGAGACGTCAGGCGCTGATCTGGAAGCTCGGTGGGGACGCCGTGAGAAGTCCGGATCGCGTGGAGGTTCGCCCGTGAGGGCGGTCATCGTCGCGGCCGCGGTCGCGTTCATCATCTCCCTGTTCGGCACGCCGGTGGCGATTCGCGTCTTCACCGCGCTCAAGGCAGGCCAGCCGATCCGATCCATCGGGCTCGCCAGCAACCAGGGCAAAAAGGGGACGCCCACGATGGGCGGCGTCGTCTTCATCGTGGCGACCGTCTTCGCCTACGTCGCCGGGCACATCGCCCTGACCACCCTGCCCGAGCGGCAGATCGCGCAGGAGGGCCCGACGATGACGGCCCTGGTGCTACTCGGCCTGTTCGTCTTCTGCGGCGCGGTCGGCTTCTTCGACGACTTCCTCAAGGTGCGCCAGCGCAACTCCGACGGACTGTCCGCCAAAGGCAAGCTGCTCGGCCAGGCCATCGTCAGCGCAGGCTTCGGCATCGCCGCGCTCTACGTGCCGAGCACCAACGGCCAGACCGTGGCCAGCGAGCACATCTCGCTCATCCGCGACATCAGCTGGCTCGACGTCGGCAAGGTCGGCGCAGTCATGGTCATCGTCTTCGTGATTACGGCGATGTCGAACGGCGTGAACCTCACCGATGGCCTCGACGGCCTGGCCACCGGCGCGTCGATCCTGGTGCTCGGCGCGTACGCGCTGATCGGCTTCTGGCAGTACCGGCACTGGTGCGCCGACGACGCGTACGGCCGCGTGAACGACTACTGCTACCAGGTCCGGGATCCCCTGGAGGTCGCCATAATCGCGGCGGCGGCGGCCGCCGCCTGCGTGGGCTTCCTGTGGTGGAACACGTCCCCGGCGCGGATCTTCATGGGTGACGTGGGCGCGCTCGGACTCGGCGGCCTGATCGGCGGGCTCGCGGTGGTAACCCGCACCACGCTGCTGTCGATCCTGATCGGCGGTCTCTTCGTCATCATCACGGTCACCTGGGTGATCCAGATCGTCTCGTTCCGGACTACCGGTAAACGCGTCTTCCGGATGGTGCCGTTGCACCACCACTTCGAGCTGGCCGGATGGAGCGAGGTCAACATTGTGGTCCGCTTCTGGATCATTGCCGGCGTCTGCGTGGCGGTCGGCCTGGGCCTGTTCTACTCGGATTTTCTGGCGGTCGTTGGATAAGAGCCACGCGACAAGCCTTGTCGCGCCACCGACGGTGATCCACCTGGCAGCCTGGTTCCCCAACCGGTTGCCAGCTGATCATTCGAGCATGACAGCGGGCCGTGAGCTACGCGGAGTTTCGGGGTGGCTGTGACCGAAGCTGTTTGGGTACCTCTTGCCTCCGGCGTTCCCGCCCTCCGTCAGCAAGACGTCACCGAGACGCGCAACAACGGCCGACAACCGCCGGCACAAGACAGCAAGGTTCTTGACGCCAGCGCAATCCGCCGGCACCTATCGGCAAGCGCCCAATCCATGGAGTCGCCTTTGCAAGGCACTGTTAGGGGTTCGAGTCCCCTGGGCTCCACCAGCACTTTCACCGGTTGATCTCGGTCCCGAGTACAGCCATTCGTACAGCCAAGCGGTCACGCCGTCCCCTCCTAGTCGAGAATCCGGTCAATGGCCGAGGCAGCCTGACGAGCCCGCGCCGGCAGAACGTGGCGAAGGCGTACCCCAGGTCGTGCAGGTGCAGCCAATCCAGCCGGCCGCCGCGCGGGGTGCCCGAAGCGCCGGTTGACGTTCCGCGGCTCCATCGCGGTGCCGATGGTGCGGGCGAAGACCAAGGCGGCCCGCAAGCGGGCCGCGCCGGCATGGCCCCGGCCTGCTGGCGACCTCCGCCGGCCCGGCCACACTGTGGGGACACAAGACCCTGAAGACCCTGGCCGTTCTACGACTGCCCGACGAGGAGATCCGCTTGAATCCGCAGGCGCTTGGGCCGCAGGCACTAGAGCCTTGCTGTAGCCGAGCGAGAGGAGCCCTCTCTGCCTGTGCGAATCATGGTGCTGAGCTTCGCTAGCCTCTGCACGTGATCTTCTACCGCGCTACCGCCCCCGCAGACCTCGACCGCGTGACCCCGTGGATCGTGACCGAGCCCGTTGAGTGGATCCCCGCCGACCGTTACCTGGCCGAACTGGCCGAGGACATGTACCGGCCGGAATGGACATGGATCGCCGAGCACGACGGCCAGGTCGTGGGACGGGCATTGTGGTGGGGGCCGAGGGGCAGCCTGTATCCGGTCGCGCTTGACTGCCTCGACGTGGATCCTGCCGTGGGTGACCGCGCCGTTGTCGCCACCGAGCTGATCAGGGCGGCGCTGGCCGGGTTCCCGGAGCCGGTGCAGTACCAGATCAAGGTCACCGGAGGCTGGCGTGACGATCCGGCTATTTCGGCTGCGGTGGAGTGGCGGCGGGCGGCGGCGTACGCGGCGGGCCTCACCCGGGAGGTGGAGCGGCTGCAGTTCGAGTGGGCGCCAGCCGACGGGGTGCCCACCGCGGCCGGCAGGCTGCGGTTCGCCGAGGCCTCCGACGAGGAGTTCCTCGCGGTGTTTAGGAGAATCGCCGAGGGGAGCCTGGATGCCCAGACCCGTGCGAACCTGGCCGCCAAGGGCATGGACGCGACCGCGCGCGAAGAAATGGACTTCTATCTCAGGGCGCCGGGCAAGCGGGAGTGGTGGCGGATCGCCTACACGCGCGAGGGCGAGGTGGCCGGCATGGCGATTCCCTCCGCGACTCAGTACAACGTGAACGTCGGCTATCTCGGGGTGGTGCCGGAGTTCCGCGGGCGCGGCTACGTGGACGAGGTGCTCGCCGAGATCACGCGCTTTCACGCGACCAACGGGGAGTCGCGCATCACCGCCACCACCGACATGGGCAACGCGCCTATGGCGGCCGCTTTCGGTCGCGCCGGATACCGCAACACGGGGATCCGGATCAACCTTTCCAACGACGTCCAGCCCTAGACGAGGAAAGGTCGGTGCCGACATTGCAACGCACGAGCTCGGACCGCCTTGCCCAAGCTACGGATCAGAAGGTGGCTGTACAGCCATTCGTACACCGCCGGTGAGCTGCACCGAAGCTGAGTTCGAGATCATCGGGCCCACTTCCGGCACCGCCAGGAGTGATCTCTTTATCGGGGTTGCGCGCGCCGTGGCTCTACTCTGATTCCACGACGGATCAGCCAAGCGGTCGCCGGCCAGGCGGCGATGAAGCCGCTGGCCAGCCCGATCTGGGTGAAGAACCAGAAGGCCGGTGTGGTCGGATTCAATGGTGGCTCCGGGACAATGACGTGGTGTGACAACGCCAACCAGACGAACAGCGCCATCTCGAAGGCGGTCACGGTCAGCAGGTCGGCCTTGGCGACGGTCACTATCGCGTCCCAGATCCTGTGCCGGCCCCTGCGCACCGAGGTGAAGTATCGGAACGTCACCCCAACGACGACCGCCCCCAGATAGTCGCTGACGTACGAGGCCCACAGCGTGTCGCCCGCTAATTTGATGTCACCTGCAAAGACGACCACCTCACCGAGGACGACGCCCAGAGCGCAGTGGGCGCCGCACTGACAAACTCCGGTCAGGACGGCTAGCTGCCGTGGCTTTTTCGGTGGCCTGCCGTGTCTCTGCTGCCACCTGGGGGAATGGGGCCTGATCCAACGGCGGTAGGCCACAACGGCGGCTGGGCCGAGGTAGAGCCCGGTCACCGGCCAGACAAACTCTTCGTTCTTGAGTAACTGGCGGTACCTGCCGACGCGGATGTCGACGACGATCGAGGCTGAGCTGACCACTCCCACACCGATTGCGATCCAGGACAGCGACATGAGCACCATCTGCTGCATAGCCCACCCCTTGCCCGTGCACGAGGTGGTGACGCAACCCAGCACGGAGGGAGTGTGGCAAGCACGGGATAACGAAGCCACCTGGATGGCTCCAGCTTTTCAGTTTTCACT
The DNA here is from genome assembly GCF_036902955.1 of Micromonospora sp. CPCC 205558. Classification (NCBI taxonomy): domain Bacteria; kingdom Bacillati; phylum Actinomycetota; class Actinomycetes; order Micromonosporales; family Micromonosporaceae; genus Micromonospora; species Micromonospora sp. CPCC 205558. Next base: position 195,996 of record NZ_JBAKHR010000006.1, read on the forward strand.
CGTAGCGTTGACGGAACGCATCGACCTGCTAGCGGGATCGATGCGGGGCGACGAAGAACTCGTTGCCCTCGGGATCGGCACGAAGCAGGGAACAGCTCGGAACCGGCTCAGCCCTGGGCGTCGCGTTGGGCGGAGTGCGGCGGGTGCGCCTCCGGGAGGCGTTCCATCAGCTTCGTGAGCGCGCCGTTGGCGAAGGTCGCGCCGAGCGCCGACCCGGCTCCGATGGTCCAGCCGACCGGCCCGAGCGGGGTGCAGCCGAAGAACTGGCTCACCCCCGGCGTCTGCACCACCACGACCAGCACGCCCAGCGACGCCACCGTGGAGGCCAGTACGGCCGGGCTGGTCCCGCCGGCCAGGATCGTCTGCCCGAGTTGGGTGCCGACCAGGGAGACCAGGGCGACAGTGCCGGCCCGCTGGCGACGTCCGGTGTAGCGGGCCAACGTCCAGCCTGCGGTCGCGCCCAGCGTGGTTGCTGCCGCCCGCAGCCCGATCTCCCTGGTGAGGCTCTCGCCGAGCGCCGTGTCCGGGCCTTCGCGGAGCAGCGTGTCGGTGCGGTCCGACGCGGGTGGCCGGACCGCGATGGCCAGCGCCGGCGCCAGGTCGGTGAGCAGGTTGACCAGCAGCAGTTGTCGCCCGGTCAGCGCGGAGCGGCCGGTCGCCGCGGCGCTCAGCACACTGAACGCGATCTCGCCGAGGTTGCCGCCGACCAGGATGCTGAGCGCGTGCCGCACCGACGACCACATCGCCCGCCCTTCGATCAGGGTCGCGATGATGGTTTCCAACCGGTCGTCGGTGACCACCAGGTCGGCTGCGGCGCGGGCGGCCGGGGTGCCCCGTTGACCGAGGGCGATGCCGACGTCGGCCAGCCGGATCGCCGGGGCGTCGTTGGCGCCGTCGCCGGTCATCGCCACGGTCCGCCCGCACTTCTGCAAGGCCTGGATGATCCGCACCTTGTGGGCCGGGGTGCAGCGGGCCACCACGTCGGTGTTGGCCAACCGCTGGGCGAGCGCGTCGTCGTCGAGTTGGTCGAGTTCACCGGCAGTGACCACCTGCTGCTCGTCGTGGTCGCTGATGGTGGCGGCGATCGCCTCGGCGGTGGCCGGATGGTCACCGGTGATCATGATGGTGTGCACGCCGGCCTGCCGGATGCGACGTACCGCCGGGGCGGCGCTCTCCCGCACACCGTCCGCGAGGGCCAGGAAGCCCACGAAGGTCAGCCCTCGGACGTCGCCGTCGGTCACCTTCGGGTCGTTCACCGGGCATTCCGCGACGGCCAGGATCCGGTTGCCGGCACCGGCCCGATCGGCGAGCATCCGTTCCAACTCGGCGCGGCCGGCGTCATCCAGCGGTTCCTGGCGACCGTCGGTGCGTCGGGACGAACAGCGCGGCAGCACCGTCTCCGGAGCACCCTTGACGCTCAACAACAGGTGACCGTCGGTCTGTCCGATGCTCGCGTGGTAGCCGCGGGACGGCTCGAACGGCAGGCCCCCGGCAGCGCGCCAACCGGCGGCACCGGTCTGCTCCACCACCCCGGCCTCCCCGGCGCCCCGCCGGACCGCCCGGTCGGTCTGCAACGCCAACTCCTCCGGGTTCTTGGCGGCGGGGGTGGCGCGCAGCGCCGCCGCCAACGTCATCCGGAGCCGGTCGTCCAGCCGGTCCACCGGCGCGTACCGGTCACCGACGCCGTCACCGACCCCGGCGAGCAGCAACTGGCCCTCGGTGAGGGTGCCGGTCTTGTCGAAGCAGAGCACGTCCACCCGGCCCAGCGCCTCGATCGTGCGCGGGTTGCGGACCAACGCGCCGTGCTCGGCCAACCGCCGGGCCGCGGCCAGTTGCGCCGCGCTGACCAGGAACGGCAGCCCCTCCGGCACCGACGCCACGGCGAGGTTCGCGGCGGTCGCCGCCGTTTCGGCCAGGGGTACGCCCCGAAGCAGGCCCGCGCCGGCCACCGCCACCGCCGAACCGGCCGCCAACGGGATGGCGGTGCTGGTCAACGAGCCGAGCCGAGCCTCCACCCCACTCGCCGGGGGTGCCTGCCGCACCAACGCCAGGCTGCGTCCGGCCTCGGTGTCGTTGCCGGTCGCCACCACCACCGCGGTGCCGTGCCCGGCGGCGACGGTGGTGCCCTCGTAGAGCATCGAGTGCCGGTCGGCGATGGCGGCGGCGACCACCGGCCGGTTGGACTTGGCGACCGGCAGCGACTCACCGGTCAGCGACGACTCGTCGGCCTCCAGGCCCACCGACTCGAGGACCCGGCAGTCGGCCGGCACCGAGTCCCCCGGTTCGAGGGTGATGACGTCCCCGAGGACCAGGTCTTCGGCGGCGAGAACGTGATCGGCGCCGTCCCGGCGGACCCGTGCCATGACCGCCGACCGCGACAGCAGCTCCGCCAGCGACCTCTCCGTGTTGCGCTCGTGCACCGCCCCGATCAGGGCGGACCCGCCGACCACGCTGCCCACCAGTGCGGCGTCGACCAGTGAACCGAACGACGCGGAGAGCACCGCCCCGGCGGCCAGCACCGGGGTGAGCGGGTTGGACAACTCGTCCACGAAGGCACGCAGCAGCCCACCACTTCCGGGGGCGGCGCCGCCGTCACCTGAGCCGTGGCGTCGCTTCTGCGCTTCTGCGCTGGCCAGGCCGTCCGGTGTGGAGCGCAGATGGTCGAGCACGGCGCTGACGGGCATCAGGTGCCAGGCGGTCGCCACGGGCGCCGGCGTGTCCGACTGGTCGTGCAATCGGCGGGCCTGCCAGACGCCGTTGGCGAAGGCCAGCCCGGCCGCGCCGTTGACCGCGACGAGCGCGCGGTGCGGCAGTTGGGTGGGTGGGGCCGTGAACGCGCCGAGCGCCCCGAGACCGGTGCCGGCCATGGCCAGCCGGATGTTCTGCTGGGCCGTGCGCCGGGCCACCCCGGTCGCCTCGATCACCAGTGCCACCACCCGCAGGTCGGCACCGACCAGCAGGTGCGCGCCCCACGGCGGCAGGTCCTCCGGCGCGGCGAACCCGAGGCCGCAGTCGGACGCGCCGAGCGCCTTCCGGTCCGCGGAAACCAGCATCACCACCGCGCCGTCGCGCTGCAACCCGCGTACCGACTCGGCCAACTGGTCCCCGCCGGGCAGCATCGCGTCGGCGAAGCCGTACCGCTGCTCGTCACCGCCGGCAACGACCAGCCGCAGGCCGGCATGGCGGGCGGCGGCGGGCAGGCCGTCGACGCCGGGCGCGGGTTCCGGCTCGACCCGCAGCAGTGCGGCGAGCCGGTCGCCGTGGGCGAGGCCGAGGAGCTGACCGCCGGCGGAGCGCAGCCGGGCCGCATCCGGGATGTCGTCCGGGTCGTTCGCGGGCATCCGGTCCAGCGGCCCGAGCCGCCAGCCGTCCGCAGTACGGAAAGCGGCCGGATCGTCCGGGTCGAACAACGCGAAGGCCCGCTCGGCGACCTGGTCGACGTCCGCGTCGGACGCCGGCGCCAGATCGGCGAGTACGCCCCGATCCGAGCCGAGCACCGCGGCGTCGAGCACGAGCGTGTCGATCCGGTCCAGTTCGCGCAGGACACTCCGGTCCATCGCGATCACACCGCGCCGGGCCAGCATCCGGCCGAGCTGGGCCGCGTACCCCTCGCGACCGCTGCCGGGCGCCTTGGGTAGTGCGGAAAGGCCCAGCGCGGTGGCCCGCTTCGGCCCGGCGAACGGCACGGCCGCCGCGCCGGCGGCCGCGCCCGCGGCGAGCATGCGGTTGATGTACCGCTCGACCGGGCCGTCCGGCTTCGGTCGGGGGCGGTCGATCACCGGCCAGCGGGCGGTGGCCCGTTCGGCGTCGCCGGTCAGCCGTGGCTCGGCCTTCTCCCAGGCGGAGAGTTGGGCCCGATCCTCACCCCACTGCACGATGCGTTGGGCGCCGTCCAGGACGATCCCCGTCCAGCGGCCGGTCAAGCCCTGCACCACTGCCTCGGCCAGCGGAAAGAGGACGTCGGCGCGGGGGTCGGAGCGCAGTCGTTTGCCGATGAACTGGTGCAGCTTCGGCTGCAGATCCACTGCGGAGAGCAGGCCGGACACCTCGCCCGGCAGCGGCGCGAACGGCAGGATCCGGGTGGCCGCCGAGATGGTCAGGCCCAACGCGTCCGAGGCGAGCGCGCCGAGGGTTCGCGGGGTTCGCGGCCCCTCCTCCGGTGGGTGTGGCGGTGGGATCTCCGGGTCGGGTTCGTGGTCGCAGGTCCGCTCGACACGGTCGATCGTGGCGATCAGGTCGCGCAGCGTCGGCTCGGGGGTCTGGACGGCGACCACCACCCGCCCGGAGGGTGCGTTGACCCGGGCCCAGGCAACCCCGGGCATGCGCTCCAGCGCGCCCTCCACCTGCCGGGCCAGCCGGTTCCCGCCGTCCTGGCAGACGCCGTGCACCTCGATGTGGTGCCGGCCCGGTCGGGACCAGACCCGACGCCGCGTCAGGCCGGCGGTCCGGGCCAGCCGGGTCGCGGCCGAGCCGACCGTCCGGGACGCCTCCCCGATCAGGTGCGGCACGCCGAGGGACGGCAGGATGCGGCCGGCGGCGCGACCTACCGCCGTCATCGAGGCGTACGGCTGGACGGGCCCCTGTTGCCGCTGGTCCTGACCTTGGCCATGTCGTCCTCCCACCGCACTCACGTCCGGCGGCCTGGCTTCCCGACCTGTCATCCGTTATGCCCCCTGAGTGGCGGAATTTTCCACCGGCACTGGCGCATGGAAGGGGTGGTCCGTGGAATCCGACGACCATCACCGGACAAGGGGAGGCCGGCATGAGCACGCTGACGCGAAATCTCAACGGTTCACGGGAAAACATGCAGACGTACAACCGGCGGGTTCAGGTGCCGATGCTGGGTGAGGTGGCGGTGCCGCCACCGGACAAGATCGCCTACTACGCCGGGCTCGGGGTGCTCGCCGCGCTACAGGTCATCGAGTGGCCGATCGCGGTCGTGGTCACCGCCGGCCACCTGTTGGCGGACCAGCATTTTTCCGGACTGGTGCGAGGTGTCGGGGAGGCGTTGCAGAGCGCCTGACGAGAGCCGGGTCACCGGTGGTTGACATGAATCAGGGTTGAGGTCGGATGCTCGGCCGATGCCGAGCACAGTCGTCACCGCCACACCCGCCGCACCGGGACTCTTCGCGCCCCGGCTGCGCGCGATGACGGTGGGCAGCGTCGCGCTGATCTCACTCCTCGCGTTCGAGGCGTTGGCGGTCGGTACGGCGATGCCGACCGTCGCCCGCAGCCTGGACGGGTTGGCGCTCTACGGAATCGCGTTCGGTGGCCCGTTCGCCACCGGTGTGCTGGCCATGGTGGTCTCCGGCATCTGGTGCGACGCCCGGGGTCCTCGTGGGCCGATGTGGCACGGCGTCGCCTGGTTCGTGGTCGGGTTGCTGATCGCGGGGACCGCCCCGGTGATGAGCGCGCTGATCGTCGGGCGGGCCGTGCAGGGTTTCGGCTCCGGGCTGCTCTCGGTGGCGCTCTACGTGATCGTCGCGGACGCGTACCCGCAGGACCTGCACCGGCGGATCTTCGCGGCGTTCGCGGCGGCATGGGTCGTACCGTCGCTGGTCGGGCCGGCGGTTGCCGGCCTGATCGTGCAGTACCTGGGTTGGCGGTGGGTCTTCCTGGTGGTGCCTGCGGTGGCGGTGCCGGCGGCGCTGCTGATCCATCCCGGCCTGCGGTCGCTGGGCCGGAGTGCGGCCGCGAGCCCGCCGGTGGGTGCGGCCGGGCGGATCGGTTGGGCGTGCGGGGCCGCGGTGAGTGCCGCACTGCTGCACATCGGGGGACAGCAGCGCGGCGCCACCGCCCTGGTGCTGGTCGCGCTCGCCGTGGTCGGCCTGCTGGTCTGCGCCCCGCGCCTGCTGCCGGCCGGGTTTCTCCGGGCCGCACGAGGGTTGCCCACCGTCGTCGGGCTGCGTGGTCTGGCGTCGGCGGCCTTCGTCGGTGCCGAGGTGGTCATTCCGCTGATGCTCTCCCGGGAACGGGGTCTCTCGCCGACCATGGCCGGGCTGGTCCTCACGGTCGGCGCACTGGCGTGGTCGGCGGGCTCCTGGTTGCAGGGCCGCATTCCGGTGCCGGCCTCGCGGGCCAGCCTGCCGCGCGCCGGGCTGAGCTGCATCACGGTCGGCATCGCCACGGTGGCGCTGGCCGTCCGGCCCGAGTTGCCGGTGGCCGTCGCCGTGCTCGGTTGGGCGGTCGCCGGTCTGGGCATGGGGTTGCTCTATCCGTCGTTGTCGGTGCTCACGCTGGAGTTGTCAGCGCCGGGTGAGCAGGGCCGCAACAGCTCGTCACTGCAGCTGAGCGACTCTCTCTTCGCAGCCACCGTGCTCGCGCTGACCGGGGCCGTGTTGGCGGCCGGCAGCGCGCCCGGCCCGGCCAGCTACACGACGACGCTCATGCTGACTGCGGGGCTTGCGCTGCTCGGGGCGTTGCTGGCCGGCCGTGTCGTCGTGGGCGGGGGTGTGCGACAGGGCGGGTGATCCGTGGAATCGGACGCGTCCCACCAGCTTGTGCCGGAAGGATGGCGGGCGATGAACATCCTGACCATCCTGCCGCTCGCCGTGGTCATGGTCGCCGGGACGCAGTTGGTGGTGGCGGTCTTCCTCGCCTCGTCGGATCGACCCCGGGCTGCGTCGCTGGGGTTCCTCGCGGGCGCAGGGCTGGTGGTCGCCGCCGGGGTGACGGCGGGCTGGTTGCTGACCCGGCTGGTGGGCGGGCTGGTCGCCGACGCCAGCGCCGTCGCCGGGAAGGTCGATCGTGGTCCCACCATCGACCTGGTGGTGCTCGCCCTGCTGGTGATCCTGGCCGTGCTGATCTGGGTACGCCGGAATCGTTCCGGTCCCCCACGGTGGCTGGGGAGCATCGAGCACGCCGGTCCGCCGCAGGCGATGCGACTGGGTGCGCTGCTCTTCGTGGCGACTCCCACCGACGACCTGACCATGGCCACCGTCGGGGCGACTGTGGCCCGACACGACCTGCCGTGGTGGCATCTGGTGCCGTTCGTGCTGCTCACCGTGCTCCTGCTTGCGCTGCCCCTGCTGGCGCTGCTGCTCCTCGGGAGCAGGGCGGCGCGGGTGCTGACCCGGATGCGGGAATGGGCCGAGGGGCACGCCTGGATCGTCAACGAGATCGTGATTGCGTTCTTCGCGCTGCTCACCGTGTTGGACCTGATCCGGTCGCGCTGAGCCGCGGCACCCCCCTCTGACACGTACGGGGGAACCGGCCGGAGATGAGAGCAACAACGGTTCACGTTCGTCTTACCGTGATGCCATGTTCGCTGTCGTCACCACGGTGATCCTCTACGTCTTCGGCTTCGTCTTCCTCTACGGCGTGATCCGGCTGGGTGTCCGGCACGCGTTCGAGGATCTGGAGCTGCAACGGGCCAAGGCCCAGCGCGAAGAGGAGTTGGCGGCTGCCCGCGACCGCTCCTTCATGCGCGACAACGCTTTCCTCGCCGGCAGTTGAGCGCCGGATCGATCCGGCCCGGGCCGGTGGCGTCGCCGGGCGACCGGGGAGCCGCCGGGCGGTTCAGCGTCGCGGATGCGAGGATCGCACCCGTGATGGGAACGCTGAAGACCGAACCGGCCCGCGCCCGACTGGATCTGCTCGCCCCGCCGGTCGCGGAGGCCATCGCGCAGTGGCCGGCCAACGCCCCGGTGGACGTCGACGACGTGCTGGTCGCGCCGATCGACGCCGACCTCGCCGACACGGCGGCGTTCTGCGCGGCGTACGAGGTGGGGCTGGACGTGTCGGCCAACTGTGTGGTGGTGGCGGGCAAGCGTGACGGCGTGGTCCGCTACGCGGCCTGCATCGTCCTGGCCACCACCCGGGCCGACGTGAACGGCGTGGCCCGCCGGGCGCTGGACGTCCGCAAGGCGAGCTTCGCCCCGATGGCCGACGCGGTCGAGTTGACCGGCATGGAGTACGGCGGCATCACCCCGATCGGGCTGCCGGCCCAGTGGCCGATCCTGGTGGACGCACGGGTCATCGCCACACCGCACGTGATCGTCGGGTCCGGCGTCCGGCACAGCAAGATCGCGCTGCCGGGGCCGGCGTTGGGCGTGCTGCCGGGAGCGCAGGTGGTGGAAGGCCTGGCCAGGCCGGCTTGACCAGGCATCGGCATCGATACCGTTGCACGTGAAACATTACGGTCGTCGATGCCGACCGCCGGCCGTTGGTGACTCAGTGTGAGTGGGCTGCCGACTCGCGCTGCTCGACCTCGGCGAGCGCGGCGAGCAGTGTCTGCACCTGCTGCGCGCCGGAGACCGCGTACTTCCCGGCCAGCACGAAGGTCGGCACGCTGGTGATGCCCAGGTCCCGGGCGGCAGCCAGGTCGGCGGCGACGTCGGCGACGCGCTCGTCGGAGTCGAGGAACCGGCGCGCGTCGGCCGCGTCCAGGCCGATCTCGCCGGCCAGGGTGGCCAGTGCCTCCCGCGACCCGACGTCGACCCCGCTGTTGAAGTGCGCCTGGTAGAGCGCCTCCACCATCTCGGCCGCCTTGCCCTGGTCGGTCGCCCAGGAGACCAGCCGGTGCGCCTCGAAGGTGTTGGCGATCACCGCGCGGTCGTAGTCGAGCCGCAGCCCGTCAGCCGCCGCGACCTGGGTCACGTGGTCGACCATCTGCCGGGCACGCCCCGGACCGCCGAACTTGCCGGCCAGCGCCTCCACCAGCGGAAGGGGTTCCGCCACCGGCGACGGGTCGAGCTGGAACGGTCGGTAGCGGACCGTCACCTCGCCCTGGTAGCTGGCGAGGGCCTCATCCAGGCGGCGCTTGCCGATGTAGCACCACGGGCAGATGACGTCCGCGTAGATCTCGATCTCCATGATCGATGGCAACCTCGCGGTCAGCCGAGTTGTTCCCGCACCTGACGCTTGAGCCGGCCCAGAATCGCCGTGCCGCCGCGGATTCGCAGCGGGCTGATCGCCTGCGCCAGGCCCATTCGCTGGTAGAGGTCGTCCGGCACGGCAAGCACCTCTTCCGGGCTGGCCGAGGCCAGCCCTTCGGCGAGGATCCCGGCGAACGCCCGGGTGGTGGGCGCTTCCGGCGGGCAGTCGAAGAGCGTCTCCACGGTGCCCTCCGGGGTCACCTTGGCCCGTAGGAAGAACGCCGTCTGACACTCGGGCACCTGCTCCATGCCCTCGCGCTCCGCGGTGCCCTCCGGCAGCGCCGGGATGACGTCCGCGTACTCCAGGAGCATCTCCAGCACCACATCGCGCGGCGCGGCGGCGAATTCGTCGACGATCTCGGCCAGTCGGGCCGGCATGTCAGCCATGCGTCGAGGCTACCGCCGTCGTGCCGGGGCCCCGGGTCACACGGTTGGTGACTGCTCGCTGATCTCGCTGAGCGCGCTGGTGGGGTCGAGCTGCATGGCCAGGTCGCCGAGCGACACGATCCCCACCAGCTTGCGGTCACTGTCACAGACCAGCACCCGTCGGATGCCCCGATCCCGCATGAGCGCCGCAGCCTCACCCGCTGTGCAGTGCTGTTCGATCATGACGACCTCGCGGGTGACGATCGAACCGATCGTGGTGGCCGCGGGGGAGCTGTTCTCCGCCACGGCCCGCACCACGATGTCCCGGTCGGTGAGCATCCCGGCGAGGCTGGCGCCATCGGTGACCACCACATCACCGATGTCGGCCTCCTTCATCACCCTGGCCGCCTCGTCCAGGGTGGTCTCGGCCGGCAGGTACACGACCTGCTTGGTCATCACGTCACTGACCCGGTAACCGGTCATGAGAGCCTCCGAAGACGTTTTCATCGATCCGACTGCACTACCCCGTGGTGTGGTAGCTACACCACGTTTCCACGTTCGCGGCGTACCTCGTGGACAAGTCGGTCGACAAGACCGTCCAGGGGCAGCTCCGTGCGCTCGTCGCCGGCCCGCTCGCGCAGCTCGACGTACCCCTCGGTGAGCCGGCGGCCGACCACGACGGCCCGGGGGATGCCGATCAGCTCGGCGTCGGTGAACTTGACCCCGGCCGAGACGTGCGTGCGGTCGTCGACCAGCACCCGCAGGCCGGCGGCGGCCAGGCGCCCGCCGAGCTCCAGCGCCGCGTCGAGCTGCGGGCCCTTACCCGCAACCACCAGGTGTACGTCACACGGCGCGATCGCCGCCGGCCAGACCAACCCCCGGTCGTCGTGGTGCTGTTCGGCGACTGCCGCCACCGCCCGGGAGACCCCGATGCCGTAGCAGCCCATGGTCGGCCGGACCGGCTTGCCTGCCGGCCCGAGCACGTCGACCGCGAAGGCGTCGGTGAATCGGCGGCCGAGCTGGAAGATGTGCCCGATCTCGATGCCCCGCCGGATGGTCAGCTCGCCCGACTCGCAGTCGGGGCAGGGGTCGCCGGCACGTACGTCGGCAGCCTCGATGGTGCCGTTGGCTGTGAAGTCCCGTCCGCACACCACGTCGGTCGCGTGTCGGCCCGGCTCGTTCGCCCCGGTCAACCAGGCTGACCCGGCCACCACCCGAGGATCGACCAGGTAACGGATGCCCAGCTTGTCGAGCAGTTGCGGCCCGATGTAGCCGCGTACCAGCTCCGGGTGCTCGGCCCACTCCTCGAAGACGGTCACCTGCGCGGGGTGCAGCGCGGCACCGACCCGCTTCAGGTCGACCTCCCGGTCACCGGGCAGCCCGATCACCAGGGGCTCGGCGTGGTCGGCACCGGGCTGACGGACGGACAGCACGACGTTCTTCAGGGTGTCGGCGGCGGTCCAGCCGTCCCGACCGCCCAACCGGCGGGCGTTGGCCAACTCCACCAGGCTCGCGATCGTCGGGGTTTGCGGGGTGTCGTGCACCTCGACGGCCGGTCGCGTGCCGTGATCACCGATCGCCGGCACCCGGGTGACCACCGCCTCGGTGTTGGCCGCGTAGGTACAGGAGGTGCAGCCCACGAAGGTGTCCTCGCCGACCGGCGTCGCCGCCAGGAACTCCTCCGACGCGGAGCCGCCCATGGCGCCGGACATCGCCTGCACCACCGTGTAGTCCAGGCCCAACCGGTCGAAGATCCGCCGGTACGCGGTGCGATGCCGGGCGTACGCCTCCCGCAGCCCCGCCTCGTCCAGGTCGAAGGAGTACGCGTCCTTCATCAGGAACTCCCGGCCGCGCAGCACACCGGCCCGGGGCCGGGCTTCGTCGCGGAACTTCGTCTGCACCTGGAACAGCGTCAGCGGGAAGTCCCGGTACGAGGTGACCAGGTCCTTGACCAGCAGCGCCGCCATCTCCTCATGGGTGGGCGCCAACAGGTGCTCGGCACCGCGCCGGTCGGTGAGGGTGAAGATGTCGTCGCCGTACTCCGTCCACCGGCCGCTGGTGCGGTACGGGTCGGCCGGCAGCAGCGCCGGAAAGTGCACCTCCTGATCGCCGATCGCGAACAGCTCGGCGCGTACCACCTCGGTGATCCGATCCAGCACCAGCTTGCCCAGCGGCAGCCAGGTGTAGCCGCCCGCTGCGGCACGACGGATGTAGCCGGCACGCAGCAGCAGTCGGTGGCTCGGCACCTCCGCGTCGGCCGGATCCTCGCGCAGGGTCCGGAGCAACAGGGTCGACATACGTAGCAGCATCCGCGCAGCCTAGGCCCGTGACGGCGGGCGCGGCGACGCAATTCGTCCGGCGGTTCCGCCTGCACCCGAACCCTCGATGACGAAGCCGGGCTCGGGTGGCACGCCCCACACCTTTCGGGCGGCACCAGCCGTTCCTGCGGTGACAGACTGGTCGCCGCAGGCAACGAGTGGGGTGAGGGAGGCGCGGGTGCGCTGGGGCAGCTTTGTCGCGGTCGGGGACAGCTTCACCGAGGGTATGGACGACGCGTACCCGGACGGCACCTACCGGGGGTGGGCGGACCTGGTGGCGACCCGGCTCGCCGCCGAGGCGGGGCCCGACTTCCGGTACGCCAACCTGGCCATCCGGGGCCGGCTCTTCCCCAGTGTGGTCGCCGAGCAGGTGCCCTCCGCGGTGGCGATGAAGCCGGATCTGATCAGTTTCGCGGCCGGTGGCAACGACGTGCTGCGGCGCACCTTCGACCCGGACACGCTGGTCGCCCGCTTCGACGAGGTGGTCCGGCAGCTGCGCTCGGGCGGCGCGGACGTGCTCCTCTTCCGGTTCGCGGACGTGATGGCCAGGCTGCCTGGCCAACGCCTCGTCGCACCCCGGGTGCAGCTGCTCAACCAGGCGGTCGGTGACACCGCCGAGCGGCACGGCGCCATCATGGTCGACCTGTACGCCGACGACACCTTCCTCAATCCGATGCTCTGGAGCACCGACCGGTTGCACCTCTCCCCGGCCGGCCACCGTCGGGTCGCCGGGCAGGTGTTGAACGCCCTCGGGGTTGGCTGCGACGAAGAGTGGTTGATGGTTCCGCCGCACCCGGCGCCGTCGCCGTGGCTGGCCGCCCGCGCCGCCGACCTGCGGTGGGCCGGTCAGCACCTCGCGCCCTGGGTGAAGCGGCGGTTGACCGGTCGGTCGTCCGGCGACACGGTGACGGCGAAGCGCCCGCAACTCGGCCCGCTCGTCGACTGAGCGTGCTCACCCTGCACACCGCGGCGCTGCTGCGCCGCGACCGCGACGACGAACCGGCGCCGGAGCAGGCCGTGCTGGTCGATGGCGACCGGGTCGCGGCAGTCGGCCCGCTGGCCGAGCTGAGTTCGGCGTACGCCGGTGCCCGGGTTCGCCGTTGGCCCGGCACTCTGGGGCCGGGTCTGCTGCACGACGGTCCGCTGCCGCCCGCCCCGACCCCGCGCGAGCGGGTGCACGCGCTGCTGCGTACCGGGGTGACGGCGGTCCTGGCGGAACACCTGACCGACCCGGCGTTGCGGGCCGCCGTCGAGCGGAGCGACCTGCTGGTGCTGCCCACCGCGGTGGCGCCGACGCTGCGTCCGGACGGGCGGGCCGACCTCGCGGTGCACGGTGTCGACGGCACCTGCCTGGTGACCGTGGTCGCCGGTCGGATCGTCCACCGACGCGCCTGAGCAGGCCCGTCCCGTTACAGCGGTCGTGGACGGGGATCCGGCGTACCTTGGGGATCATGTCTGTGCCGAACGATCCCGATCCCCGCCTCCAGTCGTACGCGGACCCGCAGCGGCTGGTCACCACCGAATGGCTGGCCGAGCATCTGGGCGACGAGGGCCTCGTCGTCGTCGAATCCGACGAGGACGTGCTGCTCTACGAATCCGGGCACATTCCCGGTGCCGTCAAGGTCGACTGGCACCTGGATCTGAACGATCAGGTGACCCGGGACTACCTGGACGCCAAGAGTTTCGCCGAGATGTGTGCCGCGAAGGGCATCGGCCGCGGCGACACGGTCGTCTTCTACGGCGACAACTTCAACTGGTGGGCCGCGTACGCCCTCTGGGTCTTCTCCCTCTTCGGTCACGCCGATGTGCGGCTGCTCGACGGCGGCCGGCAGAAGTGGATCGCCGAGGGGCGCGAGGTGACCCGGGACAAGCCGGCTCGTCCGCTGGCCGACTATCCGGTGCCGTCGCGTAACGACGCGCCGCTGCGGGCCTTCCGTGAGCAGGTCATGGCGCATGTCGCCGCCGGTCGGCCACTGGTCGACGTCCGCTCGCCGGGTGAGTACACCGGCGAGATGCTGCACATGCCGGACTACCCGCAGGAGGGCGCGCTGCGCGGCGGGCACATCCCGGGCGCGGTCAGCAAGCCGTGGAAGTCCGCCGCGAATGAGGACGGCACGTTCAAGTCCGCCGACGAGCTGAAGGCGATCTACGCCGACCAGCTCGGGCTGGGCCCCGACGACGACGTGATCGCGTACTGCCGGATCGGCGAGCGGTCCAGCCACACCTGGTTCGTGCTGCGGCACCTGTTGGGCTACCCGCAGGTGCGCAACTACGACGGCTCCTGGACCGAGTGGGGCAACCTGGTCCGGGCACCCGTCGTCAAGGGCGATCAGCCCGGCGGCCTGGCCGGCTGAGCCACACGACCGTCCCCGCGTGACAGTGAACGTCGCGCGGGGACGGTGTTTCAGCTGGCCAGTGCGAACACGCCGCGCAGGTCGCGGACGATGCCGGTGATCTCGCCGGTCTCCGGTTGCCAGCGGGCCAGTGCGGCCGGTTCCAGCCGGAGCAGCACAGCGCCCTTGTTGTCCCAGCCCATGACCACGCAGCAGCCCTTGGCGCGGTCCCGGCCCAGGTCGAGCAGGTGGAGCACGGCACCGGTCCGCGCGTCGAGCACGGCGGCCCCCTCAGCACCGTTGATTTCGCTGCTGGTGATCCAGGCTGCTCGGGCCAGTCGCTCGCCGTGCAGCCAGCCCCGGCCGTAGAACTCGTTGACCCGGTAGGGCGAGGGCAATGCTGAGGCGTTGACCGGCTGTTCGGAGCGAAGCTCCCCGTCCCGGGCGGTCCGGCTGCGTAGCTTCAGGCTGCCTCCCTCGCCGTACATGTCGATCAACGGGGCCTCGCGACCGGCGGCCGGATCGGGTGCGATCAGCTCCCAGGTCGACACGTCGATCGGGCTGGCCGCCCCGGTGATCCGGTCCACCGCGTACGTCCGGTCGTCACCCCCGACCAGCACCCGGTCGTGCGCCCACACCACCTGCTCCAGGTAGCCGTCGAGCGGAATCCGGCGGACGGCCGCAGTGGTGAGGTCGACCATGACCAGCTCTTTGGTCTGCGCGAACGCGGCCGTTCGGCCGTCGGGCGACAGCACTCCCGGCTTCAGCGCGTGTGCCTCGTTGCCGCCCGCGTCCCGGGTCGGTGCCAGCGTCACCACGTCGAGGCTGCGCACCACGCCGTCGTTGCCGAGCACCCGGACCGGGCCGTTCGAGTGATTCTCCTCGTCCGTCGGCTCGAACAGCGCCAGTGCCCGCTCGACCGGTCGCTCGGAGAGCGACACGGTCGCCGGATCGCCGAGCTTGGCCAACGGATCGGGCGGGAAGGTCAGCTCGGCGGGCGGTCGCTGCACCGGACCCGCGTGGGAGGGGTCGACGGTCGGGGTCACCGTCGGACCCACCGGCGCGGGATCGGCGGGCGGTCGCAGCGCCGCCACCGTGCCGCCACCGACCAGCACCACGGCCAGGGCGACCACTCCGACGGCCCGTCGGGTACGCCGGGTCCGCCGAGCCCGCTCCCATCCGGCGGCGGCCGGCTGGCTGGGCAGCACGTCCTCGACGCTGACGGTCAGCAGTCGGCGCAGCTCCTGCTCGTTCACGGGTTCACCTCCAGACCGTTGGCCAGGTCGGCCGAGCCTCGGCCCGGACGCGCATCGCGGGCGAGGTCCGGGGCGACCTCGCGGAGTCGGCGTAGCGCCGCATGACACTGGCTCTTCACGGTGCCGACGGTCACCCCCAGCGCCTCCGCGGTGGCGACCTCGGTGAGGTCCTCGTAGTAGCGCAACACCAGTACGGCCCGCTGCCGTGGCGGCAGCAGGCCCAGCGCATCGTGCATCGTCAGCCGTAACGCGCCGTCCCGGTCGTGGGCCACCTGGTCCGGCGGAGCGGCGCTGAGCCATTCCCGCCGCCGGCGACGCCACCACGACACCGAGTCCCGATAGAGGATGGCCCGCACGTACGCGGAGGGGTCGCCGTCGCGGACCGAGGACCAGCGCAGCGCCAGCTTCAGCAGCGCGTCCTGGAGGAGGTCTTCGGCCTGATGCTGGTTGCCGCAGATCAGGTAGGCCACGCGGAGCAGGCGGTGCTGGTGGTTCTCCACGAAGGCGAGGTAGCCGTCGCGTCCGTCGTCTCTCGTCGGCGCCATCCGCCCCCCTCCCGGCCGTCGCGGTGTAGGTGTCATCTGCCAGACGCATGGGAGGTGGGAAAAGGTTGGGTCAGCTCGGTGGCGTTCCGGTCAGATAGCGCTGAAGGGTCGGCGCGACCCAGGAGACCAGCTCTTCCGGCGTGGTGTCCACCATGGGCGGCAGACGGACGATGTATCGGGTGAAGGCGAGGCCGAGGATCTGGCTGGCCACCAGGCCGGCCCGTCGGGCGGTCAGGGTCGGGTCGGTGCCGAACGTGGCCACGGCGGCGGTGAGCTGGTCGGCGAAGATGCCGCGCATGCGTTCGGCCGCGCCGGGATTGGTGCTGGCGGCCCGCAGCAGCGCCACCAGGGTCTCGTCGCCCTCCCAGCGGGCAAGAAAGTGCCTGACCAGCACCTCGCCGAGTCGGGCGGGTGGCACCGAGGTCAGGTCGGGCAGGCGTAGATCGAACTCGGCCGCCGCCGCGAAGAGCCCTTCTTTGCTGCCGTAGTAGCGCATGACCATCGACGGGTCGATCTGGGCGTCGGCGGCGATGGCCCGGATCGTGGCGCGCTCGTAGCCGTCCGCCGCGAACCGTTCCCGGGCTGCCCGCAGGATCGCCGCCCGGGTCGCGTCGGAGCGGCGGGGTTGGGTCGACCGGGTGGACGAGGTCATGCCAACGATCGTATGCCAACAACTGTTGACACGCAATCGGGTGGGCTCTAGCGTTGCCAACAAGTGTTTGCCAACATGTGTTGGCAACGGTCGTCTGGAGGTGGCCATGCTGCCCACGAGCACCGACGTCCTGGTGGTGGGTGCCGGCCCCACCGGTCTCGCCACCGCGCTCACGCTGGCCCGGCGCGGCGTTCAGGTGACAGTGCTGGACCGGTTGGCCGCGCCGCCGACGACCTCCCGCGCCGCCGTCGTGCACGCGTACACCCTGGAGGTGCTGGACCGGATCGACGTCGCCGCGCCGCTGATCGCTCAGGCGGTGCGGACGCCGCGTTTCACAGTGCGCGACCGGGACCGGGTGCTGCTGTCGGTGCCGTTCCACGAGTTGCCGTCCCGCTTCCCCTACGCGCTGCTGGTCTCCCAGGCGGTCACCGAGGCCGTGCTCACCGAAAAGTTGGCCGAACTCGGTGTGCAGGTACGACGACCGTGCCAGCTCACCGGGTTGAGCCGCGCCGGTGCCGGCATGCTCGCCCAGGTCGACGGGGAGGCGGTGCGCGCCCGGTTCGTGGTCGGCGCGGACGGCCTGCACAGCACGGTCCGGCGGCTCGCCGGCATCGGCTTCACCGGCGGCACCGACGAGGAGTCCTTCGTCCTCGCCGACGTGCGGGTGCGCAGCGTGCTGCCCCGCGACGAGGCGGCGCTGTTCCTTGCCCGCCCCGGGCCGCTGGTCTGGGCGCCACTCCCCGACGGGGTGGTCCGGTTGGTCGCCGCCGTGCAGACCGCGCCGGCCGAACCGGATGCGGCCTACCTTCAGGCGCTGCTCGACGAGCGCGGTCCGGCACGGCGACCCGACCGGGTGACCGAGGTGCTCTGGGGCTCCCGGTTTCGGGTGCACCACCGGATCGCCGACACCTTCCGAGCCGGGCCGGTGCTGCTGGCCGGCGACGCAGGGCACGTGCACAGCCCGGCCGGTGGACAGGGCATGAACCTCGGCATCTGCGACGCGGTTGCGCTCGGCACCGCCCTGGCGGACGTGCTCGACGGTGGCCCGGAGGCGCTGCTCGACGACTACACCGCCCGGCAGCGGCCGATGGCCGAGGACGTGATGAGCTTCGCCGCCGGACTGACCAGGTTGGCGGGCATCTCCCCGGCCGGTCGGCCGGCCCGGGACGTGCTGCTCCGGTTGCTCGGTGCCGTCCCGCCGGTCCGCCGCAGGATCGCGCTGCGCCTGTCCGGCCTGTCCCACCGCGAGCGAACGCCGGGTTAGGCAGCGCGGCTCAACACACCGGGCGCGGCCGACCGCAGTGTCCGCCAAGCGGCCAGGGTGACCAGCGCGAACGTCCCCGCCGCCGCGCCCGCCACCGGCACCGTGCCGTACGCCGCGGCGGCCAGCCCGGCCAGCGCCGCCCCGAGCGGTGCGGTGAGCAGACCGACCATCCGCTGGGCCGCACCGACCCGGCCGAGCAACTCGCTCGGCACCTGCCGTTGCCCGTACGACGCGGACAGGCTGTTCCACACCACGGTGCCGGCGGCGAAGACGGCCAGCGCGATCCCACCCGGCACCGGATGCCGGGCCAGCGCGAAGCCGGTCAGCGCCACGGTCTGCGCAGCCAGCACCGCCCGCAACGCCGGCACCGTGCCGAGCCCGGCGGCGAGCCGCGCCGCCCCGAGAGCCCCCGCCACGCCCCCGAGGATGGCGGCGGCGGCGAACAGGCCGTACCCGGCGGGCGGCACCCGCAGCACGTCCAGCGCGTAGAGCACCAGCACCGCCAGGAGTCCGCTGATCGCCAGGTTGCTCGCGGCGGCAAGCAGGGCGAGCCGCCGCAGGGTCTGGTGCCCACGCAGCCAGCGCAACCCCTCGACGATCTCGCTCCACACCGATCCGCGTGGGGTTTCCACGCTTGTTCGCGCAGCTGGGGCAAGGGCCAGCACGAGCAGGGCTGCCGCTGCGAAGGTGACGGCGTCGACCGCGAACGGAAGGGCCGGGGCGGCGGCGAACAGGACCCCGGCGGCGGGTGCCCCGAGGAAACCACCGGCCACCGCGGACCCGGCCTGCAGCCGGCCGTTCGCCCGGGGCAGCGCGTCCGGCGGCACCAACGCGGGAAGCAGCGCGAAAGAGGCGGAGTCGAAGAGGGTCCCCAATGCGGCGAGCAGAAACGCCGCCACCAGCAACACCAGGACACTGACCCGGTTGAGTGCGACCACCACCGCCAGCGCCGCCACCACCACAGCGCGTACCCCGTCGACCAGGGCCATCGTCCGACGGCGGTCCCAGCGGTCCGCGTACACGCCGCCGAGCAGGCCGAAGAGCAGCGGCGGCAACTGACCGGCCACGGTGACCGCCGCGATGATCCGGGGGTCGCGGGTCACGGTCGCGGCCAACAGGGCCAGTGCCGGCGTACGCAGCGCATCCCCGAAACGCGACGAGACGGCGGCCGACCACAGCAGCCGGAAGTCCCGGCCCAGAGCGGAGGAAGTCATGGCGGCGACCGTGCCGGTTCGAGCGGGTCGAGGGTCAAGCCACCACAGTGCGGAACGACCGTCAGCCGCCACTCCACCGCAGGCAGTTCGCGGTCTAGGCTTGCCCGGTGACGGTGGAGCAGCAGGCACGGGGTGCGGCGGGCGCGGGCCGGCGCAGGTCCCGCAAGGACGAGATCCTGGAGATCGCGGTAGGTCTCTTCGCGGCGCGCGGCTATCACGGCGTGTCGATGGACGACATCGGCGCGGCCGCCGGAGTGACAGGTCCGGCGCTGTACCACCACTTCGCGGGCAAGGAAGCCATGCTGGCCGCCGCGTTGATCCCGGTCAGCGAGGGGTTGCTGGCCGGCGGGCGGGAACGCGCCGCCGGGCGCTCGGACGACCCGCGCGGCGTACTGGAGTCGCTGATCGACTTCCACGTCGAGTTCGCGCTGGCCAACCCGGCGGTGATCGCGTTGCACCTGCACGAGCTGGACCGCCTCCCCGAGGAGCCGCGGCGGCGGATTCGTCGTCTGCAACGGCTCTACGTCGAGGAATGGGTGACCGTGCTCACCGCGCTGCACCCGGGCATGCCCGACGGTGAGGCGCGGGTGCTCGCGCACGCCGCGTTCGGCCTGATGAACTCGACGCCGTTCCTCGGTGGTGAGGTGGACCGGCGACGCCGGGCCGAGCTGCTGCGCGGCGCGACCCTGGCCGCGCTGCTCGCCTGATCCGACTCGTCAAGAGCGCGCCGGTCATGATTCCCTGACATCGTCCCACCATCCGGACGCCGGGAGGAAACATGATCGAGTCACTGCTGGTCGCCAATCGGGGCGAGATCGCCTGCCGGATCATCCGGACCGCCAAGCGGCTCGGCATCCGCGTGATCGCGGTGCACTCGGAGGCCGACGCCGACCTGCCGTTCGTCGCGGAGGCGGACGAGGCGGTCCTGATCGGCCCGCCGAACCCGGCGCTGAGCTACCGCAACACCGAGGCGATCCTCGCCGCCGCGAAGTCGACGGGTGCGCAGGCCATCCACCCCGGGTACGGCTTCCTGTCGGAGAACGCCGACTTCGCCCGTACCGTCGAGGCGAGCGGCCTGATCTGGGTCGGGCCCGACGCGGACGCGATCACCGCGATGGGCGACAAGATCAACGCCCGGAACCTGATGGCGGCGGCCGGGGTTCCGGTCGCGCCCGGCACCACCGAGCCGGCCGCCGACCTGGCCTCGGCGGTGACGGCCGCCGCCGAGATCGGCTACCCGGTGATGGTCAAGGCCGCCGCCGGCGGTGGCGGCATGGGCATGGGTGTGGCCGTCGACGAGGCCGCGCTGCGCACCGAGTACGACAAGGTGCGCGCGTTCGCCGAGCGGATGTTCGGCGATGGTTCGGTGTTGATCGAGCGGTACTTTCCCCGGGTGCGGCATGTCGAGGTGCAGATCCTCGGCTTGGTCGATGGTCGGGTGGTGGCGCTCGGCGAGCGGGAGTGCTCGGTGCAGCGGCGCAACCAGAAACTGGTCGAGGAGTCTCCGTCGCCGGCGGTCTCGCCGGAGCTGCGATCCCGTCTCCTGGCGGCGGCGGTGCGGGCCGGCGAGGCGGTCGGCTATCGCAACGCGGGCACGGTGGAGTGCCTGCTCGATCCGACCACGGGTGAGTTCTTCTTCTTGGAGATGAACACGCGGTTGCAGGTGGAGCACCCGGTGACGGAGTACGTCTACGGCATCGACCTGGTCGAGGAGCAGTTGCGGGTGGCCTCCGGGCTGGCGCCGACGTTCGACCCGGACGCGTTGACCCCGCGCGGCCACGCCATCGAGATGCGGATCAACGCGGAGGATCCGAAGCGCTTCCTGCCCGGCCCCGGCAAGGTCACGACCTGGGTGGAGCCCACGGGCGAGGGTGTCCGGGTGGACTCCGGCTACACCGAGGGCAACACGGTCACCCCGTTCTACGACAGCCTGCTGGCCAAGCTGATCGTCAGCGGCGCGACCCGCGAAGAGGTGCTCGAACGCGCCGAGGGTGCGGTCGCCGCGTTCCAGATCGTCGGCCCGAAGAACAACGTCCCCTTCTTCGCCGAGCTGCTGGAGAACGAGGAGTTCCGCTCCGGCGCCTACGACACGGGCATCGTCTCCCGCATGCGCTGACCGGCCGACACTCTGTCCCGACCCGACGTCACAGTGAGGTGACCGATGAGCCATTTGCCAGATTCCGTCTCCATTCGTGAGGTTGGGCCGCGCGACGGGTTGCAGAACGAGGACCCGATCCCGACCGACGCCAAGGTGCGGCTGCTCGACGCCCTCTCCGGCACCGGCGTACGCCGGATCGAGGCGGTGTCGTTCGTGCACCCCAGGGCGATCCCGCAGATGGCCGACGCCGACGAGGTGTGGCAGCGGGCGGTGAAGGCCGACGGGGTGCGGTACTCCGCGCTGGTGCCGAACACGCGGGGCGCCCAACGGGCCCTCGCCGCCGGGTTCACCGAGATCGAGGTGGTGGTCTCGGCCAGCGACACGCACAACCGGCGCAACGTCAACCGATCCACCGACGAGTCGCTGGACGACATCGCCGAGTTGATCGACCTGCTGCACGGCTCATCGGCGCGGGTCGAGGTGATCGTGGCGACCAGCTTCGGTTGCCCGTACGAGGGGGACATCGACCCGCAGCGGGTGGCCGGGATCGTGGACCGGGTCGTCCGCGACGGCGCGGACCGGGTCGCGTTCGGCGACACCACCGGCATGGGCACCCCACGCCGGGTCCGAGAGCTGCTGACCGCGGTACGCGACCGCAACGCGCACGTGCCGGTCCTGCTGCACTTCCACAACACCCGGGGTACGGCGCTGGCCAACCTGTTGACCGCGCTGGAGTTGGGGGTGACCGAGTTCGACGCCAGCGTCGGTGGGCTCGGTGGTTGCCCGTACGCGCCGGGGGCGAGCGGCAACCTGGCCACCGAGGAGGCCGTGCACATGCTGCACGACATGGGCATCGACACAGGCATCGACCTGTCGGCGCTCATTGAGGTGGCGGAGTTGGCCGAGGAGTTGCTCGGCAAGAAGCTGCCGTCGGGTGTGCTGCGGGCGGGTCCGCGTACCCGGTTGACGCCGCTGCCGAGCTGAGGACGCGACGAAGGGGCCGGCGCATCTGCCGGCCCCTTCCACCTGTCAGGTCGCTCAGCTCACCGGGGTGAGCGCGCCCGGCCAGCTGTCGCGGAAGATCTCAGACCCGGCGCGGTCCGTGCTGCGCTCGGTGGCGATGCGGGTGCCGGCGAAGAGGTTGCTGACCCGGTTCGCCTCGGCGCTGCTCGGGTAGGCGTTGGTGCAGCTGGTGCCGGCGCTGCCGCCGGACATCAGCAGGGAACAGTTCCCGTTGTAGTTGTCCGGCAGGCCGAGGATGTGCCCGATCTCGTGCGTCATGATCCGCAGCACGCTGTACTGGGCGGCCTGCTGGGTGTCGATGTAGACCCGGCCGTTGCCGAGGCTGGTCCGGACGGCGTACGAGCCGCCGCCGGTGATCCGGTAGATCCGCAGGTTCGAGCCGCAGTTCGCCGAGAGCGTCAGGTTGACGGTGGCGTTGTTCCAGATCGTGGCGGCCTGGTTGGCGACGCTGGCGTAGCTGCCCGCCTGGCTGGTGTTGTAGCAGATGGTCATTGCGGCGGACGCGGGCGCGGGGTTGGCGACCGTGACGCCGAGGGTGGCGAGTGCCGTCGCGAGGAACGCGACCGCGAGCCGATTGAGTCGTGAGGTCATCGCTGACTCCAATCCGGGAGGAGGGGTGTCAGGAGCCTAGCGACACTCATTCATGTTATTCAATGTCTTGCTCTCGGCTCGACTGTCTGATTCGCTCGTAGGTCGCCGACAGTCGCAGTCATGCGCTAGCCTAACGATCGTTCAGGTCATCGGCTGGAGGAGTCGGCGTGACGCTCGACGGTGAGGCACTGGAGCAGCTGCGCAAGC
This sequence comes from Micromonospora sp. CPCC 205558, assembly GCF_036902955.1. Lineage (NCBI taxonomy): Bacteria > Bacillati > Actinomycetota > Actinomycetes > Micromonosporales > Micromonosporaceae > Micromonospora > Micromonospora sp. CPCC 205558. Next base: position 218,739 of record NZ_JBAKHR010000006.1, read on the forward strand.
GCGCCCGGTCCGGCGGCGCGGACAAGTACCACGCGGCCAACGCGGCCAAGGGCAAGCTCTTCGCCCGTGAGCGGGTCGCACTCCTGGTCGACGAGGGCTCATTCGTCGAGGACGGCCTCTACGCCAACGCGCTCGCCGAGGGGTTGCCAGCCGACGGCGTCGTGACCGGCACCGCCACGATCGACGGTCGACAGGTCTGTCTGATGGCCAACGACTCCACCGTCAAGGCCGGCAGCTGGGGCGCCCGCACCGTCGAGAAGATCATCCGCATCATCGAGCGGGCATACGGCGCCGGTGTGCCGATGGTCTACCTGGTCGACTCGGCCGGCGCCCGGATCACCGACCAGGTCGATCTCTTTCCCGGCCGGCGTGGTGCCGGCAAGATCTTCTGGAACCAGGTCCGCGCCTCGGGCTCGATCCCGCAGGTCTGCGCGCTGTTCGGTCCGAGCGCCGCCGGTGGGGCGTACATTCCGGCGTTCTGCGACGTGGTGGCCCTGGTCGACGGCAACGCGAGCATGTATCTCGGCTCCGACCGGATGGTCGAGATGGTCACCGGCGAGAAGACCACCCTGGAGGCGATGGGTGGCGCCAAGGTGCACACCGCCGAATCCGGCGTCGGGCACTTCCTCTGCAAGACCGAGGCCGACGCGCTCGACGTGGTGAAGACCTACCTGTCGTACCTGCCGGCGAACTGGACGCAGGCGCCGCCAACCGCGCCGGCGGTCGCCGCGCCCGCGAAGGCCGACCTGGCCGCGCTGGTGCCGGCCAGTGAGCGGCAGGCGTTCGACATGCGGCGGTACGTCAAGGGTCTGCTCGACGAGGGCTCGTTCTTCGAGATCCAGGCGCTCTGGGCCAAGGAGTTGACAATCGGCTTCGGCCGTCTCGACGGCCAGGTCGTCGGCGTGGTCGGCAACAACTCGATGTTCAAGGGCGGCGTGCTCTTCGTCGACTCGGCCGACAAGGCCACCCGGTTCGTGCAGCTCTGCGACGCGTTCAACGTGCCGCTGCTGTTCCTCAGCGACGTGCCCGGCTTCATGGTCGGCAGCGCGGTGGAGAAGCAGGGCATCATCCGGCACGGCGCCAAGATGATCACCGCTATCTCCGAGGCGACCGTGCCGAAGATCTGCGTGGTGGTCCGCAAGGCGTACGGTGCCGGTCTCTACGCGATGGCCGGCCCCGGGTTCGAGCCGGACGCGACGATCGCGCTGCCAACCGCGAAGATCGCCGTGATGGGCGCCGAGGCAGCCGTGAACGCGGTCTACGCCAACAAGATCGCCGCCATCGCGGACGAGGACGAGCGGGCCGCCTTCGTCGCCGCCAAGCGAGCCGAGTACGAGCAGGACATCGACGTCGTCCGGCTCGCCAGCGAACTGGTGGTGGACGCCATCGTCGAGCCGCACGACCTGCGCACCGAGCTGGTCCGTCGATTCGCGGCGGCGCGTACCAAGGATCGGCACTTTTCCCGCCGCCGGCACGGCGTCACCCCGGTCTGATCATCGACTCAGGCCCGCACAGCGACCCGCCCCCGACGTCACGAGCGCCGAGGCGGACCGTCCTTACAGGAGGATGAGATGGACTTCCGGCTCACCGACGAACAAGCGGCGCTGCGCGAGAGCGTGCGGGAATTCGCCCGCGAGGTGGTCGCCCCGGTCATCGCCGAGCACTACGAGCAGCACACCTTTCCGTACGAGGTGATCCGGCAGATGGGCAAGATGGGCCTGTTCGGCCTGCCCTTCGACGAGGAGCACGGCGGTATGGGCGGCGACTACTTCGCTCTGTGCCTGGCGCTGGAGGAGTTGGCCCGGGTCGACTCCAGCGTGGCCATCACGCTGGAGGCGGCGGTCTCGCTGGGCGCGATGCCGATCTACCGCTTCGGTACCGAGGAGCAGAAGGCGACCTGGCTGCCCCGGCTGCTCAGCGGCGAGGCGCTGGCCGGCTTCGGTCTCACCGAGCCGGGCACCGGCTCGGATGCGGCCGGCACGCAGACGCGGGCGGTGCTGGAGGGTGACGAGTGGGTGATCAACGGGTCGAAGGCGTTCATCACCAACTCCGGGACCGACATCACGGCCATGGTCACGGTCACCGCGGTGACCGGCACGAACCCGGACGGCTCCAAGGAGCTGTCGACGATCATCGTGCCGACCGGCACGCCCGGCTTCGCCGTCGCGCCCGGCTACTCCAAGGTGGGGTGGACCGCCTCGGACACCCATGAGTTGACCTTCGACGACTGTCGGGTCCCGGCCGCCAACCTGCTCGGCGCCCGGGGGCGGGGCTTCGCGCAGTTCCTGCGGATCCTCGACGAGGGCCGGATCGCCATCGCCGCGCTGGCCGTCGGCCTCGCGCAGGGCTGTGTCGACGAGTCGATCAAGTATGCCAAGGACCGGCACGCCTTCGGTCAGCCGATCGGCGCCAACCAGGCCATCCAGTTCAAGATCGCCGACATGGAGCTGAAGGCACACACCGCCCGGTTGGCCTACTACGACGCCGCCGCGCGAATGCTGGCCGGCGAGCCGTTCAAGCGGCAGGCCGCCATCGCGAAACTGCACGCCAGCACGATCGCTGTGGACAACGCCCGGGAGGCCACCCAGATCCACGGCGGGTACGGCTTCATGAACGAGTACCCGGTGGCCCGGTTCTGGCGGGACTCCAAGATCCTGGAAATCGGCGAGGGCACCAGCGAGGTGCAGCGCATGATCATCGCTCGGGATCTGGGTCTCTGAGTGGTCCAGCCGAACTGATCAGCCGTCGTTCCGGACGAACTGTCCGTACGGCTGTCGGGTTTCGGCGAGCGGGCGTCGGTAGCCCGACGTTCGACTGCCGACGATCGGAGTCGATCCGTACTCTTCGTGCCCATGACTCCGGATCATGACCGGTCGCGGAGCCCGGCTGGACGTACCACTCTGCCGGAGCTGCTCCGCGGGCATCGACGCGCCGCCGGCCTGACCCAGGCCGAGCTGGCCTCCCGGGCCGGGGTGGGTGTGCGGACGGTGCGTGACCTGGAGCGTGGCCGGTCGATCCGGCCCCAACGCACCACGGTCGAGCTGCTCGCCGGGGCGTTGGCGCTGACCGGCACCAGCCGGGCGGCGTTCCTGGCCGCGGCCCGCGGCGTCGGTGCCGAGCCGGCCCCATCGGACACGACCTCGACGACGTTCGCGGTCAGCGGCAACGCCGCGTCGGCGGCCGCACCCGCCGCCCCGTCGGTCGCGCTCCCGCCGCCGGTCGCGTTGATCGGCAGGGAGCGCGACCTCACCGAGCTGGCCGGAATGCTGACCGCCGAGCACGGGCCCCGGTTGGTGAGCCTCGTCGGGCTGGCCGGCGTCGGCAAGACCGCCCTGGCGACGTCGGTCGCGCACCTGGTGGCCTCCGCCCACCCGGCCGGTGTTGCCGGGGTGCTGGTCGGCGAGGGGTCGGACGGCCCGGACGTGCTCGCCACCTCGATGTCAGTGCTCGGCGTGGCGCGTCTGTCCGAACTCGCGGCCCGGCTCGCAGGGCGGCCGGCGCTGCTGGTGATGGACGCGGTGGAGCGCGCTCCGGGCCCGGTGGCCGCGACCCTGCACCGGTTGATCGGCGCGCTGCCCTCGCTGCGGGTGCTGGTCACCGGGCGGCACCCGGTCGGATTGCCCGGTGAGCGGGTCTGGCCGGTCGCGCCGCTCGACGTGCCACCACCGGAGGCCGAGCACTCCGGACTCGAGTCGTGGCCGGCGGTCGCGTTGTTCACCGCCCGGCTCGCTCAGGTCCGCCGGGAGCCGCCCAGCCCCGCTGAGCTGCCGGCGCTCGCCGCGCTGGTTCGCCGGTTGGGCGGGCTGCCGTTGGCCATCGAGCTGATGGCCGCCCGAGGCCGACTGCTCGACCTCACCGAACTGCTCGACCGGTACGGCGACCGGGTGCTCGACCTGGCAACTCCGGCCGACGCGTCCGCCCACCCGAGCTGGGACGCGCCGGAGGCGCTCACCACCCGCACAAGCCGACCCGACGCCCGTGCGACGGCCGCGGTCACCCTGCGGGACGCGGTGGCGTTCAGCTACCGCCTTCTGGCGGCGGACGAGCGGGCCGCGCTGCGGCAGTTGGCCGTCTTCGGTAACCGCTGGTCGGTGGAGTTGGCCGAGGAGATGCTCGCCGACGAGGCCGACCGGGACGGCACAGTGGCGATCGACCCGGTGCCGCTGTTGGACCGCCTCGTCGAGTTGGGGCTGCTGAGCGTACGCGGAACCGGGTCGTTCCGGTTCCGCCTGCTCGACGCGGTCCGTGACTACGCCGTCGAGCAGGCGGCCGGTGGGGGTGAGCTGACCTGCATCCGGCGTCGACACGCGGAGGTCATCGCCCGCCTGGTGGCACGGACCGCCAGCGACCTGGTCGGTCCTCGGTTGTCCGACGCGGTGCACCGGCTGGACGAGATGAGCAGCGACATCAGTTCGTCGTTGGCCCACGCGGCTACCGACGACCCGTTGACCGCGCTGCGGCTGGCGGCCTGCCTGACCCGCTGGTGGCGGTTCCGTGGACGCGATGTGGTCGGGCGGCAGTGGCTGCGGCGGCTGCTGGCAGACCCGCGGACCACCGACGCCGATCCGCTCCTGCGGGGCTGGGCCGCCCTCGGGGTCGCCCGGCTCGCGGCCGAGCACGGCGCGGGTGCCGAGGAGTTGTCGACGGCGCGCGCGGCGTTGGACACCTTCCGGCGGGCCGGCGACGTCACCGGGGAGTTGGAGGCGCGGAACGTGCTCGGCACCCTGCTGATCTCCGTGGGACGGCAGGATGAGGCTCGCGAGCAGGCCGAGGCGCTGCTGCGGTTGGCCGCCCGTAACGGTCGTACCCGGGACCTGGCGGTGGCCCAGAACAGCCTCGCCTGGCACGAGATCCGCGCGGGTGACCTGGCTGCCGCTCGGCGCCGGCTCGCCGCGGTGGATCGACTTGCCGTCGAGAGCGGGGAGCAGCGACTACGGGTGCTGGGCTGGGCCAATCGCGCCGAGGTCGCCCGTCTGGAGGGCTGGTACGCGGATGCCATCGACCGTGGCCGGAGGGCGATGGAGGCCCTGTCCGAGCTGGGTGATCCCGGGCGTCGCCGTCGGGTGCTCGGCACCATCGGGTTGGCGCTCGCCCAGGACGGGCGGGGCGCGGAGGCGACCGAGGTGCTGACCGAGTTGCGTGCCGGGGGCGTGGAGTCGTCGCCGGCGCGTCCGATCGTGCCGCGACAACGCTCGGACGATGCGGCGCTGAGGTCGGGTGGGCCGGAGGTCGGGCTCTGTGCGTTGATCGAGGGGACCCTGGCGCTGCACCGGGGTGACCGGGAGTTGGCCGCCGAGTGGTTCGCCGCCGCCGCCGACCATGCGGGGCAGGATCGCCGCGACGTGGTGGAGGCGCTGGTGGGACTGGCCGCGAGCACTGCGGACCCGGAGGTGCTCGATCGACTGGACCAGGTCTGTGTGGAGAGCGGCATCCGGCTGTTGCCGCAGGAGTCGGGTCTGCTCTACGCGCTGATCGCCGACCGGGGCGGGCCGGCTCAGTAGTCGCGAGGATTCGGGTGCCCGCGCGGGTGCCCCGAGTGGACCGCGACGGGAGAGTGGCGCGGGCGAAGAGCCCCCTTTGGTGCTACCCCTCGCTGATCGCCCGCGCCGTCACCCCCCGGTGATCCCCGGTGCGGGAAGCCTGCCACCGGCGCGATGGCAGAAAGTCGGCTTGGACCGAATCATCCAGCTTGGCGGAGTCACTTCTGCCGGTCTTTCTGCCGCTGCCAGCGCCCGGCGGCGGGTGCTTCTCAGTGCCTTCGGGCGGCGCCGTCGGCGTCGGCGGTCTGCTCCGGGTCGACGTCGTCACTGCCGGCGGTGGCGCACGGGTGCGCGGCGTCGCGGACCCGCCGTAACCCGTCGAGGAGGGCCGCCAGTGCCTCGGGGTCGAGTTGCCCGGTGAACCACTGCTCGATCATCTGCAGGTGACCGGGCAGCGTCTCGTTCAGGCGTTGCATCCCGGCGGCGGTGACCACCGCGTACGAGCTGCGTCGGTCGTTCGGGCAGGCCCGGCGGGTGAGTAGCCCGTCGCGCTCCATCCGGTCCACCACGCGGGTCACTCCGCTGGTCGACAAGGAGGTCTGCGCGGCGAGGTCGGTCATGCGTAGTTGGTTGCCCGGCGAGCGGGCCAGTCGGGTGATGACCTCGAACTCGACCGCGGAGAGGCCGTGCTCCTCAAGCTGGGCGGTGAACCGGGCGGACAGCCCGGCGTGTGCCTCGAAGAGCAGGCCGACGGCGGTGATCCGGGGATCGTCGAAGACGTTGGTCACCTGTTCATCATACCAGTGCTTGACACGGGGAATGTTGTTGCGATTATATTTGCTCAAGCAGTCGTTGGGCTACTAAACAATCTTCTGGAGGATAGCAGCATGACCAGCAGCATCGATGCGGCAACCCGCGACTGGGACGGCCTCACCATCCCGACGGCCGGCACCTACGCGCTCGACGTGGCGCACAAGCGGGTCGGCTTCGTTGCCCGGCACATGATGGTGAGCAAGGTTCGCGGTGAGTTCAACGAGGCGACCGCCACCATCACCGTTGCCGAGGACCCGCTGCAGTCGTCGGTCGTCGCCACCATTCAGGCCGCCAGCGTCGACACCACCCAGGCCGACCGGGACGCGCACCTGCGCAGCCCCGAGTTCCTGGACGCCGAGAAGTTCCCGACGCTCGAGTTTCGCAGCACCGGGGTCAAGTCCCGTCGCGGCAACGAGTTCGTGCTCACCGGTGAGTTGACCATCAAGGACGTCACCCGTCCGGTCGAGCTGGAGGTGGAGTTCGAGGGTGTCGGCCGCAGCCCGTTCGGCCAGGACATCTTCGGCTTCTCCGCGAGCACCGAGATCGACCGCGAGGAGTTCGGCCTGACCTGGAACGTCGCCCTGGAGACCGGGGGCGTGCTGGTCAGCCGCAAGATCAAGATCGAGATCGAGGGCGAGGCAGTCCGCCAGGCCTGACCCATGGGATCGCCGGAGGGTCAGGGGCACCCTCCCCGGTGATCCGCGACGCAGGGCCCGCGCCGACGTACGGCGCGGGCCCTGCGTCGTCTCCGCTCGTGGTAATTGTCACGGGTTGTTCGCACGTCCACGGGGTCCAGCCGGTCGACGACGGGGTACAGATGGCGCCACGAGCGCGTCCGCGCCGGTCGACGTCGGATCACCGGCGTCGGCCACTGGCCCCGGCCAGGTGGGCGCTCTTACCGTGGATGCTTCACAAAGCGCTTCCGGGACGGCATGATCCCGAACCGCGCCGGCCGTCGGGAGGACACATGGGCAGGGACGTCTCAGAGGGCGCCTTCACCCGGGATGATCGCGTCCGATATCGACAGAAGGTGCGGCGGTGCCTGGACGTCTTCGCCTTGATGCTCGACGACTTCGGCTTTGACGCAGACCGGCCGATGACCGGCCTGGAAATCGAGCTCAACCTGGTCGACTCGGCCGCCGAGCCGGCGATGCGCAACGAGGAGATCCTCGCCGACATCGCGGATCCCCTCTTCCAGACCGAGTTGGGGCAGTTCAACCTGGAACTCAACGCCGAGCCCCGACTGATCGAGGGCACCGGCTTCGCCGACTACGAGCACGACCTGCATGGCAGCCTCTCCCGGGCCGACGAGCGTGCCACCAGATCCGACGCGAAGATCGTCCTGGTCGGCATCCTGCCCACCCTCACCGAGGGGCACCTGGTCGAGGACAATCTCTCCACCAACGAGCGTTACCGGGTGCTCAACGACCAGATCGTCGGCGCCCGGGGCGAGGACATCGAGCTGGACATTCGCGGCGTCGAGCAGCTGCGGACGCACACCGACTCGATCGCCCCCGAGGCCGCCTGCACGAGCCTTCAGTTCCACCTCCAGGTCGCCCCGGACAGCTTCGCCGACTACTGGAACGCGTCCCAGGCCATTGCCGGTGCGCAGGTGGCGGTCGGAGCGAACAGCCCTTTCCTGTACGGCCGCCAACTGTGGGCCGAAACCCGGATCGCCCTGTTCCAACAGGCCACCGACACGCGCCCGGACGAACTGAAGGCCCAGGGCGTACGACCGCGGGTGTGGTTCGGCGAACGGTGGATCACCTCGATCTTCGACCTCTTCGAGGAGAACGTCCGGTACTTTCCGCCGCTGCTGCCGATCTGTGAGGACGAGGACCCGGTGGAGGTCCTGCACGCCGGCGGTGTGCCAAAGCTCGGGGAGTTGCGGCTGCACAACGGCACGGTCTACCGGTGGAACCGCCCGGTCTACGACATCATGAACGGCCGTCCGCATCTGCGGGTGGAGAACCGGGTGCTGCCGGCCGGCCCGACGGTGGTGGACATGCTGGCCAACGCGGCCTTCTACTTCGGGCTGGTACGCGGTCTGGCCGAGGCCGACCGTCCGATCTGGAGTCAGCTCACCTTCAGCTCGGCCGAGGAGAACTTCCACGCCGCCGCCCGACGTGGTCTGGACGCCGTGCTGCACTGGCCCGGGCTCGGCGACGTGCCGGTCACCAAGCTGGTCCTGGAGCAACTGCTGCCGACCGCCGCCGCCGGCCTGGACGCGTTCGGTGTCGCCCCGGCGCAGCGGGATCGTCTGCTCGGCATCATCGAGCAGCGCTGCCGTACCGGCCGCAACGGTGCCGTCTGGCAGACCGAGGCGGTCTGGGCGGCGGAACGGCGTCACGGCATGGACCGGACGGCCGCGCTGCACCACATGGTCCAGCGTTACGCCGAACTCCAGCGCACCAACCAACCAGTCCACACCTGGCCAGTCCCCTAACTCCACCCACCCCCCAAACCCCCACCCACCCCCCAACCCCCGCCCGACGGTGCGTTGATCATGAAGTTATTGCCACGACACGCCGGGTGAGATGGCAATAACTTCATGATCAACACGGGCGGGGTGGGGTTGGGGGGTGGGGGTGGTTCTGCCTGGGTGGGGGCGGGTTAGTTGGTGGTGGGGCGGCGGGATGCTCGGGTGCGCCGGGTGCTGGGGGTCTGGTCCGCCGCTGTTGCTTCGGTGGGACGGGTCGGATCCGTGCGGTCCGGGTCCGTGCGCGGGGCGGGCACCTGCGGTGCGGCCGTGGCCTCGCCTGGCAGAGAGCCCGTGCTGGGCATCTGCGGTGGGGCGTCCGCCTTCCTGCGCCGCGACGCGGTTCCGGCCGTTGAGCTGGAGACTGGCGACGCGGTTCCGGCCGTCGGGCTGGGGATCGGCGACGGGGGTTCGGTCTCGGCCACTGTGTCCCGAGAGACCGCGCTGGGCTCGGCCACGTGGTTCCGCCCGGCTCGCTCGGCGAGGCGGGCGGCCAGCACCGAGCCGCCAACACCGGCGATCACCGCGTACGGGGCTATCAGTTGGGTGGAGAGCTGCGCGGGGCCCAGCGTGGACCAGTGCGGCAGGGTGGTCAGGTAGGCGAGCGCGACGAGCATCGGGCCAGCCGCGCCGGAGGCCGCCGCACCCACGCGATGCCCGCCCGAGCGGGCGGACCGCTGGGCGGCCAGCACCCCGATCAGCAGCGCGGGCACCAGTGCCAGCAGCGCACCGGGCCAGTAGATCTGCCCCCCGATCCAGTACCGGGCGTGGTCCGGGTCGAACTGCCAGGTACCGAGTTGTGCGCCGGTCAGCCCTCGTCCGACGCGTACCCCGTCGATCACCGAGATCACTGCGAGCAGCCAGAGCCAGGCGGCCGTCGCGGTCACGTTGACCGCGGCGGCTCGGGAACGAAGCGCCCAGATCGCGACGAGGGCGCCGATCAGGATGCCTAGCGCCGCCTGCACGGCCGCTGTCCGTTGCGGTGCGCCGGTGTCCGCGCCGGTCGCGACCCGCGCGGGTACGGCGATCAAGAGCACCGTGACCAGCCCGCCCAGCCCGGCGGCGAGCGCCAGGGCCACCCGCCGCAGCAGGCCGCCTCGGTCGGGCACCGGCACCTCGGCCACCGGTGGTGACGTATCCGTCACCGTCGGCGGTGCGGTGTCGGCGGTCGGTGGCCGTCCGTCAACCGGGGTGTCGTGCTCCGGCGGGGTTTCCGGGACCACGGTCGTGGTTGGGGCGGTCCGTTGGTGCAGCCGCTGCGCGCAGACCGCGCCGAGGACTGTCGAGCTGGCGGCGAGCCAGGTTGCCCAGGCGAGGCCGTCCGCCCAGGCCGTGTCCGTCGCACCGGCATCGGTGGGCGTCCAGGTGATGACGCCGAGCCCGTAGCCGAAGCCCAGTTGTGCGGCACCCGCGCCGGCAGCGACCCCGATCGCCGTCGCGATCGACACTCCCCAGCCCTGTCTGGCCATGCCGGGCAGCGTAACGTCCCGTCGTCGGCGCGGCGAGTCGTAACGGCCCGCAGTGCGGCGGATTGGGCGGCGGGCGGTACGGTCGCCGGTGATGAGGCGGTGGGCGTTATGACGGACACGAACACGGGCCAGCAGAATGCCGCCGGTGGCGGTGCCGGCCGGGCCAGCGTCGTGCTCGGTGGTGGGTTGGCGGCTGTGCTGCTCGCCGCCGTCGGCGCGACCGGCGGCTGGTTGCTGGCCGGCGAGGACGACACACCCGCCGGTGATCCGCTGGCCGTTGCGACCACGTCTGGTGCGCCGACCAGCCGGACCACCGCACCCCGACCGAGCAGCGCACGGCCGACGCCGTCGGCCGTCCAGCCCTCCGCCACCTCGACCAAGGGGGCCGGTCTGACCGTGCCGCCGGTGATCGGCACCGACTTCGAGCAGGCCCGGGAGGCGCTGCGCAAGCAGCGGCTGGGTTGGCGGCTGGTCTTCGGTGGCGGCGTCGGTCGTACGGTCGAGAGCACCGAACCAGCCGTGGGCAGCGTGGTCGCCCGGGGGACGACTGTGCAACTACAGGTCGCCGGGCCGGCACCGGCCGCCGAGGTGCCGGATGTGGTCGGCAAGAGCTGCGCCGACGCCGCCGACGAGTTGGTCGACGCGGGCCTTTACCCGCGCTACGTCAGCAAGCGCAGCGGGAAGGTCAGCCGGCAGGAGCCCGCCGAGGATGGCCCGGCCCGGTGGAACGACCAGGTCAGCATCTGGTGTGGGGCGGATTCCGTCGACCAGCCGACCACGAAGCCCACGCCCTGATTCCTGGCCGGCGGGTAGCGCTTCCCCGCCGGTGCCCGCCGTCCTGCCCCGCCGACAGTCGGCGCGGCTCGGCACGCTGATCCCCGCCAATGGCGGTGTGGGCGACTAGGTTGGCGGTCGAGGGCCATGACGCCCGTCCGGGTTCGGGAAGGGACGTGCGATGAGCGACGACCGCCAGGAGCCTCCCGCCGGCGAGCACGACGACGACCGGACCCGCCCCCTGCCGCCCCCCGCTGGCGATCGGCCGGAGCCGACGGAACCCGCTGCGGACCGGCCGGGGCCGATGCCAGCCGGCACCCACCCGGATGACACGGCACCGATACCTCCGCCATGGTCCGGTCGGGCCGAGGTGCGCTCGCCCCGACCCGATGACTCCGCCGGAGAGTGGTACGTCGAGGAGCAGGGCGGTCGGCGATGGTGGTTGCCGATTCTGTGGGGCGTACTGGCGTTGCTCCTCGCCGGCCTGCTCGGGGGCGCGCTCTGGGTTTTGCGCGGCCAGCAGGATGACGACCGGGACGACCCGGGGCCCACCCCGTCACTTCCGCCGACCAGTGCCCCCACCGCCCCACGGACCAGCGCAGCCCCCACGTCGGCGTCGCCCAGCAGCGAGTCGCCGAGCAGCCCGGCCACCACGGACGCGCCGGACGAGGTGCCGGTGCCACCGCTCGTCGGCCTGCCGCAGGCCACCGCCGAAGGGCTGTTGGATCGGCTCGGCCTGGCCTACCGGGTGGTCTTCCGCCCGTCGGAGTTGCCACCGGGGACGGTGGTGGGCACCGAGCCGGAGGCCGGCAGTTCGGTGTCGTCCGACGACGAGGTGTTGTTGATCGTTTCCCAGGCCCGAACTCCGACCGGGACGACCCCGACCACGCCGAGCCCCACGGTGACGAGCACGTCGTGACCGCCGGTCACCACATCCTGCGGCGGGTGCCGACGAGGCCGATGCCGGCCAGCGAGATGGCGAGGCCGAAGATGCCGGACCAGAACAGGGAGCGACGGATGTCGGCAGCGCCGTGTCCGGCTGGAGCTGCTTCGGTGAGCTCCTGACGACCGCTGGACTGGCCGCCGGCACCCAGGCCGGATACCGGCCCGGTCGGGTCGGCGTCACCGAAGTGGTCGTCCGGGGCGTCGGTGTCGATCCAGCCGGGTTCCTCGTAGACCGACTGGCCGTCACCCGTCGGTGGGTTGGAGTCGAGCACGGTGATCTCCGGTGCGGGCACCGGTGTGGTCAGCCGGGTGGACGACATCGCCGGGTCGCGGACGAGGACCAGGAGTGTCGTCATCGCCCCGAGGAGGGCGAGGAGTCCGAAGGCATAGGCGATACGGGAGCGGTGGTGCCGCCGCAGGGCGGGCTGATTGACCATGACCATCCCAGGGTCAGGGTCCTGGACGAGCGGGTGGAACGGTGCCGGGGTGGGCGTACCTGATTCTATGGCGACGGCACGCCCACCGGCGGCGGATCTGCTCGGTCAGCCCACCCGGACCGGGGTACGCGCGACCGGTCGGCGGGCCCGCACGGTGTGCGGACGGGGTTCGGGGGCGGCCTGCAGCTGCTGCAGCCCTTCCCGCTGGACGAAGATCGACCGTCGGGTGACCGCGTCACCCGCGGCGTTCAACTCGTAGCCGTCGAGCCAGAGCCAGCCGTCATAGGTCGGCCAGTCGAGCACCCGGATCACCCGGAACTTGATCGGCCTGAGGAACTGGACACTCGCCGCGCGAGTCACGTGCAGTACGTCACCGGTGCGGGGAAGCACATGGGCTCCTGGGGAGGATCGGCCGGCAGTTGGGCCGGCGGTGCCTGAACGGGGGACGTCTCGGCCGGTGACGGGGTCGTGCCTCGTGAACCGGTGGTGCGGATGGCGGTGGTCGGGCCGTACCCCGCTGGTGACGTGCCGCCACCCGACCACCACCCGGTTGCTTCCGGGAACCGCGCCCGCCGCCACAGCTTGCCGGCTTGCAGCGGCGGGGTCCTTACCCCGGAGCAGGTCTCGTTGTCGTCGGCCGGACCCGCGTCGTGCCCGGCATCCCCGGATCGGTGGGGTCACCACTCCGAGGGACCGAACGCGGACGCTGAGTGATCCGTGCCATACGGACAGAGTGCATCAGGGACGTGCTTCATGCAAGTTGCACGTCGACTTTTGCCGATACGTGAGCGTGTCGCGCGAAAGGCCTATTGAAGGCGAACGCGTCCGGGCGGCACACTGAGGGCCGGTTTCGCCCGTCGCGGCCGGCCGAGGACCGGCACCACTCCCCTCCGTCGCGAACGCTCGCCGGTCGACGATCGCGCCCCCGGCGGGTGTCACCCAGTGGCGCGTTACCGGAGGTAGCCCGAGTGGGGTCGAGCAGCCAGCGGCGGAGACCAGTGACTCACGGGTTGCGCGATGAGTGAGCGGCGCAGTCCCACAATCAGACGGCGGCGTCTCGGGGCCGAGCTGCGCCGCCAGCGGGAGTCCGCCGGAATCACCATCGAGGTGGTCGCCGAACAGTTGGAGTGCTCGGCGTCGAAGGTCTCCCGGATCGAGACCGGGCACACCACGGCCACTCCTCGCGACGTGCGGGACATGCTGCGGATCTACGGCGTGGTCGGCGCCGAGAGCGACGAGCTCGTGCAGATCGCCCGGGAGGCCCGCCAGAAGGGCTGGTGGCACCCGTACAGCACGGTGCTCGTCGGCGCGTACGTCGGGCTGGAGGCGGCGGCGAGTTCGATCCGGGCGTACGAACAGCAGGTCGTTCCGGGTCTTCTGGAGACCGAGGAGTACGCCGGGGCCATGATCCGCGCCGCTCGGCCGGACTTCACCGCCGATCAGGTACACCAGAGGGTGCGTGTCCGTCTGGGCCGTCAGTCGTTATTGACCCAGGACGATCCGGTCGATCTGTGGGTGGTGCTCGATGAGGCGGTGGTGAGTCGGCCGGTGGGCGGGGACGAGGTGATGCGCGGCCAACTCAGGCGGTTGGTCGAGGTGGCCGAGTTGCCGAACGTGACGCTGCAGATCCTGCCCTTCGAGGTGGGTGCGCACGCCGGCATGGACGGCACGTTCACGATCCTCAGCTTCCCTGAGCCCGGTGATCCGGATGTTGTGTACGCGGAGAACGCCACGGGTGGGCTTTTCCTGGAGAAGAGCGACGAACTACAGAAGTACAGCTTCATCTTCGATCACATCCGCGCTGCGGCCATACGTCCGGAGGAGTCCGTCGCACACATCGCAAAACTGGCAGAGGAGCCGTTGTGGAAATGGCGACCAAAGGGTTCCCGGTGGACCTGACGCAGGCAGCATGGTTCAAGAGCTCGAAGAGCGGGCCGAACTGTGACAACTGCGTGGAGGTGGCGTACGTGACGGGGGCGGTCGGAGTGCGGGACTCGAAGGACAAGGCGGGCCCCGCTCTGGTCTTCGCGCCGGGTGACTGGCACGCGTTCGTCGCCGGCACCCGCGGTGGTGTGTTCGGCGTGGTCTGACCGAGTGGTCAGTGAAGTCCCCGTCCGGTTCGCCGGACGGGGACTTCGCCGTGTCCGCCCCAGGTGCGGCGAACGGCCGCGTCGCGACGGTGGTCGGCGAGGTTCCGTCGGGATTCCCGTCGCCACAGCGCCCCCATCTCGTTGAACCGGTCGGTACGGCGCTGGTCGACGACCCGCCGCACCAACCCGCAACCGAGCGAGTAGGCGAGACGGATGACGACGATCGGTTCAGACAACCTCACCAATGGTCCGGCAAAGCCGGAGCGGTTCGGTGGCAAGTACCGCGGCGCTCGTCGGGACACGGTTCTGACCGAGGTGGTCTCGGCCGACCAGGAGATGACTGGGCGGGAGGGAGCTTCCGAGGCGACGGACTCGCCGCTCTCGCTGCCCTCACTGGACCCGAACCCGCTGATCGAACCGTCGTTCCCGCCCACGGGCTGGCCGATGGAGCCGCCCGAGTCCCTGGCTGACCACCCGTTGCTGCGTGGTCTGCTGATGGAGTTGCCACCGAAGGGCACCGTGCCCTCGCAGGACTGGCTGGACCGCTGGTTCGAGGCGACCAGGTCGATCCTGGAGCTGCTATACGTGCAGAGCGCCAGCCGTCCGCGCTGACTGTGCGGCGGCCGGCTGGGCCCGCTCGGCGAAGCGGTTGTGCCGCAGCGCGTGCCGGACCCCGATAGCGACCACCGCGAGCGCGCCGACGGTGATCGCCGGCCCGGTGACGCCGGGGTCGGCGCCGAGGTCGGTGCCGGCCGCCGCGATCAACGCCGGCACTGTGGCCAGGGCGGTGACCTGTAGTGGCAGCCCGACGAGCGGGTGGGCCGCGTCGGCGCGCAGCCCGTGCGGCGCGGGGGTGGCGGGGGCGCTGGCGAACGCGCCGGCACCGGCCCACAGCCGGCGGATCCGCCGTACGGAGCAGACCGTCGCCACCAGCGCGGGGCCGGCGGCCAGGGTGAGCCCGGCGGCGGCCCGGTCGACCGGCGCGGTGCCGGCGCTGAACAGTCCGCCGCCGAGCACGGCCGCGGTGAGCGCCATGCCGGTGACGGCAAGCACCAGCAACCATCCGGTACGCCGGCGCAGCACGCGGGTGTTGCGCAGCCGGGGCAGGCCGTCGGCAACGATGCCGGCGGCCAGCCAGACGGCGGCGACCGGGACCAGGATGGTGAGCTGACTCTCCATGTTCGAGAGTCTTTCCCGAATCCCGGCGGGGCGAATCCGGGCCCGTCCCCCGTTCGCCCCGGACGCCGGGCCCGTAGGGGGTCATCACTCGAAGGTTATGGACGTTTCGGCATGTTCAACTGCCCGACCGCTGATCTACCCTCAGCTAAATCGGCGAGTGTCGATTGATGTTGGGACCGGTGGTCACGTTCCGCCGCCGGTCAGAGGGAGGTAGGAGATGGGTCTTCCACGAAGGTCCGTGCTGATCGGGGTGGCCACGGCGACCATGCTGGCCGTCGGCACCCCAGCCCTGGCCGCCGAACCCGTCGGTGTGGTTCGGGCCGCCGGCGGAGCCACCGCCGTGCCGGACAGCTACATCGTCGTACTCAAGGACAGCGCCGTCGCCCGCGACCGGGTCGGCGACACCGCGAAGCGGCTCGCCGGCCGCCACGGCGGCACTGTCGCCCGCACCTACGGCGCGGCGCTGCGCGGCTTCGAGGTCAAGGTGAGCGCGAGCGCGGCGGCGCGGATCGCGACCGACCCGGCGGTGGCGTACGTCGAGCAGAACCACACCGTCTCGATCTCCGGCACGCAGGCCAACCCGCCATCCTGGGGCCTGGACCGGATTGACCAGCGCAACCTGCCGTTGGACAGCTCCTACACCTACCCGAACACGGCGAGCAACGTGCACGCCTACATCATCGACACCGGCATCCGGTTCTCCCACAACGACTTCGGCGGTCGGGCCACCTCCGGCTACGACGCGGTCGACGGCGGGTCGGCCGACGACTGCAACGGGCACGGCACGCACGTGGCCGGCACCGTCGGCGGGTCCGCGTACGGCGTGGCCAAGGCAGTCCAGCTCGTCGGCGTACGGGTGCTGAACTGCTCCGGCAGCGGCACCAACGCCGGTGTGATCGCCGGCGTCGACTGGGTCACCGCGAACGCCATCAAGCCGGCAGTGGCGAACATGAGCCTCGGCGGTGGCGCGAACAGCTCACTGGACAACGCCGTCCGCAACTCGATCGCCTCGGGCGTCACGTACGGCCTGGCGGCCGGCAACGACAACGGCGCGAACGCCTGCAACACCTCGCCGGCGCGTACCACGGAAGCCATCACGGTGGGCTCGACGACCAGCTCGGATGCCCGGTCGTCGTTCTCCAACGTCGGCACCTGCCTGGACATCTTCGCGCCCGGCTCGTCGATCACCTCGGCCTGGTACACCAGCAACACCGCGACCAACACGATCAGCGGCACCTCGATGGCCACGCCGCACGTGGTCGGAGCGGCGGCCCTGGTGGCCAGCGCCAACCCCAGCTGGACGCCGGCTCAGGTCCGCAACCAGTTGGTGGCCAACGCGACCCCCAACGTGGTGGGCAGCCCTGGCTCGGGCTCGCCGAACCTGTTGCTCTACGTGGGCACCGGCAGCACCCCGCCGCCGCCCACCGGCTGCACCGGCACCAACGGCACCGACGTGTCGATCCCGGACGCCGGCTCGGCGGTGACCAGTTCGATCACCATCTCCGGCTGTGGTCGCAACGCGTCATCGGCCTCCACCGTGGCGGTGAACATCGTGCACACCTACCGCGGTGACCTGGTCATCGACCTGCTCGCCCCGGACGGCAGCTCGTACCGGCTGAAGAACAGCAGTGGCTCGGACAGCGCCGACAACGTGAACACGACGTACACGGTCAACGTGTCCGGTGAGGCCGCCGACGGCATCTGGCGACTCCAGGTGCGGGACGTCTACTCGGCCGACACCGGCTACCTCAACACCTGGACCCTGACCGTCTGACCGGTCTCCTACGACGCGAGGCCCCACCTGGACACGCCGGGTGGGGCCTCGCGGCCGTACGGCTCAGACCGAGAAGGTGGCCGGCCGTTCGGTGGCCGGTGCCGGCGGACGGGCATTCCACACGCCGATCTTCTGCGCGACCAGCCGGCCCAGGTAGGCCGGGTTGAGAATGATGTAGCGACGCCAGAGCCGCTTCGGCTCCAGACCCAGACGCCAGAACCACTCCAGGCCGACACGCTGCATCCACGGCGGAGGCTGGCGCAGCAACCCGGCGTGGTAGTCGAAGGCCGCGCCGACCGCCATCAGCGGCATGTCGAGCAGCGGCCGCATGGCGTACGTGAAGACCTCCTGGCGCGGGCAGCCGAGCCCGACCAGGACCAGCCGGGCGCCGCTGGACCGGATCCGGTCGGCGATCTCGGCGTCCTCACCGGGCTGGACGGCACGGAACTTGGACGGCTCCACCCCGGCGATCTTCAGCGCCGGGAACATCCGCTCCAGGGCCGGGATCAACCGGGCGAGGGTCTCCTCGGTCGAGCCGTACAGGTAGACCGGTAGCCCCTCGTCGGCGAAGCGCGACAGCACGTGCAGGGTCAGGGTCGGCCCGTACACCCGGTCGGTGAGCCCGGCGTGGTGCAGCAGGTTGAGCGCCCACCGCACCGGCTGCCCGTCCGGGGTGACCACGTCGAAGGAGTTGAGCCGCGCGTTGTGCGCCGGGTCGAGCACACCGGTCATCACACCGTGCACGGCCAGCGCCGTCAGCGCGAGGGGACGCCGCTCGTGCGCCGCGGTCACCACCGCGTCGGTCGCCGTGGCGTAGTCGGTCGCGTCGACCAGGACGCCGAGCACGTTGCGCTTGGTTCGGCTGCTCACGGCTGGGCCACCCACTTGTCCACGTTGGCCTCGTAGATCTCCCGCAGGATCATCGGCACGTCGTAAGTGATCTTCCAGCCCGGATACTGCGCCTCGAACCGGGCCATGCTGCTGACGTACCACTGGTGGTCGCCGGTGCGGTTCTGCTCGACATAGTTGATCCGCGCCTCGCGGCCGGTGATCTCTTCCGCGATCCGGAACGCCTCGATGTGGGAGGTGTTGGAGTGCCGGCCGCCGCCGAGGTTGTAGACCTCGGCGGATCGGGGGGACCGGAAGAACGCCTCGAACGCGGTCAGCACGTCGTGTGAGTGGATCGCGTCCCGGACCATCTTGCCCTTGTAGCCGAACAGGTTGTACGTCCGGCCCTCCATGACGCAGCGCATCAGATAGGCCAGGAACCCGTGCAGCTCGGCCGCGGAGTGCGCCGGGCCGGTCAAGGTGCCGCCCCGGAAGCAGGCGGTCTTCATGTCGAAGTAACGCCCGTACTCCTGAACCATCACGTCGGCGGCGACCTTGGAGGCGCCGAAGACCGAGTGCAGCGAGTGGTCGATCGACATCTCTTCGGTGATGCCCTGGTACCAGCGGTGGTCCTCGGGCAACTCGTACCGGGTCTCCAGCTCGATGAGCGGCAGGCTGTTGGGCCGGTCGCCGTAGACCTTGTTGGTCGAGCAGTGGATGAACGGCGCGTCGATCGCGTGCCGGCGGGTGTTCTCCAGCATGTTGAGCGTGCCGCCGGCGTTCACGTCGAAGTCCGTGTACGGCTCCTTGGCTGCCCAGTCGTGGCTCGGCTGCGCAGCGCTGTGGATCACCACGGCGATGTCCGAGCCGTACTTCTTGAAGACCTGCTCCAGGCCGTCCCGGTCCCGGATGTCCACCGCGAAGTGGGTGTACGCGTTACCCAGGTCACGGCTGAGCCGTTCAAGGCTCCAGGAGGTGGAACCGTCCTCGCCGAAGAAGTACCGGCGCATGTCGTTGTCGATGCCGACGACATCCAGACCGAGGCCGGCGAAATGCCGGACCGCCTCGGAGCCGATCAGACCACCCGACCCTGTCACCAACGCGACACTCACACGCCACTCCTGGTCCATCGGAGGCAGAATCCATCGGAGCATAGCGTGACGTCCAGCACGCCCCGATATGACGGAAGGGCCCCGCACAAAGCGGAGCCCTCGTCGGTGGTGGGGATGGGGGGAGTTGAACCCCCACGCCCTTTCGGGCACACGGACCTGAACCGTGCGCGTCTGCCATTCCGCCACATCCCCGTGGCACAACCCGGAACACTGTAGCCGCCCCGGCCCCGCTGTCTCCAGCGGGCCTCGGGAATACTACGCTGTTCCCGGCGCTCGCCACGAGCGATTACCGTTCGTGGCGGACGAAAGATTAGCACGACCATCCCGGCCCTTCCGAACGGGCCGAGAGCAGCCGGCCGAGCGGCGTGTGAGCTGCGCGCGCGTCGGCCGGATACCATCATGTCCTCGGGACCCGAGGAGGAGCCGGTGAGCGTGCTGCAACGCTTCGAGAAGCGTCTGGAAGGCCTGGTCGAAGGGGCCTTCGCCAAGGTCTTCAAAGGGGTGGTCCACCCCGTGGAGATCCTCAACGCCATGCAGCGGGAGGCCGAGGCGCACAAGGCGATCCTGGCCGGTGGGCGCACGTTGGTGCCCAACCGCTACGTGATCGATCTCTCGCCGTTCGACCATAGTCGGCTGGCGCCGTACGCCGCCGCGCTGGCCCAGGAGTTGGCCCAGTCGCAGGCGGAGTTCATCGGCGAGCAGGCGTGGACGGTCTACGGCGACGTGATCGTCGAGATCGAGCGAGGCGAGGGCCTGGACACGGGCATGTTCCGTGTCACGGCCGAGGTCTACACCGGCGGCGAGGTCGCTCCGGTGTCGGCACCCGGTTACGACGCCGGCCCGCCCGCCTACCCCGCGTACGACCAGGGCGGTGGCTACGGCCCGCCGCCCGGGCACGGCGGCGGTCGCAACGTGCGGCTGGTCTCCGGCGACGGTCGCACCTATCCCCTCCAGATGGGGTCGACGGTGATCGGCCGCGGCGACCAGGCCAACCTGCGGCTGCCCGACGTCGGCATCTCCCGGCGACACGCCCGGCTGGATTTCGACGGGGGCCAGGTCGTGCTGACCGATCTGGGTTCGACCAACGGCACCATGGTGAACGGGCAGCGGGTCTCCGCCGTCGCGCTCAACCCCGGTGACATGGTCCAGCTCGGTACGACGACGCTGACCTTCCGCGTGGACGGCTGAGCCGCCTTGCCGGAACTGGTCATCACCGTTGCCCGGTTCGGGTTCCTGATCCTGCTGTGGATCTTCGTGTTCACGGTGGTCGGTGTGATCCGCCGGGACCTCTTCGCGGGCGCCCGGTCCGGTCGCCTGGTGGCCGCGCCACGCGCGGTGGGCGCCTCGACGGGGCAGGCGGCCAAGCCAGCGAAGGTGAAGCGGGGCAGGGCGGCGCACCAGCTGGTGGTGACAGCCGGGCAACTGGCCGGCACCAGGATCACTCTCGGTGAAGCGCAGATCACCATTGGTCGGGCTGAGGACTCCACCCTGGTCATCACCGACGACTACGCCTCCGCGCGACACGCCCGGCTCGTGCCGCGTGACGGGCAGTGGTACGTCGAGGATCTCGGCTCGACTAACGGCACGTACCTCGATCGCGCTAAGGTCTCCGGACCAACCCCCGTCCCCCTCGGCGTGCCGATCCGGATCGGCCGCACTTCCCTCGAATTACGGCCATGACTCTGACCCTGCGCTATGCGGCCCACAGCGACCGCGGTCTGATCCGAGACGGCAATCAAGACTCCGTCTACGCCGGACCGCGGTTACTCGCCGTTGCCGACGGCATGGGCGGTATGGCCGCCGGTGACGTCGCCAGCAACATCGTCATCGGTGCCATGGCGCCGCTCGACGAGGACGTCCCGGGGGACGCCCTCGTCGATGCGTTGCGTTCGGCCGTGGGCACCGCCAACCAACAACTCCGCGACACGGTGGACGCCAACCCACAGCTGGAGGGGATGGGCACCACGCTGACGGCGACCCTCTTCACCGGCAGCAAGCTGGGGATGGTCCACATCGGCGACTCGCGGGCCTATCTGCTGCGCAACGGCGAGTTCGCGCAGATCACCAAGGACGACACTTACGTCCAGATGCTCGTCGACGAAGGCCGGATCAGCGCCGAGGAGGCGAGCAGCCACCCGCAGCGGTCGCTGCTCACCCGCGCGCTCGACGGCCGGGACATCGACCCGGAATACTCGGTCCGCCAGGTCATGCCCGGCGACCGGTACCTGATCTGCAGCGACGGCCTCTCGGGTGTGGTCAGCGCCGAAACCATCGGCGAGACCCTGCGGGAGTACGCCGACCCGCAGCAGTGCGTCGAACGGCTGGTGCAGCTCGCGCTGCGCGGCGGTGGGCCGGACAACATCACGGTGATCATCGCCGACGCCACGGATCAGGACATCGTCGAGGCGACCCCGATCGTCGGCGGCGCCGCCGCCCGGGACCGGGGCATGGCGACCTCCGCCGACGACTCGACTCCGGCCGCCCGAGCCTCGGCGCTCTCCGCGCCGCGCCCGGCCGCGCCCGAGGAGCCGGCGGCATCCGACGAGGACGCCGACCGGCCGAAGCGACGCCCGGTCCGGACCGCCGCCATGGCGCTGGCGCTGCTGGTGATCGTCGGCGGTGCGGCGTTCGGCGGCTGGACGTACACCCAGCGGCAGTACTACGTGGGAGCTACCGAAGAGGGTCAGGTCGCCGTCTTCCGTGGCGTCCAGGGTCAGATCGCCGGGATGGACCTGTCCAGCGTGCACCGCCGCAGCGGTACCCGGTTGGACGACCTAACGGTCGCGGCACAGGACACCGTCAAGGTCGGCATCCGGGCCAAGAGTGAGCCGGACGCCGAGCGTCAGCTCGCGGAGCTGACCAGCGACACGCCGAGCAACCCCAACCTGAAGCCGCTCTGCCCGCTCGACCCGGCCGTCGTCGGGAGCAACACCCCGACGCCCACGCCGACGCCGACGCCGATCGGTTCGACACCGACCCCGAACGGCAGCCCGAGCGCCAATGCGTCGTCGACCCCCAACGGGGTTGTCAGCGTAAGCCCGACCGTCGGCGCCACCACCGCTCTCGGTGGGGCCGGCGCGACCACCACACCCGACGTCACGCCCTCCGACACCGCCACGCCGGCGCTCGACCCGGCCGGTTGCCGGTCTCCTGAGTGAGCGTCGGCTGAGATCCTGAGGACCCCACCCGTGACCGTAGCGGCCACACCGGCACCCTCGCCCGCCACCGCGGGCGAGCAATCCGGCGTACGCCTGGCGCGGTCGCGCCGCAACGCCGAGCTGTCTCTGCTGCTGCTCGCGATGGTGCTGGTTGCCGCGTACGGGGCGACCGTCGAGGCGAGCCTGCTGGACACGGTCACCCCGGATTTCTGGATGCCCGCCGCCGCGCTCGGCGCGGTCTTCCTCGGCCTGCACCTGGTCATCCGGTTCCTCGCCCCGTTCGCCGATCCGGCGCTGCTGCCGGCGGTGGCCCTGCTCAACGGCCTGGGGGTGGGCTTCCTCCGCCGGATCGACCTGGGCGAGGCCCCGGTTACCGAGCGGGAGAGTCTGGCCGTCTTCGCCGGGCAGGGCGGGCGCCAGCTGGCCTGGACGCTCAGTGCGGTGATCCTCGCCGCCGCGCTGCTCGCCATCATGCGCGACCACCGGTCGATCTCGCGGTACGCGTACACCCTGGGGTTGGCCGGTATCGTGCTGGTGATGATCCCGGCGGTGCTGCCGTCGAGCATCTCCGAGATCAACGGCGCGAAGCTGTGGATCCGGGTGGGCAGCTTCTCCATCCAGCCGGGTGAGTTCGCCAAGCTGGCGCTGCTGGTCTTCTTCGCCTACTACCTAGTGCGTAAGCGCGAGGTGCTGTCGCTGGCCAGCCGGCGCTTCCTCGGCATCGACTTCCCGCGCGGCCGCGACCTCGGCCCGGTGGTCGGCGTGTGGCTGGTCAGCGTCCTGGTGCTGGTCTTCGAGAAGGACCTGGGCACCTCGCTGCTCTACTTCGGCATGTTCGTGGTGACGCTCTACATCGCCACCGAACGGGTCAGCTGGCTGCTGATCGGTCTGGTCCTCTTCTTCGGCGGGGCATACCTCGCCTACGTCCTCGGCTCGACGGTCGGAGGGCCGTTCGCCAACTTCTACGTCCGGGCGGAGATCTGGCTGGACCCGTTCGCCGACCCGACCGACAAGGGCTACCAACTCGTGCAGGGCCTGCTCGCCCTGGGCACGGGCGGGCTCTTCGGCGCGGGGCCGGGCGGCGGCCAACCGGACATCCTGCCCGAGGTGCAGAACGACTTCATCTTCGCCGGCATCGGCGAAGAGCTCGGGCTCTTCGGCCTCTCCGCGCTGCTGGTCGTCTATCTGTTGATCGTGGAGCGCGGGCTGCGCGCCGCGCTCGCGGTCCGGGACTCGTTCGGCAAGCTGCTCGCCGGCGGTCTGGCGTTCACCCTCGGCCTGCAGGTCTTCGTGATCGTCGGCGGGATCAGCAAGCTCATCCCGCTGACCGGTCAGACCACCCCGTTCCTGTCCGCCGGTGGCTCGTCGCTGATGGCCAACTGGTTGCTGATCGCGGTGCTGCTGCGGGTCTCCGACGGTGCCCGTCGGCCGGTGACCGGAGGGAGCGGCGGCAAGGTGGCCCGTCCCAGCGGTGGCCCGCCCGAGCAGTTGCACGGTGCTCCCACGGAGGTGATCAAGCCGTGAACGCACCGCTGCGCCGTGTCGGCGTCGTCGTCATGGTCCTGTTCGGCCTGCTCTTCGCGAACCTCAACTGGATTCAGTTCCAGAAGGCCGACGAGTACCGCACCAGCGACTACAACGGCCGGGTCCAGGTTGCCGACTACAAGCGCAAGCGCGGCAACATCGAGGCCGGCGGCACCGCCGTCGCCACCAGCAAGGAGACCACCGGCAAGCTGAAGTTCCAGCGCTTCTACCCGGGCGGCGCCAAGTACGCGCACGTGCTCGGCTACAAGCCGGTCAACCTGGCCGACCAGGGCATCGAGAAGGTGGAGAACGACTTCCTGGCTGGGACCAGCGACCAGCTGATCGGCGACCGGTTGAAGGACATGTTCACCGGGGACGACACCGGTGGCGGCAACGTCCTGCTCACGCTCTCCAAGCGGGCCCAGGACGTGGCGTACGACCAGCTGCGCAACAACGAGGTGGGGGCGAAGCGGGGTGCGGCGATCGCCGTCGACCCGCGCACCGGTGCCATCCAGGCGCTGGTCTCCATGCCGAGCTTCGACCCGAACCCGCTGGCCAGCCACGACACCAACGAGGCGGCTGCGGCGTTCAACAGGCTGGAACAGGACCCGGCCGAACCGCTGAAGAACCGCGCGCTCGCCGATACGCTGCCACCGGGCTCCACCTTCAAGATCGTGGTGGCTGCGGCGGCGCTGGAGAACGGCGTCACCAAGACGACCGAGATCCCGGCCGGTCCCAGCTACACCGCGCCCACCTCGGGCACCCCGATCAAGAACGCCGACCCGTCGATCTGCCCGGGGCGACAGGTCACCCTGCTGGAGGCGGTCACCAAGTCGTGCAACACCGGCTTCGCCCAGCTTGGTGTGCGCCTCGGTGCCGAGACGCTCAAGGAGAAGGCCCGGCAGTTCGGCTTCGAGCAGGAGGACCTCACCGTCGGTCAGCTCGGCGAGGGCGGCCTACCCACGGCGGCCAGCCGGACCGGGGACATCCAGAACCCGGACGGCAGCACCGACCAGGCCGCACTGGCCCAGTCCTCGATCGGCCAGAACAACGTCCGGATGACGCCCCTCGAAGGCGCGATGATCGCCGGCTCGATCGCCAACAACGGCAGCCAGATGCGGCCGTACCTGGTGCGGCAGCTGCTCGCTCCGGACCGGACCACCAGCTACTACACGGCCAAGGCGCGGGAGCTGCGCCAGCCCGTCAGTCCCCAGGTCGCCACCGACCTGCGCGAGATGATGGTCAGCGTGGTCCAGAACGGCACCGGACGACAGGCCGCGATCAACGGCTACACCGTCGGTGGCAAGACCGGCACCGCCCAGTCCGCGCCGGATCGGCCCGACCACGGTTGGTTCATCGGCTTCGCCCTGGACAAGAACGGCAACCCGGTCTCGGCGGTCTGCGTGATGTTGGAGCAGGCCGGCCCGGGTGGCAGCGGCGAGGCCGCTCGGATCGCCGGTCAGATCATGCGGGCCGCCATCGCCGACCCGGGGGGTCGCTGACATGCTCAGCCCCGGTGTGCAGCTCGGCAACCGCTACCGTCTCGACGAGCGGATCGCCAGCGGCGGCATGGGCGACGTCTGGCGCGGCACCGACCAGGTGCTCGGCCGGACGGTCGCGGTGAAGAGCCTGCTCCCCGCCCTGCTCGACGACCCGGACTTCGGCGAGCGGTTCCGTGGCGAGGCCCGCACCATGGCCACCATCAACCATCCCGGCGTGGTGGACGTCTACGACTTCGGCAACGACCAGCAGATCGCCTTCCTGGTCATGGAGTACGTCGAGGGTGACGCCCTGTCGTCCACGCTGAGCCGGGTCGGCCGGCTCACCCCGGCCCGGACGATGGCCCTCGTCGCGCAGGCCGCCGACGCGCTGCACGCCGCACACGAGAAGGGCATCGTGCACCGCGACGTGAAGCCGGGCAACCTGCTGGTCCGACCGAACGGCACGCTGGTGCTCACCGACTTCGGCATCGCCCGCTCCGACCTGGTCGGCCAGCTCACCGCCGCCGGTTCGGTGCTCGGCACCGCCTCGTACATCTCGCCGGAGCAGGCCACCGGCGGCGTGGCCACCCCGGCGTCCGACGTGTATGCCCTCGGCGTGGTCGCCTACCAGTGCCTGGCCGGTCGGCGGCCGTTCGAGGGCGACAACCCCCTCGACATCGCGATGCGGCACGTCCGGGAGACGCCCCGGCCACTGCCGGCCGACATCCCTCCGCAGGTGCGCGCCCTGGTGGAACGGGCGTTGGCCAAGGACCCGGCCGCCCGCTGGCCGAGCGCCGCCGCCCTCGCCGGGGTCGCCCGTCAGCTCAAGGCCGTGCTGTCCCAGCAGGCCCGGTCCGGCGGCAACCCCGGGCCGGTCTCCGCAGCGCCCGCCTCACCCGCCGCGCCGGGCCGGGCCCAGGTGCCGCAGGCGCACCAGATGCGTCCGCCGGCTGCCCGCCCGCCGGTGAGCGGGCCCAGGCCGACCGCGATCGCGCCCGCCCAACAGCCACGGCCCACCGCCGTCGCGCCGGCCGTTCAGCCCACCCGGCCGCAGGGCGCACCGAACGGTTACCCGCGCGGTGCGGCGGCCGTGCCCGCCGGGCCACCCCGGCAGGAACACCCGCCGGCGTACGTCCGACAGGCCGGCCCGGCAGTGCCGTCACCGCAGCCGCAGCGGTCCCGGCCCGGGATGGTGCTTCTCGCCGTCCTGCTGGCCGTACTGGTCCTGCTCTGTTCCGGCGTGATTTCCTACAAACTGCGAAAGCAGCAGCAGGACGGTGCATCCGCCGGGCTGGCGCCGCGCACCGTGGCGTCCGGCGCGCTACGACTCGACGGACGCGACGATCCGACCCGGACGTCGTACCGTCGGGAGGTACGACTCCAGCCGGGCGACGGCGGGACGACGACGAGCGAAGGACGACAGACGCGATGACAGCGCAGGCCCGCCTGCTCGGTGGCAGGTACCAGGTCGGCGAGCTGCTCGGCTATGGCGGTATGGCCGAGGTGCATCGCGGTCGTGACCTCCGACTCGGTCGGGATGTCGCGATCAAGATGCTCCGCACCGACCTCGCCCGGGACGCGACGTTCCAGATGCGCTTCCGCCGGGAGGCGCAGAACGCCGCCTCGCTCAACCACCCGGCCATCGTGGCTGTCTACGACACCGGCGAGGAGACCGCGCCGACCGGCGAGACGCTGCCGTTCATCGTCATGGAGTTCGTCAACGGGCGGACCTTGAAGGAGGTCCTCGGCGCCGAGGGTCGGCTGCAGCCGCGCCGGGCGCTGGAGATCTGCGCCGACATGTGCGCGGCACTGGAGTTCAGCCACCGGCACGGCATCATCCACCGGGACATCAAGCCCGGCAACGTGATGCTCACCCAGACCGGCCAGGTCAAGGTGATGGACTTCGGCATCGCCCGCGCGCTGGCCAGCGGCGCGACCACCATGACGCAGACCAGCGCGGTGATCGGCACGGCCCAGTACCTCTCCCCGGAGCAGGCCCGCGGCGAGGCCGTCGACGCGCGCTCCGACGTGTACGCGGCCGGCTGCGTGCTCTTCGAGTTGGTCTGCGGCCATCCGCCGTTCGTCGGGGACAGCCCGGTCAGCGTCGCCTACCAGCACGTACGGGAGACGCCGCCGACGCCGAGCGACATCAACCCGGACGTCACCCCGGCCGTCGACGCGATCGTGCTCAAGGCGCTGTCGAAGAACCCGCTCAACCGCTACCAGAGCGCCGGCGAGATGCGGGCCGACCTGCTGCGCGCCGCTGCCGGCCGGCCCGTGCTGGCCACCCCGGTGCTGCGCGAGGCGGAGACGGTGGCGATGGCCCCGGCCGGCGGTGGGGGCGGCTATCCGGCTCCCCCCGGGCAGCAGACCCGGCAGATCCCGGCGCGGGTGGGCGACCCGCGCCAGCGCAAGGCGTCCTCCTTGCTGATCGCGATGTTCAGCGCGGTCGGCGTGCTGGCGGTGATCGCCCTGGTCGCCGCCCTGCTCTGGAACATGCAGCAGGGCAAGGACCTGAAGTCGGTGCCCACCCTCACCGGCAAGGCCCGGGACGTGGCGATCGCCGAGATTCAGAAGGCCGGTCTGTCCCCACAGGTGGGTGAACCGGTGCTGGCAAGTGACTGCACCGAGGGCACTGTCTTTCAGCAGAACCCGCTGCCGACCACCCAGGTGAAGCAGAACAGCACGGTCACCATCCAGATCTGTGGCGGCAAGCCCGAGGTGCGTGTTCCCGCCGGGCTCAAGGGCAGCAAGCGGGAGAGCGCGATCGCCCGGCTGACCGAGGCGAAGCTCAAGTACGAAGTCAAGACGGTGGACGACGAGGCGAGCGAGGACGAGGTTCTCGAGGTCAGCCCGCCGTCGGGCGAGAGCGTCCCCGAGGGCACGAAGATCAAGCTCACGGTCTCGAAGGGCAACGTCCGCGATGTGCCGGACGTGGTCGGGTTGAGCCAGGAGGACGCCACCCGGTTCCTCAAGGACCGCGGCTTCGTGGTCGTGGTGCAGAACGGGCCGGAGGTGCCCGCCGACCAGGCGGGGAAGGTCACCGACCAGAGCCCGAACGGCAAGGAGAAGAAGCCCACCGGCACGAAGGTGACCATCAAGGTGAGTCAACCCGAGCCGGAAACCGACCCGACGCCGACGATCACGCCGACGACCACGCCGACGACGCCGACCACCCCCGGCAACGGGGGCGGGATCGGTCTGCCGTTCCCACCCCCGCCGAGCCGGATCGAGGATTAGGCCACCCGCGGGCACCGGCATGACCGAGGCTGAGTCGACAGCGATCGCATCGGTGCGGCGGTGGCCGCGACGCGTCCGCCGGCTGGCCGTCGCAGGCCTCGTCGTGCTGGTGCTCGCCAGTTCCCCGTGGCTGTGGACGACACTCTCCGCACGCGGGCACGTGTACGCCGCCGCCGACGCGCCGGCCGCCGATGTGGTGATCGTGCTCGGCACCGAGGTGGCCGCCGATCGGCAGCGACCGGGTGACCGTCTAGCCGGCCGCCTGGACACCGCCGCCGAGCTGGTGACCAGCGGGCGGGCCACTGTCGTCCTCGTGTCCGGCGACGGCGGTGGTGCGTCGGGCGACGAGCCGGCGGTGATGACGACGTATCTCGCCGAGCGTGGCGTCGACAGGCGACGGGTGGTGGCCGACCCGTTCGGCCTGGACACCTACGACAGTTGCGCGAGAGCGCGCGAGGTGTACGGAGTCGAGCGGGCCCTCATCGTCACCCAGTCGTACCACCTGTCCCGGGCCGTGACGCTGTGCCGCCATCTCGGCTTGGACGTCGACGGGGTGACCGCCCGCTGCGACGGTTGCGGTGCCGCACTGCTCGCCGAGAAGTCGATCCGGGACTATTTCGCCAGCGGCAAGGCCGCGTGGGACGCGGGTCGGGGTCGACCCCCTGCGGTGCGCTCGCCAGCGGATCCGGCGGTCCAGAACGCGCTGCGGGGCTGATCCGTCCGGTTCAGTACCGCGACCGAGCGGTAGGGCTTCAGGTTCAGTACCGCGCCGAGCGGTAGGGCTTCAGGCGGTGGCGAAGGCCGCGAGGCGGCGGGCGTCGACCTCGGCGGCGAGCGCGGGCGCGCGCTCCAGCGCCTCGGGGTGACCGCAACTGGCCAGCCAGTTGGCGAGCATCAGGTGACCGCCCTCGGTGAGCACCGACTCCGGGTGGAACTGGACGCCCTCGATGGGCAGCGTCCGGTGCCGCATCGCCATCACCACGCCGGAGCCGGTCCAGCCGGTGACCTCCAGCTCGTCGGGGAGCGTCTCGGGCAGCACGGCGAGGGAGTGGTACCGGGTGGCGGTGAACGGGTCGGGCAGGCCGGCGAGCACGCCGACCGACTGGTGTCGTACCTCGGAGGTCTTGCCGTGCAGCAGCTCGGGGGCGCGCGTCACGGTCGCCCCGAACGCCTCCCCGATCGCCTGGTGACCGAGGCAGACACCGAAGATCGGCAGCTTGCCGGCGTACTCCCGGATGACGTCCAGGCAGATGCCGGCCCGGTCGGGGCTGCCCGGCCCGGGCGACAGCAGGATGCCATCCGCGCCAACCGCGCCCACCTCGGCGACGTCGATCTCGTCGTTGCGGCGGACCTCGCAGTCCACGCCGAGCTGACCCAGGTATTGCACGAGGTTGAAGACGAACGAGTCGTAGTTGTCGATCACCAGGACGCGCATGGTCACCTACTCGGGGAGGGGGGCGCGGAGTTGTTCTGGTCGGTGTCGTACGGCAGCTCGTGCTCGTCGCCGGCCGGGGTCTCCCCGGTCACCGGGTCGCCGCCACCCGTCTCGGCGGGTACGCCGGACTCGACCTGCACGTCGTCGAAGGGCAGCAGGGGCTCGGCCCACGGGAAGGCGACATACCAGAGCAGGGCGACAGTGGCGGCCACCAGCAGCACCGAGCCGGTCAGCTTTCCGACCAGGCCGAACGGCAGCTTGCGCCAGATGAACGCGTACATCCGGTCAGCCTCCCAGCTCCGCCGGGCGGCCCGCCGACTTGGGTTGGGTGCGGTCCAGTTCGGCGTGGATGATCAGGCGCTGGTAGTTGTCGAACTTCGGGTTGCACGTGGTGAGGGTGAGCATCCGCTTGGTCGCCTTCTTGCTCGGCTCGCCGGGCACCGGAGCCACCACCTCTACCTGGGTCGGCCTGACGATCCGCGTCTGCGACACCCGGTAGACGTACCACTCGGTCTTGCTCTCGACCACGATCGCGTCGCCGTCGTCCAGCTCGTCCAACCGCCAGAAGGTGGCCCGGTTGCGGTGGCCGGCGACGGAGAAGTTGCCCACCTGGCCGGGGAGCGCGCTGGCCGGGTAGTGGCCCGGGGCGTAGCGGATGTCGGCCTGGGTGACGCCTTCGACCACGACCCAGTTCTTGTCGAGCTTGGGGATGTAGAGGCCAGCGAGCGGCTTGCCGCGTACCGGCGGCGACGGTTTGGCGCTCGGGCCGGCAGCTGACGGGGCGACCGTCGGGTCGTCGGTCGGGGCCCACACCTGAGCCAACTCGTTGTTGAGGTCGTTCTGGTGGGCGTCGACGATGGCCGATTTGCCCCAGACCTCGTAACCGGCGAAGAGCAGCACCACCAGGCCGAAGGTGATCAGGACCTCGCCGGTGACGCGGATGCCGGTGCGTAGTCGTGATGCGAACGACGGACGGGTGAGCTCGGAGTAGACGCTCTTGTAGCCCTCGCCGGTCTGGTGCGGCCGGAGTTGGACCACCCGTTCGCCGCGCCGGGGTTGGGGTGGGTCGGCGGGGTTGCCGGCAGCCGGCTCCTCGGGGACCGCCGTGCGGGGGACGGCACCCATCAACGCGGTCGTGTCTATGGTCGGCGGCCTGGCGGCGGGTGTGGCGGGCACTGCCGGAATCAGTGCGGTGGCGGCCGGATCCGCGGCCCGGTCCCCGCCGGCGCTCGGCGGGACCCGACCCGGCCCGGTCGACGGCGCGAAGCCTTCCTGCCCGGCTGCTGCCGCGCGGCTGGGTGCGGCCGGCGAGACCGGGGTGGCCGGGGGGCCGGTGGGTCGTGCGGGCCGGGCGGTTACCTGCGGAATGGGCGCGGTCGGCGAGTCGGCCAGCGGCGGGCTCGGCGGGCCGGAGGAGGCAGGCCGGGTCGACGGGCCGGAGGAGGCGGGCGGGCTCGGCGGGCCGGAGGTCGTCGGCCGGGTCGGCACCGGCATCCCGCCGGGCGTGGCCGGTCGGGTCGGGGCGTCGCCGGGGGCAGGGGGCCGGACCGGACCCGGATTGCTGGGTGGTCGCCCGGAGGCGGTCGCTGGGGGAAGCCCGGCGCCGCCGTGCGGGCCCAGCGCGGGAGCTGCGATGCCCGGCCAGGGCGGTGGGGCTTCGACACCCGGCCGGCTCGGGGGCTCGGTCGGCTCGGGTCGGCTGGCGCTCGGCCGCGTCGGTTGCTCGGCTCGCGGAGGGTGCAGCACCGGCTCGGGCCAGTTGCCGGCCGGGGCCGGTCGGTCCGGGGCCGGTCGGTCCGGTGCCGACTGGGGCCGGTCGAGCTTGGGCAGGAAGGCGGTCGGCTCGTCGGTCTGGTCCCGGTGTCGCCCGTCGCGGCGTTCGTCCGGCCCGCTCATCTGGGCACCGTCGCCGAGCGCAGGGCGGTGGAATCCTCGAATGCGGGAACTCGCACCGTGGAGGCTGTCTCGCTGTAGCCGAGCTGGTAGTCGTCGACCGCGTCCTTGAACAACCGGACTCCCTGAGAGCTGGCGAGGGCCTGCTGGAGGGCAGCGGGATCGCCGATTGCTACGATCTTGAACGGTGGGGAGTACACCCGGCCATGAAGTAGCAGGGTGTTACCGACGCAGCGTACCGCGCTGGTGGTGAGCACGCGGACGTTCATGATTGACATGGCCTCGGCTCCGCCGGCCCAGAGCGCGTTGACCACTGCCTGCACGTCTCCCTGATGCACCACCAGGTCGTCGTTGCTGGCGTCCGACTGCGTCTGGTCGATCTGTGGCGCGTCGTTCAGCTCGACCGTGACCCCGGGGCCGGTCAGGGCGGTGAATCCGGCGTCCTGGAGGCTGCCCTGGGCGCGATTCTGCTGTTCCTTGATCGGGGCGTCCGAGCCGGCGAGTGTGTTGGTCCGTTGCTCGACCTCGCCGCGCAGCGTGGCGGCGCGGCGTTCGCTGGCCGCCACCTGTTCGCGCCGGTCCTCGATGAGCTGGTTGAGCTGGGGTCGCCGGTCTTCCCGGAGAGCGGTGCCGTCTGCGGTGGTCGCGCTGGTGGTGAAGAGCAACCCGGCCGCCGCGGCGATCAGGGGCACCCCGATCGACCAGCCCGGACGGCGCTGACGCGGTCGCCGGGGCAGCAGCCCGGCGGCGGCCCGTCGGAGGACCTTCTGCCAGGAGGTTGCGCCGGATGTGTACTCCACCGAGCGTTCCTTCCGCGTGTCGGGGATCGGTCCGTGCCGGCCGGGCCGGTGATGCGAACAGTCCCGCCTCTTTCGGTCACTCCGTGCACCGGCCTGACCCCATTCGTGGTCCGGGCGGCCGATCCGGACTACGCTAGCTCTCGAACATTATTGGCCATGGACCGTCGCCCTCGCGCCCGGTTGTCAGGCCGGACGAGGTCGTCACCCCTCTGGAGAGCGCCGTGCCCAAGTCTCAGGTCCGTAAGAAGAAGGTGTACACCCCGCCGACGGACGTCCGTCCGACGACGACGGCGTCGTCGCGCAAGCCTAGCCCGGTGTGGTTGCCGATCACTGCGGTCGCCTTGATCGTCGTCGGGATCGGCTGGCTGGTGCTCTACTACCTGTCCGAGCAGGAGTACCCGGTCATGGCGTGGGGTTACTGGAACCTCGCCGTCGGGTTCGGTGCGATGGTCGCCTCGCTGGGGTTGCTCTCCCGCTGGCGCTGATCTGTCAGACCGTCGCGTCGGCGGTCTCATGTCACCCCGTCGAGCCCCTGCCCGGCAGGATCGGGTGGGGCCCCCTATGGTGTGCGCAGGCAGCGCGGCCTACTGCGAGATGACTCACGTTACCGCTGGGTAACCTTCGCGTAGGCTGCACTGCATGACCGAGCACGGCGAGGTCATCAGGCAGCAGACCGGGGAGGCCAACTCGATGGGCAGCGTCCAGATCGTCACCACGATCCTCGCGGCCGCCATCACCGCTGTGGCGGTGTGGCTTGCGGTGCGTGCGGTCCTGAAGATGGTGGCAGTCGTCCGGCTCGGGCAACCAGCGCCGGAGCGGTTCTCCGACAAGGTCACCCGCACCAGGACGATGCTGGTGGAGACGGCCGGCCACACCCGGATGCTCAAGTGGGGCGTGGTGGGTGCCGCGCACTGGTTCGTGATGGTCGGCTTCGTCGTGCTGTCGCTGCTGGTGCTCGAGGCGTACTTCGAGGTGGTCACCACCGACGGTGGTCTGCCGATCATCGGGCACTGGACGATCTTCGGTCTGGTCACCGAGATCATCGGGGTGCTGGGTCTGGTCGGCATCCTGGTGCTGATGGCGATCCGGTTGCGCAACCGGCCGACCCGCCCGGGCGGGCGGTCCCGGTTCACCGGCTCGACCATGTGGCAGGGCTACTTCGTCGAGTGGATCGTGCTGCTGGTCCTGATCTTCGGCTTCGTGATCCGGGGCTTCAAGGTCGCCACCGACCACTTCGAGTTCCCGTTCTGGGCCACTCCGGTCAGCCACGCGGTAGGTGCGGTGCTGCCCGACTGGGCGGACGGCGTCAGCGTGGCGGCGGTCATCAAGATCATCATTTCGATGACCTGGCTGATCGTCATCTCCCTGAACGTCACGATGGGCGTCGCCTGGCACCGCTTCCTGGCGTTCCCCAACATCTTCTTCAAGCGGGAGCCGGCCAAGCCGGCCGGCTCCGGTCTCGGCGCGCTGCGCCCGATGACCAGCCAGGGCAAGCCGCTCGACTTCGAGGAGGCGGACCCGGAGAAGGACCAGTTCGGCGTCGCCCACGTCGAGCAGTTCAGCTGGAAGGGCCTCCTCGACTTCAGCACCTGCACCGAGTGTGGTCGCTGCCAGTCGCAGTGCCCGGCCTGGAACACCGGCAAGCCTCTGTCGCCGAAGCTGCTCGTGCTGAGCCTGCGCGACCACGCGTACGCGAAGGCGCCCTACCTGCTGGCCGGCGGTGGCAAGGACCTGACCGGCGAGGAGAAGGCCACCCAGGCGCAACTCGCCCACCTGGACGTGCTGGCCCTCGCCGAGGCCGACAAGCCGTTGATCGGCACCGCCGAGGAGGGCGGTGTCATCGACCCGGACGTGCTCTGGTCCTGCACCACCTGCGGCGCCTGTGTCGAGCAGTGCCCGGTGGACATCGAGCACGTGGACCACATCGTCGACATGCGCCGCTACCAGGTGCTGATCGAGTCGAGCTTCCCCTCCGAGGCCGGGGTGATGCTGCGCAACCTGGAGAACAAGGGCAACCCGTGGGGCGCCCCGCAGAACACCCGCGAGGACTGGACCAAGGGTCTGGACTTCGAGGTGCCCCGGGTCGGCGAGGTGGACGACTTCGAGTACCTGTTCTGGGTCGGCTGCGCCGGTGCGTTCGAGGACCGGGCCAAGAAGACCACCCGCGCGGTGGCCACGCTGCTCAACGAGGCGGGCGTGAAGTTCGCGATCCTGGGCGAGGGCGAGACCTGCTCCGGCGACCCGGCGCGACGGATCGGCAACGAGTTCGTCTTCCAGATGCTCGCCCAGCAGAACGTGGAGACGCTGAACGAGGCGTTCGAGGGCCGGGAGAAGGCCAAGCGCAAGATCGTGGCGACCTGCCCGCACTGCTTCAACACCCTGGGCAACGAGTACGGGCAGCTCGGCGGCGAGTTCGAGGTGGTCCACCACACCCAACTGCTTGCCCACCTGGTCGCCACCGGCAAGCTCACGCCGGTGCAGCCGGTCGACGGCGGTGTCACCTACCACGACCCGTGCTACCTGGGCCGGCACAACCGGATCTTCGCGGCGCCCCGGGAGGTCCTCGGCGACGCCATCGCGGGTGACCTGACCGAGATGCCGCGCAACAGCGAGCGCTCCTTCTGCTGCGGTGCTGGCGGCGCCCGGATGTGGATGGAAGAGAAGATCGGCAAGCGGATCAACGTGGACCGGGTCGAGGAGGCCATGGCCACCGGGGCGAAGACGGTCGCGGTCGGCTGCCCGTTCTGCTCCACCATGCTCAACGACGGGGTCAACGGCAAGGGTGCCGGCGAGCAGGTCGAGGTGATCGACGTGGCGAGCGTGCTGCTCCGTTCGGTCAAGCCCGAGCAGCCGCAGGGCGGCAAGGAGAGCGCGTCGATCGGCGGCTGAGCCGCGTACACCTGGATTCTGTTCATCGACGACGGCGGCCCCCTGCGGGCCGCCGTCGTCGTGCAAGAATCTCGCCGAGGTGAGGCGACATCGACGGCCTACTCTTGACGACGTTGTTGCCCCTGGTCGGTTTCGTAGCGCTGACCGCGGGCAACGCGTTCTTCGTCGCGGCCGAGTTCGCCCTGGTCACAGTCGACCGCGCGGAGATCGACCGGCGGGCCGCCGCAGGCGACCAGGCCGCCCTGACGGTACGCGCAGCGCTGCGTGAACTCTCCTTCCAGCTCTCCGGGGCGCAGCTCGGCATCACCATCACCGCGCTGCTCACCGGCTACCTGGCGGAGCCGGCGCTGGCCCGCCTCTTCGGCCCGTTGTTGCGCCCGCTCGTCGGCGACAGCACCGAGCGGTTCACCCCGTTCCTCGCGTTGGCCCTGGCCACGCTGATCTCCATGCTCTTCGGCGAGTTGGTGCCGAAGAACGCGGCGCTGGCCCGGCCCATGCCGGCGGCGCTGGCCACGGCCGGCCCGATGCACACTTTCTCCCGGACGCTCGGCTGGGTGATCCGAGGGTTGAACGGCTCGGC
Organism: Micromonospora sp. CPCC 205558; assembly: GCF_036902955.1. Lineage (NCBI taxonomy): Bacteria > Bacillati > Actinomycetota > Actinomycetes > Micromonosporales > Micromonosporaceae > Micromonospora > Micromonospora sp. CPCC 205558. The sequence goes on from NZ_JBAKHR010000006.1 coordinate 255,119, forward strand.
GAACCGACTGGTCCGGGCGCTCGGTGTGGAGCCGCAGGAGGAGTTGGCCAGCGCCCGCTCACCGGAGGAGCTGGGCCTGCTGGCGGGCATCTCGGCGCGGGCCGGCGCGCTGCCCACGGACACCGCGATGCTGCTGCGTCGCACCATCCGCTTCGGTGACAAGCGGGCCGCGGAGGCGATGACCCCCCGGGTGGACGTGGTCGCGCTGCGCGTCACGGCCACCGTGGCCGAGTTGCTGGAGGAGTCGCGGCGCACCGGGCGGACCCGGTTTCCCGTGTACGAGGAGACCCTGGACCTGGTGACCGGCGTCGCCGGTGTGCCCGACGCGCTGGGTGTGCCGCTGGCCGACCGGGCGTCGACCAGGGTCGGCTCGGTGGCCCGCGAGCCGGTGTACGTGCCGGAGAGCCTGAACCTGGACGGTGTCCTGGCCGCCCTCAAGGCGGCCGGGGCCGACCTGGCCATCGTGGTCGACGAGTACGGCGGCACGGACGGCGTGGTGACCGTCGAGGACCTCGTCGAGGAGTTGGTCGGGGAGATCGCCGACGAGTTCGACCCGGCCAGCGTGGACGACGACGGGTCGGTCGAGCTGACCGTGCCGGGCGGTGAGCGCACCGTGCTGGTCGACGGCGTGCTCCGCTCCGACGAGTTGGCCGAGCAGACCGGGTTCCGGCTGCCCGAGGGGCCGTACGAGACGTTGGCCGGGTTCCTGATGGCCCAGCTCGGGCACATCCCGCTCGCCGGCGAGACGGTCGAGGCGGACGGCTGGGAGTTCACCGTGGTGGAGGTGGAGCGGCACCGCATCGAGCAGGTCCGGGTGGTACGCCCGGCGGATCCGGACGACGATGACTGAGCTACTGGTGACCGTGCTGCTGCTGCTCGGCAACGGGTTCTTCGTGGGCAGCGAGTTCGCGCTCATCGCGTCCCGTCGGACGGTGATCGAGCCGCTGGCCGCCGCGTCGAAACGGGCCCGCTGGGCGCTGTCGGCGATGAACCAGATTCCGTTGATGATCGCTGGCGCGCAGCTCGGCATCACGGTCTGCTCGTTGGGCCTGGGCGCGATCGCGGAACCGGCGCTGGCGCACCTGCTGGAGCCACCGTTCCACGCGGCCGGCCTGCCGGAGCGGGCGGTGCACCCGGTGGCGTTCGTGCTGGCGCTGGGCGTGGTGGTCTTTCTGCACACGGTCGTCGGCGAGATGGTGCCGAAGAACATCACGCTGGCCGGTCCGGAGGTCTCCGCCCTCTGGCTCGGCCCGGCGATGCTGGCGTTCTGTGTGGCCACCAAACCGTTGTTGCTCGCGATGAAATGGGCGGCCCGCCGGGTGCTCGCGCTCTGGCGGATCGAGGCGTCCGAGGCGGTGAAGACGGTGTTCACCGCCGAGGAATTGGCCGGGTTGGTGTCCCAGGCGCGGACGGAGGGACTGCTCGACGCGGAGCAGCACGCCCGGATCACCGGTGCGCTGGCCCTGCACAGCCGAACGGCGGCGGACGCGCTGCAACCGTGGTCGACGGTGGTGACGGTGGCCGAGGACGTCTCGCCGGCGTCGCTGGAGGTGCTGGCGACTGCGACCGGCCGGTCCCGGTTTCCGGTGGTGCAGCGGTCGACCCGTCGGGTGCTCGGATTTGTGCACGTCAAGGACGTGCTCGGGTACGCCGGGCAGGGTCGCCGGTCCCCGGTTCCGGCCGATGTCTATCGGCCGCTGGCGGTGGTGCCGCCGGAGCGTACGCTGGCCGACCTGCTGCTGGCCATGCGTCGGGAAAGGCGGCACATGGTGCTGGTCAGCGACGGCCGTCGACCTCTCGGTGTCGTCACGCTTGACGATGTATTGACCGCAATCGTTGGGTGACGGGTCAATACCCTTGGTGTGCAAGCGGTTGCCCGACAGTGATGGTTACCGCGCTCGCCTTGATTACCGCCCCGAGCTTCCCTAATGTGGGGCACCGACCGCTGTGGGTCGTCTGCCTCGGCCCTTCCCTCACGCGAGGCGCCCGGCGGTCGGTTGCAAAGGAGTCGGTGCCGGTGGCAACCATGCCCCCTCATCGTCACGACCTGTTTGCGTCTGCTCGCTCTGGTGGAGTGCGCCGCGTCGCCCACCGGGTGCTTGTCCTGGTCGCCGCCGCGGCGGTCGGCGCAGGTCTGTTGACCGCGCCGGCACATGCCGCGCCCACGGTCGACGAGATCGAGGCGCAGATCGACAAGAAGTGGGAGCAGTTGGAGCCCACCATCGAGCAGTACAACAAGGTCCGGGCGCAGCTGAAGACCAACCGGAAGAAGTCGGCGGACCTGCAGAAGAAGATCGAGCCGCTGGCGCTACAGAGCGAACTGGCGCTCAACCGGGTCGGCGATCTCGCCTCCCGGTACTACATCTCGGGCCCGTCGCACGACATCGGCGCGCTGCTGGTCAGCGCCAAGCCGGACACGCTCACCGAGCAGCTCACCATCCTCGACCGGCTCGCCGCGCAGGAGCGCAAGGAGGTCGAGGGCGTGCTGGCCGTGCGGGCCAAGTACGACGGCGAGAAGCAGAAGCTGGACGCGCTGATCGTCACCCAGACCCGGCAGCAGAACGATCTGGCGGCCAAGAAGAAGCAGATCGACGCCGAGATCAAGCAGCTCGAGGCGTCGATGCCGAAGACCACGGTCAAGACCGCGTCCTGCCCGACCATCAACGGAGTGGTCAACGCGGCGGCCCGTACCGCGATCAAGACCGCCTGCGGGAAGGTCGGCAAGCCGTACGTCTGGGGCGCCACCGGCCCGAACTCGTTCGACTGCTCGGGGCTGACCCAGTACGCCTACAAGGCGGCGGGGATCTACCTCACCCACCACACCGGTGATCAGTGGAATGAGGGCAAGGCCATCGCGCGCGCCGACGCCCGCCCCGGTGACCTGGTCTTCTTCTTCGCCGGCCTGAGTCATGTCGGGCTGTATCTGGGCAACAACCAGATGGTGCACGCACCACGTGCCGGCAAACCGGTGCAGGTGTCCAGCATCAACACCATGCCCGTCGCCGGGTTCCGTAGACCTGGCTGATCCACCTCGCGCAACACGACGGCCCCCGGTCACCGACCGGGGGCCGTCGTGGTTCTCAGCGAGGCGCGCCCACCGGGGACGGCAACAGCTGCACGTCGGCGAGGTCGACGTACATGATCCGGTGGCCGAACTGGATCTGCGCGTAGCGGTTCTTGCCGCGAATCACCGTCCAGTCGCCGGGCGAGGAGCCGTCGAACGTGCTGGCCCGGTAGTACTCGCCGGCCAGCACCGCGCCGACGGCGTACCGCTGCCCGGCGGCCAGGGTGTACTGCAGGGGCGAGATGGTCTGGTAGGGCACCCCGTCCGGGTACGCCGCCTGCTCCGGGTACGCCCGTCCGTACACCGGGATGGTGGCCCGTCCGGGCTTCGGCGTGGCCACCACACCGACGGTCCAGCTGGCGGTCGGCGCGGACGCCGGGTTGTGGAACCAGGCCCGCTGCCCGAGGTACCAGATCGCCGTCCAGTCGCCCTGCCGCCCGGCCAGCGCGTACGTCTGCCCGGCGGATGCCCGGGCACCGTGGTCCGACACGGCCATCGTGTTCGGGGTGCCGTTCGGGCGCAGTGCGATGTCGTTGACCAGCGGCGCGTCAGCGGACGGTGCGCTCCGCAGCACCACCGCCGAGGAGCCGCGCGGCGCGCACGGCACGCCCGCGGTGACGCAGCCGGTGAACGCCGGCTGGTTGGTGGCGTAGTCCGGGTCGATCCGGACGAGCCCGGTGGCCGGCGTGCCGGTGTCCAGTCGAGGTGCGTGCAGCAGGTCGAAGTAGTGCGTCCAGTCCCAGTACGGCCCCGGGTCCCAGTGCATTCCGGGCACGGTCGCGGCGGTGGTGCCGGGCACGTTGTCGTGCCCGATGATGTGCTGGCGGTCCAGTGGGATGCCCAGCCGCAGCGCCAGATGCCGGACCAGCTTCGCCGAGGTCCGGTACATCGCCTCGGTGTACCAGGTCCCCTGCGCCGCGAAGCCCTCGTGTTCCAGCCCGATCGACTTCGCGTTCACGTACCAGTTGCCGGCGTGCCAGCCGACGTCCTTGGTCAACACATGCTGGGCGATGTGCCCGTCGACCGAGCGCAGCGAGTAGTGCCAGCTCACGTAGGTCGGATCCTGGACGAGTTGCAGGGTCGTCGCCCAACTCGCCTCGGTGTCGTGGATGACGATGTATTCGATTTTCTGCCGGGCGGGCCGGTCGGAGAGGTCGTGGTTGCCGTAGTCCCCGTCGCCGAACGCTTCGTAGGGGGCCGGGATCCACTCGCAGGAGATGGTGCGCGGGCACTCCACCCCGTCCGGGCGGGCCAGCCGGCGCAGGCCCAGACGGTCCAACCAGGAACGTTCGGGTCGCACCGCGCGGGCCGGCAGGGTGATCCGCTGGCCGTCGTCGGTCATCCGGGACGCGCCCGCGCCGATGGTGGTGAAGACCTCGTCGGCGAAGGCGGCGGCGGCGTCGGCGCTGTCCGCGCCGGAGTAGCGGGCCACCGCGCCGTACCAGGCAGCCGGGTCGGTGTCCGCGCCCACCGGAGCGCCCAACTCCCGTTGGTACGCGCTCAGCAGCGCGGCCCCACCCCGGATGTTGAGGCCGGCGTCGGTGCGTAGCGCCTCGGGGGCGACGCCGGTCAGCGTGGCGGCGGCGTCCACGGTCTGCAACGCGGTGGTGGACGGCGCTGGGGCCTCGACCGGCCGGGGCGCGGGGACCCGGGCGGGACGGGAGTCGTCGCCGCGTGGGTCCTCGGCTCCGGCGTCGTGGTGACCGCGCCCGGGTAGGGCGGCCACGTGCCGCGCATCGGTCAGGTGCATCGGGCCGTAGCCGCCACTGGTGCTCGGTGTGCCGGCGTTGGCGTCCCAGCGCGACTCCAGGTAGGAGACGCCGAGCAACACGACCGTCGGCACGCCGTACTCGGTGGCTGCGGCGGCGTACTGCTGCTGGCGGTCGGTGGTTGGCGCGGCGGCGGCCGGGCCGGCGGAGAATGGCACCGTGGTCGCTGCGGCGACCACGGTGGCGGCGAGCAGTGCGCGCCAGCCGGCGGACAGGGTTGAATGGTGCATCGAACCCCCTAGATTCTCGCGGAGTGAGGTCAGGTCACCATCGCGCCGCCCGGCAGGCCAGGTCAATACCTTTCTATCTATCGAAGCGTGCGGAAAGAATTCTTCACACACGGTCGGTGACCTCGCCCAATCGGTACGGAGTGTCACGGCCGAACGGGTTGCGGATCGGTAACAAGCGTCTCTACTCTGGTCATTCGTCGGCCCGACAGCAGCTCCGCCCAACCCGGGCGGTAACGGACCGACACCGCCGAGTCGTTTCCGAGCGAACCGGGGACCCAGGTCCCTCGGGGTGAATCCGCAGCCACTGCGGTAGGGCGCCGACTTCCCGCCCGAACCCGTCAGCTAACCCGGTAGGCGGTCAGGAAGAAGGAGTACGGAACCCCGGTGGCACTCCATGCCCCGCGGCCGTCGTCCGAGCGGTCGGCATCAGCCGGCCCTGCGTCGATCGTGCCGCGCCCACGCTGGTCCCGCTTCACCACCGCACTCGCCGCGCTGGCCGGCATCGCCGTCGTCCTGACCGGCAGTGCCACGGCGGCCCACGCCGACCCGTCCGTCGCCGAGATCGAGCGCCAGATCGACGCCGACTGGAACAAGCTCGAACCGATCATCGAACGGCACAACGCCACCCGCGCCGACCTCGCCGCGAAGCGCAAGCAGGCCGACGCGCTGGCCGCCCGGATCGCCCCGCTGGAGCGTCAGGTCGACGCCGCGTTGGACAAGGTCGGCGCCCTGGCCGCACGTGCCTACATGGGTGAGAACGTCTCGACCGTCAACGCCGTACTGGGCAGCCGGTCGCCCAGCGAGGTGGTCGGCCAGCTCGAAATCCTCGACCGCTTCGCGCACAACCAGCAGAAGGACGTACGCCAGGTGGCCGACCTGCGCGACCAGCTGGCCGCGCAGAAGGCGCCGCTCGACGAGATGGTGTCCCAGCTGGCCCGCACCGAAGCTCAGTTGGCGGCGAAGAAGAAGCAGATCAACGAAGAGATCGACCGCCTGCAGAAGCTGCGCCTCAAGGTGTACGGCAACGGCGGCGGCGGCCCGCTGCGCCCGGCGCCCTGCCCGGGTAGCTACCCCGGCGGCGCCGCAGGTACCGCGGTCAAGTTCGCCTGCGCGCAGATCGGCAAGCCCTACGTGTGGGGTGCCGAGGGCCCGAACTCGTACGACTGCTCCGGGCTGATGCTGGCCGCCTGGGCGAAGGCCGGCGTGTCCCTGCCGCACAACGCCGCCGCGCAGAGCCGGGTCACGAAGAACGTCAGCAGGGGCGACCTGCGCCCCGGCGACCTGGTCTTCTACTACAGCGACATCCACCACGTCGGCATGTACGTCGGCGGCGGCTGGGTGGTGCACGCCTCGCAGGCCGGTCAACCGGTCAAGATGAAGAAGGTCGACGACGGCCCGATCCACAGCTACGGCCGCCCAGGCTGACCCTTGGATGACCGAAGGGCCCGTCGCGATCCGTCGCGGCGGGCCCTCGTCGTCTCGGTCCTAGCGGCTGAACCTCAGCGGGTGGGCCAGGTGCGCCAGTGCTGCCAGGCGCGGCTGGGTGTCGGCCCCCGCTGGCCCTGGTAGCGCGAGCCGTAGACCACCGAGCCGTACGGGTGCTCGGCCGGCGAGGAGAGCCGGAAGATGCAGAGCTGGCCGATCTTCATGCCCGGCCACAGGGTGATCGGCAGGTTCGCCACGTTCGAGAGTTCCAGCGTCACGTGACCCGAGAAGCCCGGGTCGATGAAACCCGCGGTGGAGTGCGTGAGCAGCCCGAGCCGGCCCAGGGAGCTCTTGCCCTCCAGCCGGCCGGCGAGCTGGTCGCCCAGCGAGATGACCTCCAGTGTCGAGGCGAGGACGAACTCCCCCGGGTGCAGCACGAACGGCTCGCCGTCGGGGACCTCGACCACCGAGGTCAGGTCGTCCTGCTGCATGGCGGGATCGATGTGGGTGTAGAGGTGGTTGTTGAAGACCCGGAACAGCCGGTCGAGTCGGACGTCGATGCTGGACGGTTGGACCAGGGTGGGCTCGAACGGCTCCAGGCCCAGCGTGCCGGCCTTGATCTCGGAGACCAGGTCGCGGTCGGAGAGCAGCATCGGACCACCATAGCCGCGTCGCCAAAAGTGGCCGGATTCGGTGCCGGTGACCAGCGCGTCGAGGTCGCTGCTCGTACATTTGTTCGATAGAATGCCCACATGGCTTCCTGGTCCGAATTCGCCGCCGACGAGCCCCGACTCGCCGACGGGATCCGCGTTCTCCTCCAGCAGTACGGGCCGGGCTTCGGCTATCTGGCCACGGTCCGCGCCGACGGCGGGCCCCGCGTCCATCCGGTCTCCCCGGTCATCACCACCGAGGGGCTGTTCTGCTTCATCATCGACTCGCCCAAGCGCCGTGACCTCGAACGGGACGGCCGCTACGCGCTGCACTCGTTCCCCGCTGAGGAGAGCGACGACGAGGCGTACGTGGCGGGGCGGGCCCGTCCGGTGACCGATCCGGTCCGGGTGGCGCAGCTGGCGCAGAGCGCCCGGGCCGAGCCGCAGGTCGACTGGCGGCTCTTCGAGTTCACCATCGACGTGGCGATGCTCACCCGACGTGAGCAGCACATTGCTGGGGTGCCGGGGCTCGCGCCGGGTCGGCCGGCCGTGCGGGTCTGGCTCGACCCAAACTCCCCGTCGGCGGTGGCCGCCCCACTGGCCGTCCCGCCGGCGCGCCCGACCCGCCTCAGCCGTGACGTCCAGTGCACGGCCGCCTGACCGCAGGCCGGAAGATCATCGGTGCCGGCTCCGTCGTCACGGAGCCGGCACCGGGCGTACGCGTCGCCCGGCCCGGCGTTCCGCCGCCTCGCCCGGCCCGGCGTGCCCCCACCTCACCCCGCCTGGTCCGGCCCGGCCCGACGTGTCCCCATCCCTACCCTCACCCGGCCCGGCGTTCCGCCGCTCCGCATGATCAACTCGGTTTGGGTGAAACCGCGGTGTCCCGGCGCTTCGGACGCCCCGACTTTCAGGAAGTCGAGTGGATCAACCCGGGTCGCCCCGAGCCGTGCGGTATGCGGACACCTCCAGTCGGCGGGGGTACCTGGGTGCACGGGCACGACGACTCGGGTACAGTGGTGCCGCTTGCGGGTGTAGTTCAATGGCAGAACATCAGCTTCCCAAGCTGACAGTGCGGGTTCGATTCCCGTCACCCGCTCCACCGTGAGGCCCCAGCTCAGGACTTGTTCCCTGGCTGGGGCCTCATTCGTTGCTATCACTTCTTGCGCTTACCGTGTCCGATCCTGACTCTTCTTGATCTGCGAGCTGAGCGCGTCGGCGATCTGCTCGTCCTGTTCGCGGGCGGTGTGCTGGTAGATCATCGCGGCGCGAGTCGAGGCGTGACCCATCCGCGCCATCAGGTCGGCGAGACTCGCCCCGGTCCGCGAGGCGAGGGTGTTGCCGGTTTGCCGCAGGCCGTGAAAGTGGAAGCCAGGCAAGCGAGCAGACCACCGCCCGACCCGCCAGCGTCCGAACCTGCGTCAAGGCCGGCCGGGCGGCGGCCCGCTCCCTAGGAGGGCGGGTCGATGGCGTACGGGATGGCTGAGTGGCTCCCGTGGAATGCCAAATATGACGAGAAATCCCTAGTGCAGATACGGTTATTCCGTGGGTCGACAATCAGCCCCTTTTGCGACGGACGGTGGAAAAGAGGGCTAGCTCCGGTTCGTCCCAAAAGGCCGGCGTCGGGGAGCGTGGTACCACGACGCGGGCCCTGACGGCACCTTCGCGATGACCTCATCGAAGGTCAAGACCGGGCCGCGGTGCATCTCCACAGTCGGCCGCCCGGTCGATTAGCGGGATCCCGCATGTCGTTAGACTATCGAGATGGGAAAAGTCGCTCAGCTATCCGAGTACTCCGACGACGAGGGCAACAGCATTGCCTGCGAGGGGATAATCGGCGGGAATATTTCCATCACTTTCAAGGGCCGCAACAACCGGATTGTGGCCCCTAAAGGCGTGCGCGTCGAGTACCTTAACGTGAACTTCGACTGCGACAACGGGACGCTGATCCTGGGTGCCAACACGAAGGTCGGCGGGATCAAGGCGGCCATCCGCATCGGACAAGACGCCACCGTGAAATTCGGTGACAACATCAACATGACCGGCCATTGCATGATCACAGCCGTGGAGGGGTGCACCGTCTCCTTCGGGAATGACGTGATGATTGCACAGGAAAATCAGTTCCGCTCCGACGACGCCCATCCCATCTTCGACGTTACGACGGGGAAGCGGATCAACGCCGCACGCGATGTAACGATCGGAAACCATGTTTGGTTCGCCAATGGAGCGGTCGCACTGGCCGGTGCGCGAGTCGGCGACGGCTCCGTGATCGGATTCCGCAGCCTGGTTACCGGAAAGATCCCCAACAACTGCATTGCGGTTGGCTCGCCGGCCAGGGTGACCCGCCGCAACATCGCATGGGAGCGGCCGCACCTGTCACTTGTTCCGCCTTTCTACAAGCCCGACGCCTCGACCGTTGAGAAGTCCGCCTATTGGGCGCTCACTGAGGACGATAAACCAGATGTAAGGAAACTGACCCTGGTGCGACGATTGAAGGACGCAACCATGGCGTTCATGCGCTGACTCCACATGAAGTCCTTGAGGGCATTCCCATCCCCGGGGGGTGCCCGCAAGTTTTAATCAACCCCGCATCGTTCGCGGGCGCCAGATCCCAGGGACCAACGTGCACGAGCCGCCTGGAAGGTCCCTCGCAGAGCTTGGCCGAGTCGCTCGTGCTTCAGCGACCAGGGGGCAGCAGGCCCGGGAGACGCGACTCAACCCGATTCCCATGCTGACAGTGCGGGTTCGATTCCCGTCACCCGCTCTACCGCGAAAACCCTGGCCAGGACGACAGCCCCGGTCGGGGCCTTGGATGTTGCGGCGGCCTGCATCCCCGGACGGGGAGATCCGCCCACGGACCGCGTTTCAGCGTCAGGCCGAGGCCGCCTGGAGACCCGTACCAGCTGCTGGGGGTGGGGCGCCCAACGGGAACTCGCAGACGGTGCGCCACGGGCTGACGTCCGGCGTGCCGGCGATCAGCCGCACCCGGTCGACGGCCGCGTTGATCGGCAGGTGCGCGGCCACGGTTTTCGCTGCGTGGCTCAGCACGGGCTTGTCGGCGTCATGACCGATGGTCAGGTGCGGCACCACATCGCTGTGCGCCCCGGCGTACGGAGGTGCCTCGGGAAACCGTTGCCACACTGCCCGGGTGAGGTCACGGAAAGGGCGATCTGGCTGCGGCGCGAGCCAGAGGACCGCGTCGCCGAACCAGTCGACGTGCGTCAGTGCGACGTCGAACCGAGGTATCCCGGCAATGGTTTCACGCAGCACGGCCAAGGTCTGCTCGTCGATCTGCTGCGGGGACAGGAACGGGTAGAGGACGGTCACGTGCGCTGGCACGCCCCACGAGGCGGCCCGGTCGAGCGATGCCCGAAAGCGGCCCACCGCCTGCTCGGCCTCGGGTATCGGCACGATGAGCGCTGTCTGCGTCGGTTCCATCCCCGTAGTTTCCGTCCATGGCCAGGCGCCGATCTACCGGGTTTCGCGCCCTCGGCACCTGGCTGACGGCCCCTATCGGTAGTCGGCGAAGATCCGACGCTCCACGCCGTCGACGGTGACCGGGCCGCCGTGGGGAAGGATCCACTGTGGTTTGGTGTGGCCGAATGGGACGCCGACACAGACGACCGCCTCGGGGTTGTAGCGGGTCACCACGTCGACGACCGTGTCGCGCTGCTGTTCGCGTAGCCGCGCGCGATCTTCGGCGGCGGGTCGACGGGTGTGGTCGGAGACCGGCGGACGGGCGACCAGGACCGCGTCGACGGCGCTGAGGAGACCGCGTTCACCCAGTGATCGGACGATCCAGCCGACCTCACGGGCGGGGAGAAGCTCCTCCGACGTCTCGATGATCAGCACCCCACCCCGCAGGGCCTCCGGGGGAAACGGGAACCGTCCCGCCGTCAGGATCCACTGGATGACCTCCAGGCAGCCACCCCAGGTGCGGCCGGTGACCGCTCGGGACGGCCCGTACCAGCTCCACGGCTCCGTCGATTCGCGTTCTCCGAAGGATTTCAACGCCTGCGGGTCCGCCCAGTCGATGCCGATGTCCTCGGATTCACCCGGGTCGGTGATCTCCAGCCGCTCCCCGGTGAGTAACGCCGCTCGCAGCGACCGGACGTGGATGTCGTCGACGGCTGGCCCGGGGCCAAGGTGCACCTGGGAGGATCCGCCGTAGAAGCTGGCGATGCCGAGGCCCCAGAGCCAGTGGTGCAGGTTGGTGTTGTCGCTGGTGCCGAGGAATGGCTTCGGATCGGCTCGGGCCAGGTCGGCGTCCAGGTGGGGGATGACGGTGATCTGGTCCTCGCCGCCGATGACGGCGAGAATGCCGCGTACCTGGGGATCCGCGAATGCGGCGTTGATGTCCGCCGCCCGCGCTGCCGCGCTCGCGCCCACCTGGCGGGTGGTGGGGTATTCCACCGGAACGAGGCCGGTCAGGTCGGCAAGCCGTCGCATGGCCTGCTCGTGAATCCCGGGATAGGCGCCGGCCGCGGCGAACGAGGGCGAGAGGACCGCGAGGTGGTCCCCGGGGCGGGCCTTGCGGGGGTGAACAAGCTCATGCTCCATGTCGAGATCCAACAGGTGCGCGAACCGGTGCGCATCTCATTTAGGGATCGACGGTGGTGGTTCCGGCTGGACGTCGGCACCGGCTAGTGTCCGGCGTGGAGGTGGTCCGTGTTCACCGAAGCTTTTCCGATCGTGACGACACCTGACCTGCCACGACTGATCGCGTTCTACCAGGATGTGGTCGGCTTCGAGCTGACCTACCGGTTCCCGGACGAGGGCGCCCCGGAGTTCGTCGCGCTGCGACTTGGCAGCAGCGAGCTCGGCCTGGCCGCCAACCCGGAGGCTGGTGGGCCGGCCGACTCGCACCGCTGGGAGCTGTGTGTCTACGCCGATGACTGCGACGCAGCTGTGGGCGCGCTGCGTACGGGTGGAGCGACGGTCACCGAGGAACCGGTCGACCAGCCCTGGGGTGAGCGGTCCGCCCGGGTCACCGACCCCGACGGCAACCGGCTGCTGGTGCTGACCCGCCTCTGAGAAGGCGCAGATCTTGGACAGTTTCCGTTCAGGCGTAACGGAAACTGTCCAAGATCTCGGTGGCGGGGTCGCTCAGAGCGCGCGTCATCGTCTCCAGAACAGGAGATGGGTGATTCCGCTGGGGCTGGGCACCGACTCGAGGTGGAAGCGGTCGAGCAGTTCGTCAGGGCTGTCCCACAAACGCTCGCCCCGGTGAAGGTCGACGGGCGCGACGGCGAAGTGCATCGTGTCGACCAGGTCGGCCGCGAGGAACTCGCGGATCGTCGCCACACCGCCCCCGAGGCGTACGTCCCGGCCGGCGGCTGCCTGCCTTGCCTGGGCCAGCGCCTCGGCCGGGCTGGCGTTGAGGAAGTGGAACGTGGTGTCGGCCAGGGTGAACGACGGGCGCACGTGGTGGGTGAGCACGAAGACCGGCGTGTGGAACGGCGGGTTGTCCCCCCACCAGCCCTGCCAGTCATGGTTCTCCCAGGGGCCACGCTGGGGGCCGAACTTGTTGCGACCCATGATCTCCGCTCCGATGTTGCACTCGGCGTCGCGGGTCAGGTAGTCGTCCAGGCCACGCGTGCCGCCCGGCTCGGTGCGGTACACGAAACTGGCGGTGGCGGCACGCCAGGAGAAGAGCGGGGTGGGATCCGCGTGGCCGAACGGCCGTTCCAGGCTCTGCCCCTCTCCGGTCCCGAACCCGTCACGCGAAACGTTGAAGCACTGCACCCGCAACAGTTGCGGCATGGTGTCTCCTCCTTCCTTCGACGGGCCGTGATTCAGTTCGCGGTTACCGTCGGGCCGCCTCCGCGGCCCCGGTCGTCGAGCACGAGCGGGGCGCGACCACGCACCGCGTACCGGATGTGGGTCACCTGGGGGGTGGTGAGGACGCGGGTCGACGTCAGCTCGATCCCCTCCCGGTCGCCGAGGTCGAGGTCCGCGTCGAAGAGCCGCAGGCCGGTGCCGAGCACGACCGGTACGACGTGCAACTCCAACTCGTCGAGCAGACCGGCCTTGAGCACCTGCCGCACCAGGCTGCCGCCCCCGGCCACCGCGACATCCTTGCCACCGGCCACGGCGCGCGCCTGCTTGACGGCGCTGGCCACGCCATCGGTGACGTAGGTGAAGCTGGTGCCTCCCTCCTTCAGCAGCCGCTGGCGGGGGCGGTGGGTGACGACGAAGACAGGTGCGCGGAACGGCGGCTCCTCACCCCAGGGGATCTCACCCCCGTCGGCCATCCGGCGGCCCATCACGTACGCGCCGGCCGCGCCGAACGACTCGGCTATCACCTCGGAGTTGGTGTCCTGCTCCCCGCCGGCGAAGCCCTGCCGCTCGCGCCAGGCCGCCGCTTCGGTCGCCCACCGGGTGACCCGGAAGAATTTCGCGCTCTCCGTCGAGCCCATCCAGTCGCCGTTGCCGTCGAACTGTGGGCCGGCGTAGAAGCCGTCCACCGATACCGACAGTTGTGCGGTCACCTTGGTCATCGCGCTCTGGTCCTCTCGTCGGGCGACACCCCGCCTGGGTGCCGCTCCCCGAGGAGTCGGAGCCGAACGCGATGTCCCTACCGGGAAGAAGTGTGACGCGTGCCACTATCGGGCTTGGTCAGGTGCCACGTCCCGGCGTGTTCCGGGTCGCGTGACCAGCGCATGCGGGGCTTCTCCTCCGGGCGGGGCCGCCAGTCCCGGTACGGCGCGAGGGCCACTCGCCAGGCGATCACAGCGAAGACGTAGATGCCCGGGCCGACCAGCCAGAGCAGCGCGTCGCGCCGCCGATAGGAGGCGTACGGAGCGAGCCACGCGGTCGCCGCCATCGGCACCGCGACCGCGCTGAGGTCGGCCATCGGCCCGTGGCCGAACCGGGACTCGACCAGCTCGCGGAGGACGAGGGACGGAACGACCACCCCGACCAGCAACGCCACCGTGCGGATCATGCGGAACCGGCGATCCGCAGATACGCGGGCAGTGGCCGGTTCGGTAGTCATCCCCGGAGAGTACGGGCTGGCCGCAGCGGTGGGGCGCGGATGTTCGGCCCGACTAGGGTGGCGATCATGCGGATTGGCATCGTGATCCTGCCGGACCAGCGGTGGGCGGAGTCGCAGCGTCGCTGGCGGCAGGTCGACGAGTGGGGCTTCGACCACGCCTGGACGTACGACCACCTGGGTTGGCGTGACCTGGTCGACGGCCCGTGGTTCGACTCGATGTCCACGTTGACCGCCGCCGCCACGGTGACCTCGCGGATTCGACTGGGCACCCTGGTGGCGTCGCCGAACTTCCGGCACCCGGCCGCGTTCGCCCGGCAGATCACCACGGTGGACGACGTCTCCGCCGGCCGGCTGCTGCTCGGCCTTGGCGCGGGTGGCATCGGCTTCGACTCGGCGGTGCTGGGTGGTGAGACGCTGCCACCGCGTCAGCGGGTCGACCGGTTCGCCGAGTTCACCGAGTTGTTGGATCTGATCCTGCGGGAGGACGGCACCACCTGGCGTGGCGACTGGTTCGCCGCGGTGGATGCCCGCAACAACCCTGGCTGCGTGCAGCAGCCCCGGGTGCCGTTCGTGGTGGCCGCCAACGGGCCACGGTCGATGCGGTTGGTGGCCCGCTTCGGCCAGGGGTGGGTGACCACCGGCACCGGTGACGACAACGACCTGGCGGGTTGGTGGGCCAGCGTGTCGGCGCTGTCCGCGCGGATGGACCGGACCTTGGACGAGGCCGGCCGCGACCCGGCCAGCCTGGACCGCTACCTGTCGCTGGACGCGGCGCCGGTCTTCTCGCTCAGCAGCGCACAGTTCTTCGCCGACCAGGTCGGCCGGGCCGCCGAGCTGGGCTTCACCGACGTGGTGACGCACTGGCCCCGGGCCAGCAGTTGGTACGCCGGTGACGAGGCCATCCTGGTGGACGTGGCGACGCGGTTGCTGCCACAACTACGCGGCTGAAACCGCCACGCCCGTCCGTGTCCGGCCCGGCCGGGCCGCCGCGCCCGCGCCAGACCGGCTGAAGCCGCCGGAGTCGCCCGCGCCCGCCCGGCTGAGGCCGCCGGACTCGCCCGCGCCCGGCCGCTGGGTCAGGGGCCGAGATCGCCGCTGGCCACCCCGCCGTCGCCGCCGGAGACCAGCCGGAAGCGGAGGCAGACGATCGGGGTGTCGCCGTCGACCGGCGTGCCGAGCCGCGCCCAGTAGGCCGAGTGCCCGGCCCGCCACTCCTCGATCGACCGGTCGCCCTCGCCCTCGGCGTGGGCGAAGTCCCAGGGCACGTCGGCGAAGCGGACCACCTCGACTCCGGTGATCTCCACGACGCCGGCCAGGGCGTTGTCGTCGTCGATCAGGGCCAGGCGTTCGCCGACGTGCTCCAACTCCTCGCCCTCTTCCGCGTACTCGGCGAGTCGGCCGGCCGTCGCGGTCTTCACACCGGCCAGCACCAGGGTGTTGAGGGTTGCCCGCAGCTCGCCAGGGGTGCCGAGGGCGAGGGCGCGCAGTTCACCGATCCGAGGCCACATCCTGCCGAGGCTAGGCCAGCACGTCGCGGGCCGCCGCCGTAATACGCGTCGCCCCGCTCAGATCAGCTGGCCGGCGTAGCCGGGTGCGCTGAGGAGCCGCTCGTCACCACTGGCCGCGTACGCGTCGAGGATCGCGTCGGCCAGCTTGACCACGTGCTCGTCGCCGTGCCGGGCCGCGCGGGCGAAGACCTCCGCCGGCGTGGCAGGGGTCACGGTCGGTGGCGCGATGCCGTCGGCTGGGGCGTACACGGAGGTCATGGCCGCCGTCGCGGCCCAGGCCGCGGTGAGGCTCGGCGCCCACAGACCCCGGTCCAGTGCCGGCAGGGTACGCAGCACGGCGGTCGGCGCGGTGACCGCGTGCACCAGCATGACCGGCGCGGCGTGCCCGAACCGCAGGTAGTCCAGGCTGGCGCGGTGCACCAGCGTGGCGAGCCCGCGCTCCGCCTCGGCCGGGCTGCGCGCGGGGCGCAGCGTCGCGAGTGCCGGCTCCCACCGGGGTACGCCGGGAAGCCGGCCCAGCCGATCCCGGACGCCCCCGGTCTGGTCGTCGATCCGGGGCACCCCGGCCAGCGCGCCCGTTACGTCGATGTCGTCGGTGCCTGGCCCTTCGGGCTCGCCGGCGAGCAGTTCGTCGGTGCCCGGCCCTTCGGGCTCGCCGGCGAGCAGTTGGTCGGTGCCGGGGATTGGCTGCCAGCGGGCCGCCCAGTAGCCGAGGGCCTGGCCCAACTCGGTGAGCCGCTGCTGGTTCTCGTCGTCCGGGTCGAGCGCGCGTACGGCGTGCCCGACCCGGATCACCCCGTGCGTGGCGCCGGCGGCGATGCCCGGCAGCAGCCGGGGCCACCAGGTGCCGAGCACGTCACGCCACGGGTGTTCGCGCAGTTCTCGGTCGAAGTAGGCCAACCAGTCGCCGGCACGCTTCGGATCGCCGAGCGCCGACCGCCAGTCGTCGATCGGGTGCAGCCCTCGGGGCAACTCGTCGAGGCGGTCGAGGTAGTCGTCGAGCCAGCGGTGCACCCGGTGTGGGTGCCCGTGGCGGACCAGCGCCTCGACGGCCATCGGCCCGTGGTTGGAGAGCCAGCCCTGGAATTCGGGGCCGGTGCGGTGCAGCCGCTCGTACGCCTCGTCGAGAACTCCGTCAGTCATCAGTCGATCATCAGTGTTGAACCTCGCTTCAAGTCAAGCAGGCAGATCCGCGGCGTCGATCAGGCCGGTGATCCGGAGGTCGGCTGCGACGTCGGGCGGGCAGTCCATGGCCACCACGGCGGTGCCCAGCACCTCGGCGCCCCGTGCGGCGCAGATGTCGTAGAGGGCGTGTAGTTGCGAGCCGGTACGCACCCAGTCGTCGACCACCAGCACGCGGTCTTCGGGGCCGAGGTGTCGGTCGCGTACGGCGAGGTCGACGCGTCGGCCCCGGTAGTCGGGTGGGCTCTGCGCCCAGGTCAGTGGCCCGGCCGGCAGTCGTCCGTCACCGGGTTTGTGGGCGGCCACGAA
Source organism: Micromonospora sp. CPCC 205558 (assembly GCF_036902955.1). Taxonomy (NCBI): domain Bacteria; kingdom Bacillati; phylum Actinomycetota; class Actinomycetes; order Micromonosporales; family Micromonosporaceae; genus Micromonospora; species Micromonospora sp. CPCC 205558. Next base: position 272,250 of record NZ_JBAKHR010000006.1, read on the forward strand.
GCCGACCCCGAGGGCGGTGGCGGCCAACGGCCCGAGCAGCAGCCCGGTGACGGCGGGCGCGAGCACCACCGTGGGTCGGGCGGCCCGGTACGGCGCCACCAGGGCCGGCCCCAGCTCGGCCAGCACCGCCGGGTCCCGCCACCAACCGGAGATGTCGCTGACCAGGTGACTGGTGCCCGGACCGGGGTCGATCCACTGGAACAGGGCGGCCAGGCGTTCGGTCAGCTCAGCGGGCATCTGCCCATCCTGCGGCACGGGCGGTGGGGCGTGGCGCACCCGGGCCGCCCGGCCCACCCTGGGTCGGATGATCGGCTACACGTACCTGGGTAAATGCGGGCATACCACCATGATCAGGTTGACGTCCGAAGTACTTCTCTCGTTACGGTCCGACCCGGTTTGTTCAGACGACGAAAGGACCGGGCCGGTGGCAGGCAAGCACTCCCGTACCCGCATCTTCTCCTCCCCGGCGGGCATCGTGGCCACCGCGGCGGTCGGCGTCGCCCTCGCCGTCGGGGGCACGGTCGGTGCCGTGCAGCTGACCTCCGGCTCCGACCAGTCGGGGCAGACGGCTCTCGAGTTCACCCCGACCACCGCCGCGAGCAGCCTCACCCCCAGCGCCCCGGCCGTCTCCCCGAGCGTCAGCGCCTCGCCGAGCGTGACCGCCAGCCCGTCGGCGACCCGATCGCAGCAGGCCGCCTCCCGGAGCAAGGACCGCACCGCGTCGCCGAAGCCGAAGCCGACCGCCAAGAAGACCACGGCCGCGGCGAAGGTGCTGGAGAGCGGTTCCTGCGGCGCCTCGTTCTATTCCGACGGGCAGCTCACCGCCAACGGCGAGTCGTTCAACCCCAACGCGCTGACCGCCGCGCACAAGACCCTGCCGTTCAACACCAAGGTCCGGGTGACCAACCCGGCCAACGGCAAGTCGGTGACGGTACGGATCAACGACCGCGGCCCGTTCATCGACGGTCGCTGCCTGGATCTCTCCCGGGCCGCCTTCGCCACCATCGCCTCGGTCGACGTGGGCGCGCTCACCGTCCGTTACGAGGTCCTCGGCTGACCGGGACGGGCGACGCCGATTCGGCCAGCCGACTGGGCCGGCCGGACAGAACCTGCTCGGACGACGGGTCAGGTTCGTTCACCGGTTCACGTGGATCAGGCAAACTGTCTTTCGTACCCACGCGACTCCTCCAGTCGGGCCGTCGCCCGCTGAGCCCCGGATCCCGCGCCGGCCTCGGCGCGGCCCTCGTTCTGCTCGCGATCGTGTCGGCGGTGGAGGCGGCGGACGGCCGTAAGGTGCACTACGTCGCGCTCCTGGCGGCCGCGCCGGTTCTCGCCGCAGCCATGGCGTCCTGGCTGGTGGTCCTGGGGGTGGGCGTCGCGGCGACAGTGGTCGGCGTCGGCTTCGCGCTGATCGCGCCGAAGGTCTCGCTGGTCACCTCGGTCAACGTTGTCGCTGTCGCGCTCGTCACCGCGTTGGCCGTGGCGGTGGCCTGGGTTCGGCAGCGGCAGGCCGAGCGGATCGTCGAGCTGACCAAGCTCGCCGCGGTGGCCCAGCAGGCGGTGCTCCGCCCGCTCGGGCCGCAGGTCGGCACGCTATCGGTCGCGGGACGCTACATCTCCTCCACCGCCACGGCCGAGATCGGCGGCGACCTGTACGAGGCGATCGACACCCCCTACGGGGTACGCATGATCATTGGTGACGTTCGGGGCAAGGGCCTGGACGCGGTCCGGCTGGCCAGCATCGTCCTCGGTTCCTACCGGCACGTGGCGTACGAGCGAGCCGACCTGCGGGCCGTCGTCGCCGACCTGGACCGCGCGGTGGCCCGCAACGTCGGCGACGAGGACTTCGTCACTGCGGCGCTGGTCGAGGAGCGTGGCGGCACCCTCACGATCGTCAACTGTGGGCATCCGCCACCGTTGCTGCTGCGCCGAGGTGCGGTGATCCCGCTGGAACCGCCGGCCCCGGCGCCTCCGCTCGGGTTCATGCCGGTGGTCCGCCCCCGGGTCGAACGCCTGGAGCCCGGGGACCGGCTGCTGCTGTTCACCGACGGCCTCGGCGAGGCGCGGCGGGATGGCGAGTTCTTTCCCACCGCCGACCGGGCCTGGCGACTGCTCGGCCATGGCACCGTCGCCGACGGGCTGGCGTCGCTGGAGACTGCCCTGGTCGAGTGGGTGCACGGCCGGCTCGACGACGACATCGCGCTGGTCCTGATGGAGTACGTCGGCACCCGTACCGGGGCGGCGGTGGCCGTTCCGAGCTGGGAGGTCGGGGCCGCCGAGAGCTGAGCCCGGTCGGCGTACCCGGGAGTGTGTAATCGCCGTCACTTGGGTGATCCGCTTGTCGCTGCCTACCCGCGAGTAATACAGTCGGGGTTACTGATCGGTAACACCTGTCCGGAAGCGGGGCCAGCGAGCATGACCCACTACAAGAGCAACCTGCGGGACCTTGAGTTCAACCTGTTCGAGGTCTTCGGGGCGGACCGGGCGTTCGGCCAGGAGCCGTACTCGGATCTCGACGCCGACACCGCCCGCAGCTTCCTCGCCGAGCTTGACCGCCTCGCCCGTGAGGACCTGGCCGCGAGCTACACGGACAGTGACCGCAACCCCCCGGTCTTCGACCCGGCCACGCACACCGCCCCCCTGCCGGAGTCGTTCAAGAAGTCCTACCAGGCGTTCATGGACTCCGAGTTCTGGCGCCTGGACCTGCCGCCGCACCTTGGCGGCACCACCGCGCCGCGCGCCCTCTGGTGGGCCCTCGCCGAGCTGGTGCTCGGCTCGAACGCCCCCATCTGGATGTACGCCTCCGGCCCGTCCTTCGCGCACGTGCTGGACGTCGAGGGCACCGAGCAGCAGAAGCGCTGGGCGAAGCTCTTCATCGACAAGCAGTGGGGCTCCACCATGGTGCTCACCGAGCCGGACGCCGGCTCGGACGTCGGCGCCGGCCGTGCCCGCGCAGTCCAGCAGCCAGACGGCTCCTGGCACATCGAGGGCGTCAAGCGCTTCATCACCTCGGGCGAGCACGACCTGAGCGACAACATCGTGCACTACGTGCTGGCCCGCCCGGTGGGCGTGGAGGGCGTCGGCGGCCCCGGCACCAAGGGCCTGTCGCTCTTCGTGGTGCCGAAGTTCCACTTCGACGAGACCACCGGTGAGCTGGGCGAGCGTAACGGCGTCTACGCCACGAACGTCGAGCACAAGATGGGTCTCAAGGTCTCCAACACCTGCGAGCTGACCTTCGGCGAGCACGGCGTACCGGCCAAGGGCTGGCTGCTGGGCGACAAGCACGACGGCATCCGGCAGATGTTCATGATCATTGAGTACGCGCGGATGCTGGTCGGCACCAAGGCCATCGCCACCCTCTCCACCGGCTACCTCAACGCCCTGGAGTACGCGAAGAACCGGGTGCAGGGCGCCGACCTGATCCAGCAGGCGGACAAGACCGCTCCCCGGGTCACCATCACCCACCACCCGGACGTACGCCGCTCGCTGCTGCTGCAGAAGTCGTACGCCGAGGGTCTCCGCGCTCTGGTCCTCTACACCGCCACCTGGCAGGACAAGGTCGCGGTGGCCGAGGCTGCCGGCGACGAGAAGGCCACCAAACTGGCCAAGCGGGTCAACGACCTGCTGCTGCCGCTGGTCAAGGGCGTCGGTTCGGAGCGGGCGTACGAACTGCTCGGGCACGAGGCCCTGCAGACCTTCGGCGGCTCCGGGTTCCTCCAGGACTACCCGCTGGAGCAGTACGTCCGGGACGCCAAGATCGACACCCTGTACGAGGGCACCACCGCCATCCAGAGCCTCGACCTGGTCTTCCGCAAGATCGTTCGGGACAACGGCAAGGCGCTCATGGCAGTCGCGGGCGAGATCCAGGAGTTCATCTCGACCGAGGCGGGCAACGGTCAGCTCAAGGAGGAGCGGCAGGCGCTCGGCAAGGCGCTGGCCGAGATCCAGAACATCCTCGGCGTCATGACCGGCTGGCTGGGCGAGGCGCAGGGCGGTGACACCCGCGCGCTCTACCGGGTCGGGCTGAGCAGCCGACGGTTCCTGCTGGCGATCGGCGACCTGGTGGTCGGCTGGCTGCTTCAGCGGCAGGCCGACGTGGCGCTGAAGGCGCTGGCCGGCGAGGTCTCCGCCAGTGACAAGGCGTTCTACACCGGCAAGGTGGCCGCAGCGCGTTTCTTCGCCCGTGAGGTGCTGCCCCGCATCGGTGCCGACCGGCGGATCATCGAGGGTGCCGACCTCGACATCATGGACCTCCCGGAGGAGGTCTTCTGAGCGTGCCACGGCACGTCTGACGGTTTCGGGTCGCACCACCCGACGCCGCAACGGCCGGCGGGGCTGTCTGCCTCGCCGGCCGTCGCCGTCCCACCCTGGCGGCGGGCACGTATTGGGCGAGCCCGGTCGGGTATGCCGGTGCCGTGGCGGGTAACCGTCGCGTGACCTCGAAAGGGAACGCCCAGAGCCACCGCACGGGGGAGTGCAGCGCACATGGGTGTAGGAAGCGGCATTTTTCTCATCGCGATCGGCGCGATCCTGACCTTCGCGCTGAGAGCCAACGTCTGGTGGATCGACGTACGCGCGGTCGGCTGGGTGTTCATCCTGGCTGGGCTGGCCGTACTGCTGACCACGCTCTGGTTCTGGCAGGACCGGCGCAAGCGGGCCCGAACCCTCATCGTGGAGGAGAACCGGCTGTCTCATCCGACGGCGATGATGCCGCCACCGCCGGACCCGCCGCCACCAACCGCGCCGCCGTCCTGATCGCCGCACGCCCTCGACGCGACCGCTGAGCCACCCGCCGACAATCGGCGGGTGGCTCAGTCGCGTGCGGTGTGTCGGGCCGTGAGCGGCGCTCCCGCCCTGCTCAAGTCCATCCAGCGGACCGGGCAGCGGTGCACCGCCAGTTCGGCGGTGCGCAACCCCTCATCGGTGAGGCCCTCCGGATCAAGGAGCGCCGAGAGCAGCGATATGCCTGGATTATGGGCAATGAGCAGCGCCGTGCGGGCCGCCGGGTCCACCGTCCGGACCAGCGACAACAGCTCCTCGGGGTGCGCGTCGTACGCGCCCGGCTCATAACGGACGGTCGGGCGCGGACCGGTCGGGCCGCCCTCCGGCGGTGAACCGGTCATCCCCATCGCCACCCCGTGCCAGGTCTGCCTGGTGCGTCGGGCCGTCGAGCAGATCACCACGTCGGGCAGCAGCCCGTGGTGCGCCAACCAGGCACCAGCCGAAGCCGCGTCGGCGGTGCCGCGTGCGCTCAGCGGCCGCTCGGCGTCGTCTGCCGCGTCGCTGCCCTGCTCGGCTTTCGCGTGCCGCAGCAACACCAGTGTCCGCGTCTCGGGGTCAGCGTCCGTCATGTTCCCAGCTTGCCCGATTGGCGATCTCCGTGCCGGGGTAAGTCGATGGATGCCGCACCCCTACCGACGGCCGCGGCGCGACGTACGCCAGGTTAGAGCCGAGGAGCGAGACATGGGCATTGGTGGCAGCATCTTCTTGATCGCGCTGGGCGCGATCTTCGCGTTCGCAGTGGAAGCCGACCTGGGCTGGCTGGACCTGTCCGTGGTCGGCTGGGTGCTGATGCTCGCCGGCGTCGCCGGCCTGCTCGCCACCCTCTACTTCTGGAGCAGCCGCCGCCGCACGACGGTCGCCGCGCCGGTACGCGAGGAGCGCGTGGTGGCCGACCGGGTCGTTCCGGTCCAGAACGACCAGGTCGTGCAGGAGTACCGCGAGGTGCGTCGGCCGGGCCGGCCGGTCTGATCCTCGCTCACGCACTCCGGGGTCCCGCAGCGTCGCGGGGCCCCGGCTCGCGTTCGGCCCCGGCCCCTCTCGGCGCCGCGCCCAGGCACCCGGGCGCCCCGTGGATCGTGAGGTGGGTGCCCGGTCCCGGGGAGCAGCGATCCGGAGATCGTGCTCGATCCAGGAAACAGGGCGTTCGAGGCGTGAACGTGGCCACTACATCCTGGATCGAGCACGATCGTGGCCCGGGGCACGATCGTGGCCCGGGGCACGATCGTGGCCCGGAGCGTTCGGGTCAGGCGAACAGCGCGAAGTAGATCGCGATGTGGTGACAGAGCGCCGCCAGCAGTGTGCAGGCGTGGAAGAACTCGTGGTGGCCGAAGACGGTCGGCCACGGATTCGGGCGGCGCAACGCGTAGAAGACCGCCCCGACGCTGTAGATCGCGCCACCGATGATCAGCAGCACCAGCGCCGCGACGCCGCCCCCGTGCAGGATCTCCGGCAGCATGGCCACCGCCACCCAGCCCAAAGCCAGGTAGAGCGGCGCGGACACCCAGCGCGGCGCGTGCGGCCAGACCACCTTGACCGCCACGCCGGCCAGCGCGCCCCCCCAGACCAGAGCCAGCATCACGGTGGCCGGCCGGGGCGCGAGCAGCATCGTGCAGAGCGGTGTGTACGTGCCGGCGATGAACACGAAGATCATCGAATGGTCCATCCGGCGCATCACCTGGTAGCCGCGCTCCGACCACACCCGACGGTGGTACAGCGCGCTCGTGCCGAAGAGCCCGCAGACCGTCAGGCTGTAGATCAGGCAGCTCACCAGGGGTGCCCACCCCGGCCGGGTGGCGGCGATCGAGCAGAGCACGATGCCGCAGACCACGGCGACGAAGAAGGCGTACGTGTGCAGCCAGCCGCGCATCCGGGGCTTACCGATGTCGACCGGCTTCAGGCGAAGCGGGGCGGAGGTGGTCATCCAGTCAGGCTACGACACCGTAGGTTACTTAGCAGTAGTGGCGTTGGTGACACCCGGCACCATCATCGTGAACACCAGATCGGCACGACATCGGCGAGGATGAGCGGATGCGGATCCGACCCGTCGGGGCGCACGCCCTGCTGATCGACTGCACCACCCCCGCCGACATCCCCGAGGCCGTGCTGGTCGAAGCGTGGCGAAGCGAGCTGTGGCGGCGTCGGGAGCAGGGCGACCTGATCGCCGTCGAGATCGTGCCGGCGGCCCGGACCGTGCTGCTCGACGGCCTGCCCGACCCGACCACCACGGCCCAGCAACTGACCCGATGGGCGTCCGCCGTCGCCGCCGCGACCACCCGCTCCACACAGGCCGACGCCGAACACCACCACGCCGACGCCGAAGACGACGCGGTGGACGTGGTCGTACCGGTCTCCTTCGACGGGCCGGACCTGCCGGCGGTGGCGGAGCACTGGGGCGTGCACGTGTCGGCGGTACGCGACCGGATCACCAGCACCAGGTTCCGGGTCGCGTTCTGCGGCTTCGCCCCCGGCTTTCCCTACCTGACCGGGCTGCCCGCAGAGTTGGCGTTGCCCCGGCTGGCCACGCCCCGCCCCCGGGTGCCGGCCGGCTCGGTCGCGCTGGCCGGCCCGTACGCCGGGATCTATCCGGGCGCGTCACCGGGCGGCTGGCAGCTGGTCGGTCGGACCGACCTGGTGCTGTTCGACGTGGCCGCCGACCCGCCGGCCCGCCTCAACCCGGGCACCACGGTCCGGATGGTGGCGGCGTGACCCACCCGGCGACCATCGAGGTGCTCCGCGCCGGCGCGCTCACCACAGTGCAGGATCTGGGCCGGCCCGGCTGGGCGCACCTGGGCGTACCCCGATCCGGCGCCCTCGACCCGGCCGCCCTGCGGCTGGCCAACCGGCTGGTCGGCAATCCGGAGCACGCGGCTGGCCTGGAGATCACCCTGACCGGCTGCACCCTGCGGCTGACCCGGGCCACCACGGTGGCCGTCACCGGTGCCGAGGTCCCGGTCCAGGCGGGCGTACGGCCCGGTGACACCGGCCGCCCGCTCAGCGTGCCGGCCGGGACGGTGCTGCGGATCGGTCCCGCCCGACAGGGCGTACGGAGTTGGCTGGCGGTGGCGGGCGGCATCGACGTGTCACCGGTGCTCGGCAGCCGGGCCACCGACACCCTCTCCGGGCTCGGCCCCCAGCCGTTGCGCGACGGTGACCGGCTGCCCCTCGGCGAGCCGATCGACGCACCCGCCCCGGTGGACTCGACCTGCTGCCCCGGCCCTGCCCCGGAGCTGCACCTGACGCTGGGACCCGGTCCTCGCGAGGACTGGTTCACGCCGACGGCGTTCGACCGGCTCTTCGGCAGCGCGTACACCATCAGCCCGTTGAGCAACCGGGTCGGCGCGCGGCTCGCCGGTGCGGCGCTGCCCCGCGCGGTCGCCGGCGAACTCCCCAGCGAAGGCATCGTGCTCGGCGCGGTGCAGGTGCCGGCGGACGGGCAACCCCTGATCTTCCTCGCGGACCATCCGACCACCGGTGGATACCCCGTCATCGGGGTGGTCACCGACGTGACCCCGCTCGCGCAGGCCCGCCCAGGTACTACCGTCAGATTCCATGGACCTCAACGCTGACCTGGGCGAGGGATTCGGCATCTGGCGACTCGGCGACGACGAGGCGCTGCTGAGCCTCGTCACCTCCGCCAACGTCGCCTGCGGCTTCCACGGCGGCGACCCGTCCACGATGCGGCGGGTCTGCGAGGGCGCCGCGCGACGCGGGGTCGCGGTGGGCGCGCAGGTCGGCTACCGGGACCTGGCCGGCTTCGGCCGGCGGCACATCGCGTACGACTTCGCCGAGCTACGCGACGAGGTGACCTACCAGTTGGGGGCGCTGGACGCGTTCTGCCGGCTGTTTCACACCCGGGTCCGCTACCTCAAGCCGCACGGCGCGCTCTACCACGCGGCCAGCACCGACGAATCCCAGGCGGCGGCGGTGGTCGCCGCCGTCAGCGGCTACGACCCCGAGCTGCCCGTGCTCTGCCTGCCCGGCTCGACGCTCGCCCAACTCGCCGTCGGCGCCGGTCTGCCGGTGGTGGCCGAGGCCTTCGCCGACCGCGCCTACCTGCCCACCGGGGCGCTGGTGCCGCGCGGCACCCCCGGCGCGGTGATCACCGACCCGGAGCAGATCGCCGAACGAGCGGTGCGGATGGCTATCGAACGCAGCGTGGTGGCGGTCGACGGCACCATCATCCCCTGCTCGGTCGACTCGATCTGCGTGCACGGCGACACCCCGGGCGCGGTCTCCGCCACCGAACTCGTCCGCGCCACCCTGATCGACGCCGACATCACCCTGGCCCCGTTCGCCTGATCGGAGGGGCCCGGTTGGGCCCCTCCGGTCACGTCAGGCGTCCAGACCGCGAAGTACCAGCGGCAGCCGGGTCACGGCTCCGTCGACCACCCGGACCGGTACGCCCCAGTCCTGCCGCGTCAGATGGCACGCCGCGTGCTCGACGTCCGCGTCGCAGGTCGCCGCCTGGGCGGTCACCTGGAGCACCCCCGCGGTGACCTCACCGTTGAGCACCAGCCGGCGGGACAGCTCGGTGCCCGTGCCGGCACCATCCACCAGCAGCTCCGGCGGGGACGCGGAGACCACCAACCGGGTCGACGGCCCGTACGTCTCGTCCAGCTTCTGCCCCGGCGCCGGGGTGAAGACGATGTCCAGGGTGACCTCGCCGGCCGCGACGTCGGTCGGCTTGCGCTCGGTGCGGTGCCGCGGCCCGTCCACCGTGCTGGCCCCCGCCGCCGACAGGGCACCGGGCGCGAGTCGGGTCAACCGGTGCGCGGCGGACTCCACCACCAGCACCTCACCGGACGGGGTGAGCACCAGGTCGCTCGGCTCCGCCAACCCGTCCGCCACCGTGGAGACCTGGTTGCTGGCCGGGTCGAAGCGGCGCACCGCGCCGTTGTACGTGTCCGCGATCAGCACCGAGCCGTCCGGCAGCGCACACACGCCCAGCGGGTGCTGGAGCAGCGCCGACTCCGCCGGCCCGTCCACGTGCCCAAAGTCGAACAGGCCCTGCCCGACGGCGGTGCCCAACACACCGTTCTCGACGTACCGGACGGAACTGGTCTCGCTGTCGGCCACCCAGAGGCGGGTGCCGTCAGCGGAGACGGAGAGCCCCGACGGCTGGGCCATCCACGCCTCGGCCAGCGGGCCGTCGCGCAATGCCTCCACGGTGGTACCGGCGTACATGCCGGCGGTCCGCTTGATCGGGTCGAACCACCAGAGCTGGTGGATGCCGGCCATCGCGATGATCAGCTTGTCGTCGTACCAGGCCAGGTCCCACGGAGAGGAGAGGTCGACGGCGAGCGCGTCGTGGGCGTGGTCGTCGACCTCGGCACGCCACTGACGGCCGCTGCCGGCCACGGTGACCACCTCGCCGGACTCCAGTCGTACGCCGCGCAGCAGGTGGTTGACCGTGTCGGCCACCACCAGGTCGTAGCCGGCCACCTCGGCGACAGGCGTAGGCAGCAGGCACACACCCTGCGGCTCGGAGAACGTCGCCGCGGCGGCCGGCCCGTCCGCCCGGCCCCGCTCACCCGAGCCGATCCGACGCACCGGCGTCTCACCGTCCGGCGCGACCTCGACCAGGGAGTGCCGGGCCGAGTCCGAGACCAGCAGGTTGCCGTTCGGCAGCAGCGCCGCCTTACCCGGGAAGCGCAGCGCGGTCTCCGGTGCCGGCGGCGGCACGTACGGGCCGTCCCCCCGGTGCAGGGTGCCCTTGGCCTCGTGGGTGGCGACCAACTCGTCGATCAGTCGGGAAAGCCCCTCGGCATGGCCCTCGCCGGCCATGGTGGCCACCACGTAACCCTCGGGGTCGATCACCGACAAGGTCGGCCAGGCCCGCGCCGCGTACTGCTGCCACATGTCCATCTCAGGATCGTCGAGTACGGGGTGGTGCACCCCGTACCGCTCCACGGCGGCGACGAGCGCGTCGGCGTCCTTCTCGTGCTCGAACTTCGGCGAGTGCACGCCGATCACGACGAGCACGTCGCCGTACTTCTCCTCCAGCGGGCGCAGCTCATCGAGCACGTGCAGGCAGTTGATACAGCAGAACGTCCAGAAATCTAACAAGACGCAGCGACCTCTAAGGTCCTGCAATGTCAGGTTTTGTCCACCTGTGTTGAGCCACTGCCGGCCCCGTAGTTCGGGCGCACGTACACGCGCTGTCGTTGCCATGCCTGTCAGCCTGCCACGGCGAGGCTTTTCCGTATCGGTGGTCGTGACCCGGACGACAGAAAGCGTCGAGGCGTCTTAGCCCGCGCCACCTTCGTTGCGTTCCCGACGCCTCGCGGCGTATTCGCGGACCTCGACCGCGTCCCAGATTCGGCCGACGGTCAACGTCTCCATCGGGGCCGGGAAGTCTGGGCGATCAACCAGGATCGCGGCGCGCTGGCGGGAGACGCCGAGGTAGTCGGCGACCTCCGCGAGGGCCATTACGCGCACGGTCGGACCATCCGGTGACACGGGTAGGCAACTTGTCACCGAGGGGGTTGACGACCTGCCAACGGGTCAGCCAAAGTCGAGCCTATGCGCCTACGCCAAGCAATGGAGCCAATACCGTCTGATCTCGTCCACCGCCGTCAGCGGTGGTCCCGCGCGTGTGTCTGCGGCTTGCGCTGGCGGTATTGCCCAGACCGCCGCCGGACCCCGCCGCTCGCTGAGCCGCAGACACCCGCGCTTCCGGCCTGGGCGAGCGCGCCGACTGACGCCTACCCGCAGCCTGGCCGCGCGCCGTGGCTGACGCGGGGCCCGGCGTTCCGGGCCAACTCTGGGCGGCATTGGTGACCGGCCACCGGCCGCAGCGCCCCTCGTGGGACTGCGAAGCGTGTAAACAGCCCTACCCATGCCCGGACGCACGGACGGCGCTCGCGGCCGGGGACCCCTGGACGGCGGCGACCTACCTCGCGGGCCAGTTCGTGACGGCCGTGAACGACCTTCCGACGGTGCCGGTGGTCGACCTGTACGCGCGGTTCTTGTTGTCGGTGCCCGTGCGGGGGGCCAACTCGCCCCGAAGACCTCCCACCTAGCCCTCGCTCCCTACCCCAGCCAGTCACGGCAGAGACCGGCTTGCATTCCATCGATACGCTCTTTTGTGGGGTAGGAACCACCTCTCGCCGTGGCCCCAGGCGGTGGACCGGCAGCTAGCGCCGGACCGGGTTCGTCAATTCCCTGATGGGAGGCGGCGGCCGAGGAGGATCCGAAATGCGCTCAACGCGCAAACCGACGGTGCGGCGGCGGGAAAGGGCAGAGAGAGGTCAGGTACTTCGGAGAACCAGCGAGTTCGGATCAGTCGTAGAGACTGCGCTGCGCATCACGTACCTGGTTCTGCTCATCACCGGCCACTGGTACTGAGGTTCGGTCGAGGACACAGGTCGGTCCTCTACCCGTGACGGGGGCTCCAACGTCCGACGGGGGCCCCCGTCACCTAAACGCCAAGAGGCCCCGCACCGGAACCGAGCCGGGCGGGGCCTTCGTGACGGTGCTACTTAAAGAGGGCGATGATTGCGGCGATGGCGGCAACCAGCGCGAGAACGCTGTTGGACCACGCGAGCCGGTACGCCCGCCGTGCCAGCCTGTCCGAGGCTTCGATGGCGCGGCGGCGCTCGCGACGTTCCAACTCGTCCATGTAGTAGCTGGTGCCTACATGCGTATTTTGAGCGTGCCGGTCGTGCTCAGCAATCAGAACGTCGTCGGGCGTTGCGCGTAGGTCCTCGATGCCTCTCACCACACGTCCGAGGCTAGCCGGTTCTGTCCACGCCAGGATCAGGCTGCGTTTGGGTCAGTCCTCGGCCTTATCTCGGGCCTCGCGCCGTCACGGGAATCCCCGGGGACGGGGGGTCGTTGTCGATCAAGAGCGGATCAGTTGATGCCGCTTAACGTGACAATTAAGGGGAAGTTTATGTTCAAGATGAAAAAAGCCGCTGAAGCCGTACGGTACGACAGCGAGACCGCAAAGCAGGTTGGCGAGCTGGCTAAGCGCGCCCGCCCCCGTGCAAGCCACGACAACTTGTCGGGTCCGTTCCGGATCTACAACGACGGTCCTATGGTCTCGGTTGAGCTGGGTCAGTGGCTTGTCAAGATGGGTAGCTCCCTCATGGTCATGAATGACGAGGAGTTCCGGGAGTTGTTCGAGCCCGTCGCGTAGCCCGCACAGCGCGACCTCTATGCCCGTACGGACAGGGAGGCGCTATGCCGCTTCGGTGTGGGGCCAGGGGGACGGGGGCCTCCCCCCACGCTGTTTACGCAGAGTGACGACACCCAAAGTGCGCCAGGATAGCGCTTGGGCTCGCGCGCTCGCGATGGTCGTGGTCGCCGTGCCTGTGCCGCTTCGCCTGCGTCTTTCTGCCGTGGTAGTAGGAGCAGAGCGTTTGCAGATTGGATAGGTCGTGGTTGTCGCCGCGCTCTACGTGGTCGACCTCGGACCCTGGCGCACCGCACCGCTCGCCTGTGCTGAACACCTGGCGGCAGCGGTAGCCGTCTCGCCGAGGATGCGGCGGCGGATGGTCCCCCACTTGCTCGGGAGGCGTGCCCTTCGATCTGACCCTTCCCAGGTCATAGCGATCCCCCAGGGTTGGCGAATCGCCCCGGGTAGCGGCACGCCGCGCTGTGCACCGCGCACACAACGGCTCCCAGCTGCTCGGGTCGGTGGCCGGGCCCGGGCCGTGCGGACGGCGGTCTCGGTCAGCGCGCTGCACTCGATCCCAAGCAGTGTCGCGGCGCGGCAACGCCATCCGGCGGCGTGTAGGGCACGCCGGATGGCTCGCCTAACCAGCGGGTCTGGGTCCTCTTGGGGGCATCAGGCACGCGCTTCGATACGGCGAGCGACCTCGGCGGGGTTGTAGCCGCCTCCAGCGGCGTCGTTCGCGGTCCGACCCGGCTTGAGCTGCGGCTTCGGCTTGCCAGGAAGCGGGTCCACGGTCGTCGTCTGGGCGGCGCTGAAGTCGGCGGCGATCTTCGCGGCGCTTGCCTCGATTTCCTCGGCGTTGTCGCCGGTGATGTAACCGACCAGGCTCGCCGGGACGCCATGCTTTGTGACAGCAGCGGTACGGGCGTCGGCCAGGCCGCGGGACGCGACGACCTTCCCAAGTTCGGCCGCTCGCTCGCGCTCAGTGGCGAGCGCGCTCTTCGCCTCGGCCAGTTCTCGCCGCAGGTTCTCGACCAGGCGCGCGGCGCGGTCGGCGTCGAAGGGGCCGTCCCAGGTGGTCGCGGTCTCGGGGGCGGGGATGGTCACTCGGTCTCCTCGGGCTCGCGGGTGTATGCGGTGGACAGGTTCAGCCCCCGACGTGCTTCGCTTGCGCGCGTTCGGTGGCTCGGTGAGCAGAACCTTCGGTGCGGCCGGGACTCCTCGGGTAGGGGCGCGTCGCACCATTCGCAGCAGTTCACGGGGACTCCTCGCACGTTCGTTTCGTGGGCAAAATGGGGTCCGCCCGGACGCCGGTAGGAGGTCGGTCCAGCGTCCGGGCGGAAGAGAGGTCAGGCGCCGGTCAGGACGCGCACCGCCCCGGCGTGCGGGGTGAGAGTCACGGCGCCGGTCGTCTCGTTGACGATCGGCAGGGGCATCGCCTTCGCGCCAACGAAGGTCGCCAGCAGCGACCGATCGGCGGCCTGAGCGCTGAGGTAGTCGGCGACCCAGCGCAGCGCGAAGCCGTTCGCGCTAAGGCTCCGGCCAGCGGTCGCACCCTGGGGGACAACCGGGGCGCGGACAGCGAGGGTGAAGGCGTTCGGGACGAAGCCGATCACCTCGTCAACGGCAAATCGGTTTGATTCGTAGACCGTGATACCCCGGACGCGGCCCATCGCGGTTCCGGCCTCGGCGGTCGCGGACCCGTCGGCGTCCCAGGTGCCGGCCGGGCCGTCAAGCAGCGCGGCGGCTACGTCGGTGCCGACCACGGCGCGAATGGGCATGGCCGCCGACACGCCGTTGTTGCGGAGGGCGGTCCGGATGCGAGTGAACATCTTCGCCGGGGCGGCGGGGTCCAGGGTGATTCCGACGGTGTCAGGGGTGGCCGACATCGCGCCGACGATGGCCCGTTCGCAGTACGCGACCAGGGCGTCCGTCTGCGGCTTCAGCACCTGGCGGCCGAAGTCCTCGATGTTCAGCGTCATGTCGGACTCACTCATGAGGACCGAGGAGTAAGCCAGGGTGTCCAGAGTGACGGGAATCGACTGCTCGGCGATCTCGTCGTCAACGAGTGCGGTCGTCTTGTCCGACCCGTCGCGGGTACGCGCAGGAAGGGCGCCCGGCACGCGGACGCGGATGGTCTCACCGCGACCGCCGCCAAACTCGGCCGCATAGTCACGGTGCACGAGGTCGCCGAGGACGAGATCGCGCTTGACCAACTCGACCGCCAGGGCGGCAATGTGGTCGGCGTTGAGAAGGCTGTTGGCCATCTGGAACGTTCGCTTTCAGGTTGGAGAAAAGAAAGGGGGTCGCCCAACCTGGGACCGGTCGCCACGTGCGCTCTGCGTCACGTGCGGGGAGGGTCGAAGGGCGTGGGGTGGAGTGCTCGGTTGCCGGCTCTGCTCGGCAGTTGAGCGGGCAGAGAGCGGCCCGGCTCGCCGGTTGACTAGGCCGGGTCCTCGCCGGGCCGCTGGCCCCTCTGAAAGGCCACCCGCCGCAGGAGACGGGTGTCTGTGGACGAAGGTTCACAGGTGCCGGGACCGCCGTCACAACGGCCCCGGCGCACCCCCACGGCACACCTTCGACCCTCCGCGCCGAGGCGCGGAAGAAGACGCGAGGCGGCCCCCCAAACCGCCGGAAGCCCTTGGGGAAGGCTCGGGCGGTCGCCCCGCTACTACAGACGAACTCCGGACACCTCGGTCCGGTCGCCCAGGACGCGGCCGATGCCCGGCGACGTGTTCCCCTCGTCCCGCCGGGTTAGCCGGCGCGGGTCGAAGCATCCGGGGGCGTCGCCCTCCACGGTGAAGCCGGTCCCGTACGGAGCACCGCCGGGAAGCTGGGAGACGGCGCGCTCTACAGCGGTGCGCCGGGTACCTCGGCGGCCAGGGGTGATCCCGAGCGGCCACTCCGAGATCAGCTCGGCCAGCCCTACCGGACCGTTGCGGACGGCGTCGGCTTCGGCCGCGAGCGCGCGGAACTCGGCGAGCACCCCCGGTGCCCAGTCGGCAAGCACCCCCGACAGCGGGGTCCACTCGGCGGACGGCACTGCGTCCGGCTCACCGTAGAGGTAGCCCATCACGTCCGCGAGGCTCGACGCCCCTGCGGCCTTTTCGGCGACAAGGGCGCGACGCTCGGCGCGCTTCAAACGCTTCGCGCATGTCTCGGAACAGGTCCGGCCGACGGGTCCAGACTGGCGCGGGGTAAAGGCCGTCAGACAGTCAAGGGCCGCGCACGCGCGGGGGTGGAAGCGGGCGAAGTTCATCATCGGGGCGTCCAATCAGAGGGGGTCGCGCCGTGGTCAGCGGCAGCGGGCGCGGACCGAACCGGAGGGCTGGCGGCCGGTTCGCTCTCCCTATGTAAGTGGGCCAGTGAGGGCCTGCCTGTTCACCTGACGGCCAAGATCGGTGGCCGACGGAAGTCGCCTGTGACGCTGTGACGCACGTTTCGTCACTTCCCTATCCCTCTTCTATGACTCCTCCTCCTCTTCTAAGAGAGGTAATGGGGGAGTGACGAAACGGCGGTCACTTCGTCACCCCGGCGGGTGCTCTTCCTACCCGGCGTCACCTCCGCGTCACGGCCCGGACACGCGAACAGCGTGGCCGGTGCCTAGCTGACGAGGAATCTGACTAACCGCCGTCGCGGTAAGGTCTGGACGTGGACGCCTTCGAGGCACAGGCTGCGGCGATCAAAGCCAACCCGGGTCGATACCGGGAACTCGATCGACTGACTTGTGACTGTTCTCAACCCCACACCACTATCGCCGTCCTTTATGCCGGCGATAGTGGTCAGGTGTGGCTCTGGACGCCAAGCGGCCGGGGCCCCATTAATCGCCCCGACCAGCCCACTGACGGCCCACTTGAACCAGCGCAACGCCCTCCCCGTGCCGTTCCTCTGCCGCGCCGCCCGGGGGACGTTGCTTATTCGGCAGTAGCCGTTTGCTCGCGCTGCCGCGCGGGGCTTCTGTTGTTGCCCGACATCGGAGTTATCCAACAGGTGCCCCTTGGCGCTCCGACCTGGGCGCGCGTCGCCGAGTAGTTTGCCGCGCTGCTGTACCCTGACTGCAAAACTTGATGCCTGACCGGGATCGGCGAACCTTACTCGCGCGCCTTGGCCGCCGCGAGGATGACCCCAAGGGGGTTGCTTCGCCATGCCCGCGCTAGAACTCTTCACCAACGCAGGCCCATGGGTGCTGGTCGCTGTCCTGGTCGCCTACGCAGCGCCTCGCCTTATCGTCGCCTTGGTCGCGATGTTCAAGGTCCCGCCAGACAAGTTGCCGGCTGTTCTGCGGGCGCTGGCCGACCTGTTCCGAATCCGGAGCTGATCGGCCCCAGACGCGCGAGAGCGCCCGTCCCAACATTGGGGCGGGCGCTTTTTTCATCCGGGCGACACGCCGATGTGCTACAGCGCTATGACGTCCGAATACGCGCAGTCTGCACGGCGTTCGGACGAGCGATGGTCACCCGAACGTCTCGGCGGGCCGTGGGCGGCGGTAGGCGCGGGTCAATTTCGGTAAGGCGCGGTAAGTAGCCGTTGCCAACGCACGAAAGGGCAGCGCGAGCTACGGCGCTAATCGGCCGCAGGACACAAACCCCCTTCGCCCGTACCGTTCCCCGGCGTGACGACCGAAGAGCAGACCAGCAACACGCCGCGCGACCGACACGGCGTGATCCTCGAATACCTCCGGACAGTCCCGGGCGTCCTCGGCGGCCTGGCCGGCGTCCTCGGCGCGGTGACCGCGCTTCTCGCATTGCTATTCCGCTGACTGCCGGATGTCCAGGAAGGACGCCCACGCAGCGAAGCCCTCATCGTCGGGCCGCAGCAACTCGTATCCAGCCGGCACGGGACCGTCGGGCGTGAGGCTCATCCGTCGTCGGACCAGGATCGCGCCATCGGGCATCCGGCGCGGGATCGGGCGGGGCGGCAGCCAGGCGGCGGACATGGGCTGTTCGCGGTATGGCACGGGAGTCCTCTCGACGAGTCGGGGCCGACCGGACACGCGCCGGTCGGCCCAGGAGTGGGTCAGGCGGTCGCGGCTGCCGGCACATTCGCCGGCCGTCGGCGCCGTGTCGACACCTTGTTGGCAGGCAGGTACCGGCGGACGGTCCGCTCACTGATGCCCAGCCGGGCGGCGCTCCGCGCCAGGGTGGCGTCCGGCGTTCGGCCAGCACTGCCGCCACCCTGTCGGCAGTCTTCGGCGGTGCCGCCACCGGATCAGGCGTGGCCGGCGGCGTGCCGACACGGGCGACGACGGGAAGCGTCCGGACGCCGGGCGGGATGACCGGCGGGCGAGGCCGGGGCGGCGCTAGGACGATCGGCGCGGGGGTCCCGGGAGGACTAGGGACGGCCTCAACCGGACGAGGGGTACCTCGGGTAGGGGTCGCCCCGGCCGACGCGTCTGCGGTCCTGCCTTAAGGGTCCGGGACGATGGCGGGCGTCCGGGCGAAGACGAGTTTCACCAACGCCATGAAAGCGAGCGCGGGTACGACCGAGAGTAGCCAGCCCGAGACGCCCGGCTTCGCCACGGCGAGCTGAGCGGCGGTCGATAGGCACGCCGCCCCGACCAGCAGGGCGAGCGGGTATCCCGTCGGCGAGCCCGCCCGACGCCGCCGGACTTCCAGCAGCGACGCTACGGGGGCCGACTCGGACACGCAGGCGTTGACCCAGCCGAAGGCTTCCGGCGTCCCGGCGGGACTGTTCGCCATCGTCTAGGCGTGGAGGTGACTAAAGCTCGCCCAGCCGGCCGAAGCGCCGACAACGAGCAGGATTAGGAGCAGCAACACACCCTCGGCGCGTTCGGTGCGGTTCATGCGGTGGGCAGGCGACGCAGGCAGGCCGGAACGTCGGCCAGGGGCACGACCGGCACGCCGTGAAGCGCGGCGTAGACGGGTTCGGGAAAGTCCTCGGCCCCGGGCAGAATCACGACGACGTCAGCCGCGCGGGCGGCGTCCATGTCGTCGGCGACCAGGGCGACGAGGTCGTCAGCGTCGGCCGGGGCGGCGGCGGTCGCGGTGGTGACCAGATAGCCAGCGTCCAGCAGGGCGGCCACGGCAGAGGCGAGGGCGTCGGCGGCCCCGGCGGGAGCAGCGACGTAAGCGCGGGGGTCAGTAGGGTTGAACACAGCGAACCTCCCGGGGTTCGTTAGGGCCCTGGTCGGCGGCGGAATCGCTCGGCCGGGGCCCGTCTTATGCGGTTGTGGTGTCGGATCTCAGGCGTTGGAGGGCACAGGCTCGGGCTCGTCGGCCCAGGTGAAGCGCAGACGCGCGGCGGGGTCGAACCTGTAGCCCCGGCGACCCCCGGCGGGCGTGATGGTTACGGCGTTCAGGGCCAGGCCGAGAAGGTCGCGCCGGTCGGCAAGATTGGCGGCGTCCCAAGCTTCGCGAGCTAGAACCGGGTCAAGTAGCGGGCTGATGTCGGCCTCGGGCAACGGGAACTCGGCGAGGTTGCGACGCAGCCCGGCCACGCGGGCGGTCAGGCGTTCGTGTAAACGGGTCCATCGCTGGACCGCCTCGGGGCCGACGAACTCGCCGCGCAGGTATCGGGCGTCTTCGAGGTCGACCAGGGCGGCGTTAGCGTCGTCCAGGGCGGCTGTGATGGTGGCGCGCTCGCGGATCACGTCCGGGTCGTGCCGGGCGACCCATCGTTCGGCGACGGTGTCTAGCAACGGGTCGCCAGGCTCGGTCGCGGCGAGTCGGTTAATGAAGGCGTCGACTACCGCGCGGTCTACGGCGGGGATCATCGCCGTGGTGTGTGCCGGACACGGGCGGCCGAGACGGCGGGCCTGGCATACGTACGACTGACCGGCGGCGGACATGCGGCCGGCGCAGCCCCCGCAGCGTAGGTACCCGGTTAGGAGGTGGGCGACCTGCGCGCGGACGCCCCTGGAACGACCCGACTTGTCGGCGGCGCTCCGCTGTTCGAGGAGGCGAACAGCCTGTAGTTGCTCGGCCGGCGTGACGATCCCTCGGCCGACCTCGACGGCCTCGCCGGTCTCCGGGTCTCGCCACGGGACGACCTTCGCCGTGTACCTCCCGTCGCGCTTGATGGTCTCCGGGAGTAGTCCGGCGAACGCGGGGGACTTGAGCAGGGTCGACAGCGTCCCGACGGCCCAGGCGCCGCCGCGCGGAGCGGGGATCTCCCGGGCGTTGAGGTCGCGCGCGATCCTCACCAGCGGCTCGCCGGACAGGGCCCGGTCGGCGATCTCGCGGGCGGTCGGCGCGGTGCGCGGGTCGTGGTCTAGCCGGCCATCCCCGCCGACGGTCAGGCCGTACGGCGGCTGTCCCCCGATCCATCGGCCGAGGCTGCGAAGGTGGGCCTTCGCACTGGCGACGCGAAGGCCGATGTTCGCGGATTCGCTGCGGGCAACCTCGGACAGGAGGGCCAGCACGAGCCGGGCCTGAGAGTGCGACGTGTCGAGGCCGTCCTGAACGAAGACGATCCGTCCGCCGACCTTCTCGACGTCGTCAAGGACCTGACCGACCTGGCCCATGCCACGCCGGGACAGGCGGTCAACCTTCCAAACGACCAGCGTCCCGACGGTGCCGGTCGTGAGGGCAGACACGGCGGCGTCGAAACCGGCGCGGTCGACGGCCTTGTAGCCGGAGCGGCCCCGGTCGATGTGGACGGTACGGACCTCTAACCCGGCGCGCGTGGCCCAGGCCCGGCAGTCGGCCTCTTGGCGCTCGATTGCGGTCTTTCCCTCACGGTCGAGGGACAGGCGTAGGTATAGATCGGCGAGGTGTTCATGGTGGGACATGGCGAGGACGCTAGGCCCTCGGTGAGTGAGTTACAAGCTTCTTCTAGGACTTCCAAAAATCCGCGATCACGATCTTGCCGCGAAGGTCCTGCAGGGTCAGATTCTGCCCGCCGGTGTTGAGCCACTGCCGGCCCCGCAGTTCTGGAGCCCGTACACGCGCTGTCGATCCCATGCCTGTCAGCCTGCCACGCCTCGTGGGCCCAGCCACCGTGACCCGGACGACAAGGCGGTCGAGGGGCTTTCAGTCCGCGCCGTCGGCGAGGTGCGGCCGGTGCTCACGCACCCAGGCCTCTACGTCTTCGATGCGCCAGACCGCGCCCATACCGAGTACGTCGTACGGTTCGGGGAAGTCGGGCCGTGCCATGATCTCCGCCGCGCGCTGTCGGCTCACCCCGAGACGACGGGCGATCTCGCCCCGTCCGTAGAGGTGCCTTGGCATGGGCGCAGGTTAGCCACGGCACTCCCTGCCAAACCGCAACCCGTCAAACAGCAACCTGCACCTTGACAAGGGGCACCGTGCGGCGTGAGCATGGCGGTCATGCAGCCCTCGGAGCCGCCCGCGATCCCAGCCTTGCCCGACGCCTCTCCACAGCCAGGCCGAGCGGCCCGGTGAGCGACCACCGGCCGCAGCGCCCGGCGTGGGACTGTGCGGTATGCGGGCAGCCCTACCCATGTCCCGACGCGCGGGCCACCCTTGCCCATGGCGATCCTTGGGCAACGGCGACCTACCTCGCGAGTCAGTTCGTGATCGCCGTGAACGACCTTCCGTCGGTGCCGGTGATCGATCTGTACGCGCGGTTCCTGCTGTCGGTGCCCCTGCCTTCGGGGCGAGGTGGCAGCGTACGTCCGGCTGCCCGCCGAGATCGCAGCCGACAGAACGACCCGTAATGCATCGACACGCCTCGCCGGCCCTGCTCGGGTACGACAACGGCGGAGCCACGGTTACCCGTGACCCCGCCGTCGGTCGAGCTACTTCGTGGCCGGCTTCAGGCAGAGCACCCGGTTGGCGCCGTCACCCGGCAGCACCACGTGCGGCTGCGTCGGGTCGGTGCACTTCTCCTTGGCGTCCACCTTCGAGACGATCGTGAAGGCGCCCGCCTCGCCGCAGTCCGCCGCCGAGGCGCCGCCCTGCCCGGACTGCTTCACGCAGGTGCCGACCGCCGGGTCGAAGGCCGGCGTTTCCTTCCCGCCGACCTTGCCGAGCAGCAGCAGCAGGCCGAGCGGCACCGCCAGGATGAGCACCGCGGCGATCAGCACCGCGGCCAGCACCCGGCCGTTGCGCACCTTCGGCGTCGGTGCCTCCGTCTTCGGCTCCTCGGCGTCCGGCTTGAACGCGTCGAACCGGCCCTGGTCCGTCGGGCTGACTTCCTGGCCCCAGGACGGCGCGGGCTGCGGAGGTGGCGGGAATGACGGCGGGAAGCCGCCGCCCGGCACCTGTTCGGTCGCCGGCCCACCGAAGCCAGGCCCGCCGGAACCGGGGCCACCGAAGTTCGGCGCACCGAAGGTCGCCGTCCCGTTCACGGTGCTGGCGCCGGCGGCAGGCGAAACGGGGCCGCCGAACTGGTCCGCTGGCGGCTCGGCATCGGCGTGCGGTCGAACGCCGTTCACCGGCCTGCTGTTGCCCGGGGCGTCGACGAAGGACGGCACACCGGGCGGGAACGCCGGCGGCACCGACGGGGCCTCGTTGAACGCGTTCGGTGCGGGCTGCCGGTCGTCGAAGCGCGGCTCGGCCGGGGCCTCGCCGCCCCAACCGGAGCCGACCTGCCGCTGCGCGTCGTTCTGCCAGTCGGGCGCGACCTGTCGCTGCCCCTCGTTCTGCCAGTCGGGCATGGCCTGCTGCGGCGCGTCGTTCTGCCACTCCGGGGTGCCCTGGCGGTCGGCGCCCGGGTTGCCCTGGAACGCCTCCGGCTCCGGCTCGGCCTCCGGCTCCGGTCGAGCCGGGCGGCCGTACACCCGGGGTTGCGGTGCGGCCGTGCCGGTCGGTCGGATCGCCTGGTCGGTCGGGGGCATCACCCGGCTGGCCAGCGGCACTGAAGCGCTCGCCGTGGCCCGGGCCGCCGCGCCGGCTGCCGACTCGGCGTCCGACCCCGGTACGACCGCACGGCCCGTGCCGGACTCCGGCGAGGTACGCGGTGCGGGCACCACAGCAGCGCTCCCGGAGACGTCCTCGGGGCGGCCACCGTACTGCGCGGCCGGCTCCGGGGTCTCCCGCTCGGCGTAGGCGGGCTGCTCGGGGATCGGAGCGAACTGGCCCTGGGGCGCGTAGTCGGCCGGCGGGGCGGCAGCCAGGCTGGCACCTGGCACGCGCTGCTCCTGCGGAGGTAGCGGCACCGCGTTCGCCGGCGAGATGCCCGGTGCGGGCGCGGGCTGGTAGGCCGGTGCCTCGTCGCTCCGGTCCGCCTCCCAGCCGCCACGGGACTGGGCGGAAGCTTCGGCCTCCGCGCGGCCCCACACCTCACCAGGCGCCCACGGCTCGACCTCCGCCACGCCGCCGGAGTTGCCCTGGGCGGCATTGTCCGGGCTGGGGGCCCAGTTGGGTGCGCCGCCGCTGGTGGGCACGCTGGCGCTGGCACGGGCGGGAAGGTTGCTGGGCTCCGCGGAGGCCCATGCTGCCTGCTCCGGCCGGTCGGTCTGCTGCTCCGGTTGGGGGAGCACCCAGTCGGGCTGCTGCGGTCGGCTCTCGGCGCCACCCCAGGCGGCCGGCTGCGCGGGCTGGTCCTGCCGCGCGTCGCTGCCGTCGTTCCACCCTGCGGGTTGCGCCTGCTGCTGCGCGGCCCACCCGCCGGAGTTGGCCGGGTCGTCCTGCGCGGGCCAGGTCGTCGTCGGGGCCGGGACCTGGGCAGCGCCACGGGCGGCGGTCGGCTGGGCGGCCTGACCCCAACCGGGGGCGGGCTGCTCGGTTGCTTCGGCGGGCTGGCCCCAGGCTGGTGGCGACTGCTCGGCCGGCGTCCACACCGGCTGGTCGTTCCGGGCGCCGCCGCCAGCGGGCCAGCCGCCGTTGCCGGCGGCCTGGTCCTGCTGAGCGCCGCCGGACCAGCCGGCGGCCTGCGGCGAGTCGGCTTGCGCAGACTCGGCCCCACGCCAGTCGGCGGCGGGCGGGTTGGCCTGCGGCGTGCCGCCCCAAGCGGCGGCCGGGTCCTCCTGGGTGGGCCAGGCGGCGGTGGCCGGGGGAACCTGCGCGGCGCCCCGCGCGGCCGGCTGGACCTGCACCCAGTCCGGCTGCTCAGCGGGGGCGTTCGGGGTCCAGGTCGGCGCGGGCGAGCTCGGCTCGGCGGGCGTCCAGCCCTGCTGCTGCGCTGCCCAGGGGTCGGGCTGCGTCGGAGCCGGGGCGCCATCGTTGCCGGGCCATGTGCCGGGCTGCTGCTGCGGCGGCTCGCTCGCGCCACCGCCCGCGGCCCAGGCGGGCTGCGCCGGGTCGTTGGGCTGTGGAGCAGCACCCCAGGCGGGGGCCGGTGGCTGCTCGGGCTGGGTCGCCCATGCCGGCGCCGGCGGGTTGGGCCGCGTCGGGGGCGGGGGTGCCCAGCCCAGGTCGGGGCCGGCGGCGTTCTGGCCGTTCTCCGGCTGCGCCGGGCGGTCGCCGTACGGCGCCGGTCCGCCGGCGCCCGGTGACACCTCGTCCGGCTCTTGGCCGGGGCGGTGCGGGCCCTCGGACGTCATGGGTGCGCCTCCTCCATCACATGTCGGCTCGCCGGTGCCGATCGGTCTCCTCGGCGTGGCTGCCGGCGTCACCGGCGTACCGCTGTGCCGGCTCCCCGCACGGTATCGGGTGGTGGCACGACACGTCCAAGGAGCACTGGCCGTCACTCACCGTGACCGGTTGGTGTCGAGCAGCTTCTGTCGGCTCGGCCTCTGCCGGGTCGGCGGGCGGCGACCGAAGCCCACCGTACCGGGCGCTGCGGCAGGGCGGAATCCCGGTGGTGGGTGGCGGGTGAACGCCGATGGCCCACCCGGCGGGCCGGGTGGGCCATCGATCTGGAGGAGGTGAGGAGTGTCTGGGAGCGTCAGCTCACGTGACGCTGGGCGATGACGAGGATCTCCTCGCGGACCGCCGGCGTGTTCGCCGAGCGCAGCGCGTGCTCGATGGCACGGGCGCGGCGGGAAGCGTCGCGGTGGTTGCGGATTCGCTCGATCATGCTCATTGGTGGGTCCCCCTAGCTATTCGGTTGTCAGCCCCTGATGCATCTATTCAACCGCACAAGCCGGCAAACTTCCATCGATTATTAGGTGAGCTGAGACACCTGCCTAACAATCAAAGGTCAACAGGTCTTCTGGCTGACGGTTCCGTCGCCCAACGGACACGGCCGGTGTGCCGGGCGTTAACCCGTGGCACACCGGCCGTGGCTGGCGTTTCGAACGATCAGGTCCAGGCGAGCAGCGCCGCCTCCGGATCCGTGAGGAAGTCGCCGACGTCCCGCAGGAACTTCGAGCCCAGCTCACCGTCGATGATCCGGTGATCGAAGCTCAGCCCCAACGTGGTGACCTGGCGAACCTTGACCTTGCCCTTGTGCACCCAGGGCATCTCCCGCACCGCGCCGAAGGCCAGGATCGCGGACTCACCCGGCGGCAGGATCGGTGTGCCGGTGTCCACCCCGAACACGCCGACGTTGGTGATGGTCAGGGTGCCACCGGACATGGCCGCCGGGGAGGTGCGGCCCGACTTCGCCGTCTGCACCAGGTCGGTCAGCGCGTCCGCCAGCTCACGCAGCGAGAGTCGGCCGGCGTCCTTGACGTTCGGCACGATCAGACCGCGCTCGGTGGCTGCCGCGATGCCGAGGTTGACGTACTCCTTGACCACGATCTCGTCGCCCGCCCAGGTCGAGTTGACCATCGGGTGCCGTTGCACGGCCAGCAGCACCGCCTTCGCCACCAGCAGCAGCGGCGAGACCCGTACGTCGCGCCACTCCCGCCGGCCGCGCAGCCGATCCAGGGCCTTCATCGCCCGGGTCACGTCGACGGTCAGGAACTCCGTCACGTGCGGGGCGGTGAACGCCGAGCGGGACATGTTCTCGGCGGTGAGCTTGCGGACCCCCTTGACCGGGATGCGCTGCTCCCGGTCCGCGCCGAAGCTGGGCGCGGTGGTCGCCGCGATCGGCTCGGCAACCACCGTGGCCGCACCGCTCGCCGCCCGCTGCACGTCCTCCCGGGTGATCGAGCCAAGTGGCCCCGACCCGGTCAACGTGCCGAGGTCCACCCCGAGATCCTTGGCGAGCTTGCGGACCGGTGGCTTGGCCAGCACCAGACCGCCCGTCACGGCAGCGCCCTGCGCGTTACGGCCAGGAGCGACCGGAGCCGGGGCGGGGGTAGGTGCCGGGGCGGGGGTAGGTGCGACCGGAGCCGGCGTCGCGACGGCCTGCGCCGGCACGCCGCCCTTGCGCGGGCGGCGCTTGGCGGCTGTCGTACGCGGGCCGTAGCCGACCAGCACCGCCGTCCGCCCACCCGGGGCCGCACCGCCGATCAGGCCGGGCTCCACCATGCCCTCGGCGGGTGCCACCTCCACCGCCGCCAGCGAGGCCGCCGACGGGGTGGGCAGGTCGCCGCTGGGCGTGGCCGTGGTCGACGGCGTCTCCAACGGACCGGCCCCCGGGTCGGTGTCGATCGCGATGATCGGCGTACCGACCTCGACCGTAGTGCCCTCCGGGTGGTGGATCGCCTGCACCTGCCCGGCCCACTTCGCCGGGATCTCCACGGCCGCCTTCGCCGTTTCCACCTCGACGATCGGCTGGTTCAGCTCGATGGTGTCGCCGACCTTGACCAGCCAGGCCAGGATCTCGCCCTCGGTCAGCCCCTCGCCCAGGTCGGGCAGGTTGAACGTCTTGATCCGGGACATGCCGCTCACCAGCCGAAGGTGCGGTCGACGGCGTCGAGCACCCGATCGAGGTCGGGCAGGTACTCCTCCTCCACCCGGGCGGCCGGGTAGGGGGTGTCGAAGCCGGTCACCCGCAGCACGGGCGACTCCAGGGAGTAGAAGCACTCCTCGGTGATCCGGGCGGCCAACTCGGCGCCGAGGCCGATGTTGGACGGCGCCTCGTGCACCACCACCGCGCGGCCGGTGCGCTTCACCGACTCGTACGCGGCGGTCAGGTCCAGCGGCGAGAGCGAGCGCAGGTCGATGACCTCCAACTCCCGGCCGTCCTCGGCGGCGGCGGTCGCCGCGTCCAGGCAGGTGCGCACCATCGGGCCGTAGGCCAGCACGGTGACGTCGGTGCCGGGCCGCACGACCCGGGCCGAGTGCAGGGGGTACGCGTCGGACAGCGGCGCGTCCAGGTCGACCTGGCCCTTCTCCCAGTAGCGCCGCTTGGGCTCCAGGAAGACGATCGGGTCGTCCGAGGCGATGGCCTGCTGGATCATCACGTACGCGTCCTGCGGGTTGGAGCAGGTCACCACCTTCAGGCCGGCGGTGTGCGCGAAGTACGCCTCCGGCGACTCGGAGTGGTGCTCGACCGCGCCGATGCCGCCGCCGAACGGGATCCGGATCACCATGGGGATGCTGAGCTTGCCGCCCGAGCGGTAGTGCATCTTCGCCACCTGCGACACGATCTGGTCGTACGCGGGGTAGACGAAGCCGTCGAACTGGATCTCGCAGACCGGTCGGTAGCCGCGGATTGCCAGACCAACAGCGGTGCCGATGATGCCGGACTCGGCCAACGGGGTGTCGATCACCCGCTGGTCGCCGAAGTCCTTCTGGAGACCGTCGGTGATCCGGAAGACGCCGCCGAGCTTGCCGACGTCCTCGCCCATGATGATGACCTTGGGGTCGTTCTCCAGGGCGCGGCGCAGACCGGTGTTGAGGGCCTTGCCGATGGTGAGCGTCTCCGTGGCCATCAGTGGGCGCTCCCCTCGAACGACTCCATGTAGCGGCTGAACTGCGCCCGCTGCTCGTCGAGCAGCGGGGACCCGTTGGGGTAGACGTGGTCGAACATCGTCACCGGCTCTGGGTCCGGCATCTCGAGCACCCGCTCGCGCAGGTGCACCGACTCGCGGCGGGCCTGTTCCTCGACCTCGGCGAAGAAGTCCGCGTCGGCGATCTGCTGCTTCTCCAGGAAGGCCTTGACCCGGGCGATCGGGTCCTTGGCCTGCCACGCCTCGACCTCGCTGGCGATCCGGTAGCGGGTCGGGTCGTCGGAGGTGGTGTGCGCACCCATCCGGTAGGTGTACGCCTCGATGAGGCTCGGGCCCTGTCCGAGGCGGGCGTTGTCCAGCGCGGTGCGGGTGACCGCGTACGTGGCGAGCACGTCGTTGCCGTCCACCCGTACGCCGGGGAAGCCGAAGCCGGCGGCCCGCTGGTAGAGCGGGACGCGGGTCTGCCGCTCCAGCGGCTCGGAGATCGCGTACTGGTTGTTCTGGCAGAAGAAGACCAGCGGCGCGTTGAACACGCTGGCCCAGACGAACGCCTCGTTCACGTCGCCCTGGCTGGTGGCGCCGTCGCCGAAGTAGGCGATAGCCGCTTCGCCGTCGTCGGTGCCGGTCTTGCCGTCGATGGTGATGCCCATCGCGTAGCCGGTGGCGTGCAGGGTCTGCGCGCCGATGACGATCGTGTACATGTTGAACTTGAACTCGTTCGGGTCCCAGCCGCCCTGGTCGACACCGCGGAACAGGCCGAGCGGCATGATCGGGTCGATGCCCCGGCAGTAGAGGACGCCGTGCTCCCGGTAGGTCGGGAAGGCCATGTCCTGGGTACGCAGCGCTCGGCCGGAGCCGACCTGGGCGGCTTCCTGGCCGAGCAGGCTGGCCCAGAGGCCCAGCTCGCCCTGACGCTGGAGAGCTGTCGCCTCGGCGTCCAGCTTCCGGACCAGCACCAGGTCGCGGTAGAGACCGCGGTATTCCTCGTCGGTGAAGTCGACGCGGTACTCGGTGCCGTCCGGCCCGGTGGCGCTGTCGATCCGCTCGCCTTCGGGGGTGAGTAGCTGCACCAGCGCGGGGTCGCCGGCCGCGCCCTTCCTGGAGCGGGGTGCGGCCCGCCTGCTGCGGGTGGTGCCCCCGGGGTCGCCCTTTGCCATCGGTCTCTCCCTGTCGTGACTGCGTCGGCACCGGGGGGTCACCCGGCCGCGCAACTCGTGCGCCTGCCCGGCTGCTGCCGGACCGGTTCCTGGCGGCCGCGCCTAGCCCCGGTGGGGGTTGCCGCACGGCGTGAACCGGGTTCTGGCCGAACCCGGATCGGGAGCGCCGGCGCCGGGCCGCGCCTGCCGCGAGGGTGCGCGGAGGTCACGGCTGCGTTGCCGTCGTGCTCCATATTCGCAGAGCAGGTGAGAGCGCCCACAGTACGCCTGCCCCCGTATTCCGACCGCCCATGCTTTGACGCCGTTTGTCGTCATCATGCCGGCCCGCGTTTCCTATGCCTTCCGACGGGATTCGTCACCGTTCGGCCAGCACCGCGTGTCGACACGCGGTGGAGGTTGGCTGACGCAGGGTGACTACGCCAGGCTGATTCCCGCAGGATCACGCCTATCGGGTTATTTGTCGGGTTTTTGCCCCCGGCGGCGTCCATCCCTGTCATTCGACGGCCGACGACAAGGGGTGCGCGGTGTACGAGCCAGGTGACGGTCCCGGCACACCAGCACTTGGTCGGCACCGGTCGGCCGGCGGCTATCGCCGGGTGGTCGGCGTTCACCGGGCCCCCGGCGCCGCTGGCCCCACCCGTGGTTACCTGCTCACCGTCGCGCTACTGGCCGGCACCGCGTCGATGCCCATTCTCGCCGCGATCAGCGCGGGCTCGGCCACCCAGGGCAGCACCGCCCTGCCGGACAGCAGCACCCCGTTCATCCCGACCCCCTCCGTCGGGCCGGTGGTGATCCCGCTGCCGATGGCCAGCCAACCGCCGCCTCCGCCGCTCGGCACACCCAGCGTCGACCCGAGCAGCGGCTGGCTGACCGCCGGTCCGCGACGTCCACTGCACGGGCCCGCCGCAGCCGATCCCGGGCCGGCCCTGCGGACGACCGCTCCGCCGGTGGCACCGAAACCCACGCGGAGCACCTCGCCGCCCGTACCCCCGCCCGTCGCTCCGCCGCCGACCGGCTCCGACCCGACCGATCCGCCGGACCCGGACCCGGACCCGACCGACCCGACCGACCCGACCGACCCGACCGACCCGACCGACCCGGATCCGACCGGCTCGGCCGACCCCGATTCGACCTCGACCCCGACGGCGGACCCGACGCCCACACCGGACCCGACGCTGGGTACGACACCCACGCCGAGCGACGACGCGACCGCCACCGCCGTGCCGACCGGCACCCGGTCCGTCCCGGCCCCGACACCCACGCCGAGCGACGACGCGACCGCCACCGCCGTGCCGACCGGCACCCGGTCCGTCCCGGCCCCGACACCCACGCCGCCCGCGGCACCGACCCGCAGGCCCAGCCCGGCGAACCCGTCGCCGTCGACCGTCGCCTCGACGCCCAGCGTCAGCCCGGCTCCGCTGGCCGGACCGCCGCACCTCCTGCTGTCGCCGACGGTACGGTGACGATCAGACGCGGCCCGCCCGGCTTCGGTGGTGTTCGGCGGTAGGCGCGTACCAGAGGGGGTGTCGTGGGCGGCGGTGCGGAACTCCGCCCGGTCACCACCCGGCCCGGCCCGGGGCTGCGGATCGCCCGGTTGGTCACCGAAGTGACCGCACCGGCGGTGCTCGTGTCGCTGCTGATCCTGACGGTGAGCTGGCAGAGCGCACACCGCCCCGGTCAGGGTCTCGTCTGGGGTCTGCTCGCCACTCTCTTCGTCACCGGCATTCCGTTCGCCTACATCGTCGGCGGGGTACGCCGTGGCCGGCTCACCGACCACCACGTCGGCCGGCGGGAGCAGCGCCGGGCGCCGCTGCTCGTCGGCCTCGGTTCGGTCGCGGTAGGTCTCGTCCTGCTCGCCGTGTTCGGCGCGCCCCGCCCGGTCCTGGCACTGGCGCTGTCCGGGCTGGTCGGCCTCGTCGTCGCCGTGTCGGTCAGCCACTGGTGGAAGATGTCGATCCACTCGGCGGTGGCCGCCGGCACGCTGGTCATCCTGATGTTGACCTTCGGGACACGGCTGGTCGTCGCCGCACCGCTGCTGGCGGTGGTCGGCTGGTCCCGGGTACGGCTGAGGGACCACACGGTGGCGCAGGTGCTGGCCGGAGGGGCGCTCGGCGCCCTGATCGCCGCGGTGGTCTTCGGCCCGCTGCGCTGACCCGAGGGCGGGCGGCGCGGAGCCACCCACCCTCGGACGCGGTCAGGCGCCGTCGTCGGCGAGGCGGTGCCGGTTCGCCTCGATCCACGCGTCCAACGCGGCCGGGTCGTCCGGGTCCACCCCGTCGGCCATCAACTGCGCCACAGCGGCGGTGGCCGCGCTGCGCCGCTCACCGGTCGAGTAGAGGCGGGCGAACTCCGGCACCATCTCCTCGATCGCCTCGTCGGTGCGCGTCGTCGCCGCCTCGGGCAGCCCGCGCTGGCGCGACGCGTACCGCGCCCAGGCCCGCAGCACCCGGGGCAGCATCGCCGCGTCGTCCATGTCCAGCACGGCCCGGCGGTGCACCCAGTCCAGCAGGAAGAGCCCGGACACCGCAGGGCTCCAACGCATCGGATCGGCGTCCGGAAAGCTCGCCGAATGGTCCAGCAGCAGGCTCAGGCAGAAGTGCAGCGAGGCCAACTCGGGGCCGTCGACGGCGTCCAGCCCGAAGCGGACCGCCTCCGGCGCGGCGAGGAACCGCCGGACCAGGTCGGTCCGCTCGGCCGCGGAGAGCGGCTCGACCTCCGCCGGACCGGTCGGGTCGGCCGCGGTGGGCAGCATCGCCAGCCGGGCCCCGACCAACGCCCGGTCGGTGGCGAGAGATCCCTCGCCGGGCAACTCGCCCAGGTCGTCGGTGACCGCCAGATGCCGGGCCACCTCGCCCCGGAGCCGGGCTGGATCTTCGGAACGGAACCAGGTCAACTCGTCGTCGGCGCACATCTGCCGGACCTGGTCCAGGATCCGTTCGGCCGGCCCGCCCACGAAGATGTCCTTGGTGATCCCGATGTTGTGGTCCACCAGGGCCACCAACGCGTGCTCCGAGCCGCCGGACTCGTCGTCGTAGGCGAAGGTCGCCAGGTAGGAGGTCTGATCGCCGTACACGTCGCCGTACGCCCAACTGCCGGTGAGGTGCACCCTGCCGAGCTGGGCCGTCCAGCTGGGCGCCTGGCTGCCCGGACGGACCCGCTCGGTGCCCTCGGCGGTCGGGACGAGCGTGGCGAAGACCTGCCGGATGGTGGTCGCCGCCGCGACCCTGCGGCGGGTGGTGGCGGCGAGGAAGCCGGTGACGAACTCCCGTACGGCGGCGTCGCGGTCGGTCTCCGCGATCGCGTAGACACTGCCCAGCAGGGCGCTGCCCAGCATCTCGGCGTCCAGGGCGGACTCCAGCTTGGTCACGTCGCGTGCGGCGTGCAGCACCGCGTCGTAGGGGGTCTGAGGCGTGGCCATGCTCCGACCCTACGCCGCTGTGGGCGTACCGAGAGCGGTAGCGGGCCGTGCGGAGCGTCAGCGGCGCGCGGCGTCCCGCAGCGCGTCGCGTGCCTGCGCGTACGAGCCGAGCACGATCCGGACCGGGGTCAGCACGTACTCGTCGCCCACCTGGGCCACCCGCGCCGTCAGCCGCTGTTCGGCGCGGGCCCCGGCGCGTCGGGCCGCCCAGCGCACCACCGGGCGGGTCACCGCCGCCACCAGCAGCCCGGCCAGCAGGCCACCGAGCAGCAGCACTGTCGGCAGCGGCACCTCACCGACCAACGGATTGTCCAGCGCGGGCAGGCCGAGCGCCCGCAGCGCGTAGCCGAGCACCAGCCAGCCCAGCCCGACCACGGCGGCGAGGGTGACCAACCACTGCACACCGCCGACGATCCGCCACCACACCGGTCGACGGTCGAGGCCGAGGTCGGTGCCGGCAACCGTGCGGTCCAGGGCATCCGGCAGGTCGCCGATGCGGGAGCGGGCGGCGGAGGTCACCGCGCCGGGCCAGGCGGCGGGCAGGTCGCCGGCGGCCCGGTCGGCCACCGCGCGGATGGCGAGGCCGAGCGCCGAGCGTTGGGCGGCTGTCGGGTCCGGTACCGAGGTGGCTGCGACCAGGCTCTCCGCTGGGTCGGTCCGGTCGCCGATCGGGCCGGGCAGGTGCAGCCGGCGCAGCGGGTCGGGTCGTAACCGCCGCCAGCCCCGGACCACGGGCCAGCCGGTGGCCGCGCCAGCCCGGTGCCGGTACGCCCGCTCCACGGCCTCGGTCACCGCGGGCACGCCGGCCGCCCCGGCCAACGCCCGGTTCAGCCCGTTGACGGCGGCGTCGTCCGGCCCACCCGCCGGCCGGGCCGAACCGACCAGTTCGTCCAGGCCGCCGACGACCGTGTCGACGTCACCCGCGAGCCGGCGCAGCGCGGCCTGCCGTTCGGCCACCGTGTGCTCCAGGGCGTTTCGCAGCCCGACCATCCCGGCCGGATCGACTGCCGTGGTGGCCAGCAGGGGCACACCGGTCAGCCCGTCCGTGTCGAGCAGCCGACGCAGGTCGTCCAGGACCCGGGGCACCTCGGCCGGGGGCAGCCGGTCGGCCTGGTTGAGCACGACCACTGTGACGTCGCGGTGCCGGTGGAACTCGCGCAGGTAGCTGTCGTGGATGACCCGGTCGGCGTACTTCTGCGGGTCGACCACCCAGACCACCTGGTCGACGAGGCCGAGGAGTCGGTCCACCTCAAGTCGGTGAGATCGCTGCACCGAGTCGAAGTCGGGCAGGTCGAGCAGGATCAGCCCGTGCAGGGCCGTCTCGTCGTCCGCGTCCAGGGCGCTCTCCCGGACGAAGCGGTGCCGGGGCAGTACGCCGATCCAGTCGAGCAGATGGTTGGCGCCCTCCAACGGCCCCCACACGCAGGCGTGGGTGACGCCGGTGGTGGGCCGGCGGACCCCGACCGGCGAGAGTTCCAGCCGGGCCAACGCGTTGAAGAGGCTGGACTTGCCGCTGCCGGTGGCACCGGCCAGGGCGACCACGGTGTGGTCCCGGGACAGCGTGAGCCGGGTGCCGGCCCGCTCGACCAGGGTGTGCGCGGGCACCAGGTCGGCGTCCGGGAGTAGACCGTCCACGACGGTCAGGAACCGGCGTACCGCCTCCAGCCGGGCGATCAGCGCGTCGGCGTCGACCCGCTGGTCGCCGCGGAACACCTCGCGTACCCGCCCGGCGATGTTGCTCACCCGGAACCCTCCTCGTCGCCGGCCGACAGCCCGCTGCGATGCCGGGCCAGCTCGACCCGGCCGGCGGCCCGCCGCAGCCCGTCGCCGGCGTCCGCGGCGGGGCGGGCGTCGGCGGTGCGGCTCAAGAAGCGCTCGGCCTCCGCGTCGAGCAGCGTCCGCACCCGGTCCAGCAGGTCGGTGCGGGCCTTGGCAGCGAGGGTACGCACCGCCTGGTCCCCGAAGATCGCCTGGAGGACGGCCTGCGCGGCGACAGTGGTGCCGGCCCCGGTGGCCACCTCCAGCCCGGTCGGGATGAACGCGGTGGAAGCGAAGACGGCGATCATCACGGCCAGCCCGGTGGCGTTCACCGCGTACGCGGCGGTGCGGGCCACGAACCGCTTGTCACCGCCCTCAACCCGGACCAGTTCCAGCACTCCGCGCTGCCAGTCCCGGACCATGCGCTCGGCGCGCTCGGGTAGGTCGTCGCTCGGGTGGGCGAGCGCCGGGTCGAGCAGCCCGGCGCCGGCCGGGTGAGCCTTCCACCCGGTGTACGCGGACTCGGCGGCCTCGGAGGCCACCCCACGCAGCAGCGTCACCAGCTGGGACTCGATGGCGTTGCGCAGCTCGACGGCGGGTGCCGGTCGACCGGTGACGGCGGCCACCACCCGGTCCCGTAGGTGGCCGATCCGTGCCTCCAGCGTGCGGAACAGCTCGCCGGTGCCGACGAACTCCTGCCAGCGGGCGAGCACCTCACCGCGGAGCAGCCGGCCGTCCTGAAGCCCTTGCTCGACGGTGCGTTCGGCGCCCCGGTACGCGGCCCGGACCCGTTCGTCCAGCCCGTCGGCGGCGGCGAGCTGCTCGTCGGCGGCGTCGGCCAGATTTTCCACGGTGGGGTGGAGCGCGGCCAGCGCCCCGTCGAGGGTCTGGCGGACCACCGCCGCCCGCGCGTCGACATCGGCGGCCAGCCGGGCGAACCAGTCGGCCAGCGGCGCGGTGACTCCCTCGGGCAGCAGCCCCTGACCGTCGACCCAGGTCTCGGGCAACACGAACAGTGGCGCCCGGTCGAGGCCCTGCTCGGCGAGCATCTCGGTCAGGTGTGCGGCGATCTCGTCGGTGGCCTCGGCGGGCACCCGGTCCAGCACCATGGCGATCACCGCGCCGCGCGCCCGGGCGCTGCGCAGCAGCTCCCAGGGCACCGCGTCGGCGTACCGGGCGGCGGTGGTGACGAAGAGCCACAGGTCGGCGGCGGCCAGCAGTTGGCTGGCGAGTGCCCGGTTCGCGTCGACGACCGAGTCGATGTCGGGCGCGTCGAGGAAGGCCAGCCCGGCGGGGAGCGCCGGGGCGGTGACGAGGTGCAGGGCACGCGGATCGTCGCTCGGCTCGGTGGTGCGGGTCAGCCCGGGCAGGAGGTCGCCCTGCCGGAACCAGGCCGCGTCGGACGGGTTGCAGACCAGCACCGGGGAGCGGGTGGTCGGCCGGAGCACGCCGGCGGCGCTGACCCGGGCCTTGACCAGACTGTTGACCAGGGTCGACTTGCCCGCGCCGGTGGAGCCGCCAACCACGACGAGCAGTGGGGCGTCGAGCCGCGCAAGCCGGGGCAGCAGGTAGTCGTCGAGTTGGTCGGAGAGGGCGGTCGCGGTGTGCCGGGCCGAGCTGGCAGAGGGCAGCGCGAGGGGATACCGGGTCGCGCCGATCGCCTCCCGGAGGCCCGACAGCGCGCCGGGGAGGCTGTCGTCCCCGGTGGTGGCGGGCGGCTCCTCCGCGGCGACCGGCGGGGCGGTGCGGGCTGCGACGGCGGGCGCGCCGGAACGGGTGGCGGGATCGCCGTGCGTCGTCACCGCTAAAGCGTGCCCGACCGATGCAAGGGAAGACAACCGGACGGTAATAACGGCTGGGTTGCGTCGGGTTGACTCAACCCAACTTGACGATTGGCCAACGCGTGGCACTATTGAGTCAAGTTCACTCAACTTGTGGTGGGGCCCGCAGCGGGCGGTGCTCGCCAGCAGCCCACGGGCGACGCCCGTCACCTGCACAACCTTACGAAGCGAGGAAGCGAAGATGGCACGTGCGGTCGGTATCGACCTCGGCACGACGAACTCCTGCGTCAGCGTTCTCGAGGGCGGTGAACCCACCGTCATCGCCAACGCTGAGGGGTCGCGGACGACTCCGTCGATCGTCGCGTTCGCCCGCAACGGCGAGGTGCTCGTCGGTGAGGTCGCCAAGCGCCAGGCGGTGACCAACCCGGACCGGACGATCCGGTCGGTCAAGCGCGAGGTCGGCACGAACTGGTCCGTCGACATCGACGGCAAGAAGTACACCCCGCAGGAGATCTCGGCCCGGACGCTGATGAAGCTCAAGCGGGACGCCGAGGCGTACCTGGGCGAGCAGATCACCGACGCGGTGATCACCGTTCCGGCCTACTTCAACGACAGCCAGCGCCAGGCCACCAAGGAGGCCGGTGAGATCGCCGGCTTCAACGTGCTGCGGATCGTCAACGAGCCGACCGCGGCCGCCCTGGCGTACGGGCTGGACAAGGGCTCCAAGGAGCAGACCGTCCTGGTCTTCGACCTCGGCGGCGGCACCTTCGACGTGTCGCTGCTGGAGCTGGCCGAGGGCGTCGTCGAGGTCAAGTCGACCAGCGGTGACAACCAGCTCGGTGGCGACGACTGGGACCAGCGGATCATCGACCACCTGGTCAAGACGTTCCGTGGTGAGCACGGCATCGACCTGTCGCAGGACAAGATGGCCCTCCAGCGCCTCCGTGAGGCCGCCGAGAAGGCCAAGATCGAGCTGTCCGCCGCCACCACCACCAACATCAACCTGCCGTACATCACCGCTGGCGCGGCCGGCCCGCTGCACCTCGACGTGACGCTCAGCCGCGCCGAGTTCCAGCGGATGACGCAGGACCTGCTGGACCGGTGCAAGGGCCCGTTCGAGCAGGCCGTGAAGGACGCCGGGATCAAGATCTCCGACGTCGAGCACGTCATCCTGGTCGGCGGTTCGACCCGGATGCCCGCCGTGACCGACCTGGTCAAGCAGCTCACTGGTCGCGACCCCAACAAGGGCGTCAACCCGGACGAGGTCGTCGCCGTCGGCGCCGCCCTCCAGGCCGGTGTGCTCAAGGGTGAGGTCAAGGACGTCCTGCTGCTCGACGTGACCCCGCTGAGCCTGGGCATCGAGACCAAGGGCGGCATCTTCACCAAGCTGATCGAGCGCAACACCACCATCCCGACCAAGCGCTCCGAGGTCTTCACCACGGCTGACGACAACCAGCCGTCGGTGCTGATCCAGGTCTTCCAGGGTGAGCGTGAGATCGCGGCCTACAACAAGAAGCTCGGCACGTTCGAGCTGACCGGCCTGCCGCCGGCGCCGCGTGGCGTGCCGCAGATCGAGGTCGCCTTCGACATCGACGCCAACGGCATCGTCAACGTGCACGCCAAGGACCTGGGCACCGGCAAGGAACAGAAGATGACGATCACCGGCGGCTCCTCGCTGCCAAAGGACGACATCGAGCGGATGCGCCGGGACGCCGAGGAGCACGCGGAGGAGGACAAGCGTCGCCGCGACGACGCCGAGACCCGCAACGTGGCCGAGGCGCTCCAGTGGCAGACCGAGAAGTTCCTCGCCGAGAGCGGCGACAAGCTGCCCAGTGAGAACCGCGAGCAGCTCAACGAGGCCCTCGGCGAGCTGCGTGGCGCCCTCGGTGGTCAGGACATCGAGAAGATCAAGTCGGCGCACGAGAAGCTGGCGCAGGTCTCCCAGCAGGCCGGCTCGCTGCTCTACTCGTCTCAGGCCGAGCAGGGTCAGCAGCCGGGTGGCGAGCCCGGCCCGGGGGCGGCCGGCGCGACCGGTGCGGCCGGTGCACAGGCCGGCGGCGCCGACGACGTGGTCGACGCGGAAATCGTGGACGAGGACGGCAAGAAGTGACCGTCGGCCTCCGACACGTGTCCACCGCGAAGGGGATGAGGTAGCCGCATGACGCAGAAGCCACGAGCCGCCGACCCGGGCGACACCGGGTCGACGCCGGGTGGCTCCGCGCCCACGGAGCCGACCACCGGCGACGGGGAGCGGGTCGTCATCCGCAACAACCGCAAGCTCGTCGACACCGCCGAGCCGGAGGGGACCGCCGCCGACGCGGAGACCGGGGTGCCCGCCGAGGGTCTGGTCGAGGACGCCGAGGTCGTGGTCGACGAGATCGAGGTCGAGGTCAACTCCACCGACGGGCCGGAACCGTCCGGCCCGGCGGTGGTGGACGCCCCGGCGCAGCCGGTGGACGGCGGCGGCACGGGCACCTCGCTCGGCGCCGAGCTGGAGGCGCTCCGGGCCGAGCTCGACGAGCGGACCAGGGACCTTCAGCGGGTGTCGGCGGAGTACGCCAACTACCGCAAGCGGGTCGACCGTGACCGCAGCCTCGTGCAGGAGCAGGCGACCGGTTCGGTGCTCGCCGCGCTGCTGCCGATCCTGGATGACCTGGACCGGGCCCGGGAACATGGCGACCTGGTCGGGCCGTTCGGCACGGTGGCGGAACAGCTCACCACCGCGCTGGGCAAGTTCGGCCTGAACGCCTTCGGCGAGCAGGGCGACCCGTTCGACCCGACCCGGCACGAGGCGGTCGCGCACCAGACCTCGGCCGACGTCAGCGAGCCGACCTGCGTGCAGGTCATGCGGCGCGGCTACCAGCTCGGTGAGCGGCTGCTGCGCCCCGCGCTGGTCGCGGTTGCGGATCCGGAATAGTGCAAGACAGTGACCGGGCCAGCAGGGTCGGAAGGAGGTGGACCGGTGAGTTCGAAGGACTGGATCGAGAAGGACTTCTACGCCGTGCTCGGCGTGGACAAGGCCGCCTCCGCGGATGACATCAAGAAGGCGTACCGCAAGGTGGCCCGGGAGTCGCACCCGGACCACAACCCGGGCGACCCGAAGGCCGAGGAACGGTTCAAGGCCGCGTCCGAGGCGTACAACGTGCTGTCGGACAGCGGCCGCCGCCGCGAGTACGACGAGATGCGCTCGCTCTTCGGCTCGGGCGCGTTCCGGCGCAACGCCCGAGGTGGGGGGCAGCCGGGTGGCATGCCGTTCGACGTCTCCGACATGTTCGGCGGCGGAGCCGGCGATCGCCGCTTCGGGGGCGGCGGGTTCCAGGACCTGTTCAGCTCGATCTTCACCGGAGGTCAGGCCGGTGGGCAGGCCGCGCCGCGCGGTCCGGCCCGTGGCCGGGACGTGGAGACCGAGGTGGCGCTGGACTTCGGCGACGCGGTGCGCGGGGTGACGCTGCCCCTGACGCTGCGCGCGCCGGGGGTCTGTGACACCTGCCATGGCAACGGGGCCAAGCCCGGCACCCAGCCGCAGACCTGTCCGGTCTGTCATGGTGCCGGCGTGACCACCCGCAACCAGGGGTCGTTCAGCTTCTCCGAGCCGTGCCGCAACTGCCAGGGCGTCGGCACCGTGGTCGAGGAGAAGTGCCCGGAGTGCCACGGCAGCGGCGGTGTCACCAAGACCCGCACCATGAACGTGCGCTTCCCGGCCGGTGTGGCCGACGGTCAGCGCATCCGGCTGGCCGGGCGCGGCGAGCCGGGCGAGCGCGGTGGCCCGGCCGGTGACCTCTTCGTGCACGTCAAGGTTCGGCCGGACGAACTGTTCGGGCGTACCGGAGACGACCTGACGTTGACCGTGCCGGTCACCTTCGCGGAGGCCGTGCTCGGCACGGATCTGCGGGTGCCCACGCTCGACGGTGCGGTGACCCTGCGGGTTCCGCCGGGGACGCCGAGCGGACGGGTGCTGCGGGCCCGGGGCAAGGGTGTGGTCCGCCGCGACGGGCAGGCCGGTGATCTGCTGGTCACCCTGGACGTGGTGGTGCCGGCCCGGGTGTCGGATGAGGCGCGTACGGCGCTGGAGTCGTTCGCCGAGCAGACCCCGCCGGCGGCTAGGGAACATCTCGACGCACGGGTGCGTCGAGTCAGTTAGTCCGGTGGAGTGGACGCGGAGGTGAGCGGGATGTCGGGCGAGTTCCTCGGTTCGGGTGACCCTGCCTACGAGGCCAAGGTGCTGATGATCTCGGTGGCGGCGCGGATGGCGGGGATGCACCCACAGACGCTGCGCCAGTACGACCGACTGGGGCTGGTGCAGCCCGGCCGGGCTGCTGGCGGCGGGCGTCGCTACAGCGTCCGGGACGTGGTGCTGCTGCGCGAGGTGCAGCGGCTCAGCCAGGACGACGGGATCAACCTGGCCGGCGTCAAGCGGATCATTGGGCTGGAGCGGCTGCTGGAGCAGGCGCAGCAGCGGGTGGCCCGGCTGGAGGCGGAACTGGACGCCGCGTACCGCCGGGTGGCCGAGCTGGAGTCGCTGGCCCGCTTCCCGGGCCGGGATCTGGTGCCGACCAACCGCACGTCCACCGCTCTGGTGGTGTGGCGCCCCCGCCGCACGCCCGATCGCTGACCTGCCACTCACCCGGAGCTGTCTTCTCGGCCCGGACCGCGCTGGATTCCCCGGCGCGGTCCGGGCCGCTTCGGTTAGCCTGTCGATAAGGGTTAAATCGGCTTAATTCGGACCTACCGGCATGGCGAGGGGGAGCGATGGCGGAGCCGGCGAAGAAGGTGGCCCAGCAGACGGAGGACCGGTTGGAGAACCTGGCCGAGACCGTCCGCGAAAAGTTCGACAAGGTGACCGAGGGGACCTACCGGGACCGGATCATCGCGGGCCGGTTCGCCGAAGACGGCGAGCACGGTGGCGAACGGGGCCGAGCCGGGGCGGAACGCGAGCAGGACTGACCGGTGACCGACGTGCGGGCCGGGACTCACGGGGGGTCCCGGCTCGTTCGCCTCGGCGGGCGTCCGGGCCCGTCCGCCTCGTGCGGGCCGGGACGCGGGGGTGCCGCGGCGGGTCCGGCAATGGGCTCGCAGGTCCTTTGGAGCTGAGTCGTCTACGACATCACTCGGTGGCTCTGCCCCGACCGCCCCCGGTGAGCGGAGCGACCCGCACGCGTCGGGCCTGAATCGTTTACGACATCAGCTCCATAGGGCCGCAGTCGCACTTAGCCCTCGCCGACGATCAGCGAATCCGACGTTCAGCCGAGGCGGCGGTTTTCGCGGACCAGGCCGCCCTCGCACCAGTCCCGGTAGACGAAGAGATCCGGTCGGGCCAACAGCACCCGGCCGTTGTGCGCCCAGATCTTCATCAGCTCGTCGCCGTCCCGCTCGGCCTGTTCGACGAGCTTGCGGAAGCGGCGCTTGGGGTGGGCGCGGAAGTTCGTCCGGATGCCGTCGGCCGCGTAGATGTACAGGCAGTGCAGCGCGAAGCGCCGGGCCGGGCAACTCGGATCCATCGCTAACTCGAAGAGCGTCAACACCAGTCGGTCGCCGGAGACCAGCAGGTCCCAGTCGGGTGGCATCGAGGCCAACGGCACCGAATCAGGCTTGTATGCCCAAGCTCGCAACTCCGCCGGAGTCGGATCGACGGGGTTGGCGAAGCCGTGGAACGTCGACTCCTGCACGCTCACCGGCCAACCTTCCGCTCTCGCCCGCGTTTGGCAACGCTGCCTGCGGACCCTGGCTGCTGGGGCGAAACGGTAACCCGCCCAAGCTTTGCTGCGGTAGCCCC
Source organism: Micromonospora sp. CPCC 205558 (assembly GCF_036902955.1). NCBI lineage: Bacteria > Bacillati > Actinomycetota > Actinomycetes > Micromonosporales > Micromonosporaceae > Micromonospora > Micromonospora sp. CPCC 205558. Next base: position 313,628 of record NZ_JBAKHR010000006.1, read on the forward strand.
CGGGAGGAGCAATTCAGCAACCATTGGGCGGGTCCGACCGTCAGTCGTGAATCGGGATCGACGCCGGCCGCTGGGCCGCCGCGCGGGTGCGCAGCCACCGCTTGAACCACGGGAAGTCCGGCAGCCGGGCCACAATCGGTCCGGTCACCACGGTGATCAGGACGTACGTCGCGGCCAGCGCCGCCAACCGTGGCTCGACGCTACCGGCGGCCACCGCGAGCCCGGCGATGACGATGGAGAACTCACCTCGGGGTACGAGTGCCAGGCCGGTCCGCCATCGACCGGGTTCCGCGATGCCGACCCGACGGGCGGCGAGGTAACCGGTGAGCGTCTTCGTCGCCATGGTGACCACGGCCAGGGCGAGTGCCGGCAGCAGCACCGGCGGAATGTCCTGCGGGTCGGTGGTCAGGCCGAAGAAGACGAAGAACACCGCCGCGAACAGGTCCCGCAGGGGCGAGAGCAGCTCGGTGGCGTGGTGCGCCACCGGGCCGGAGAGGGCGATGCCGACCAGGAACGCGCCGACCGCCGCCGACACCTGGAGCGACGCGGCGATGCCCGCGATCAGCAACGTCAGACCGAGTACGCCGAGAAGCAGCGCCTCCGGGTCCTTCGCCGACAGGGCGGAGGAGATGAGGTGGCCGTACCGGATGGCGAGGACCAGCACGAGCAGCACCGTGCCCACCGCGACGGTGAGCGCGATCCCGCCGCCGAGCAGGCCGGTGCCGGCCAGGACAGCGGTGACGAGCGGCAGGTAGAGCGCCATCGCCAGGTCCTCGATCACCAGGACCGAGAGGATCACCGGGGTTTCCCGGTTACCGAGCCGGCCCAGGTCGGCGAGGACCTTGGCGATCACGCCGGAGGAGGAGACCCAGGTGATGCCGCCGAGCACCAGGGCGGCGACCCAGTCCCAGCCGAGCAGCAGGGCAAACCCCGCGCCGGGCAGCGCGTTGAGGAGGCCGTCGATCAGCCCTGCCGGCGCCGCCGAGCGCAGGTTGCCGACGAGTTCGTTGGCCGAGTACTCCAGGCCGAGCATCACCAGCAGCAGGATGACGCCGATCTCGGCGCCGACTGCGAAGAACTCCTCGCTGGCGTCCAACGGCAGCAGCCCGCCGTGCCCGAACGCCAGCCCGGCGAGCAGGTAGAGGGGGATGGGAGAGAGGCCAAAGCGCCGGCTGAGCCGGCTGAGGAGGCCAAGCAGCAGCAGCAGCGCACCGACTTCGATGAGCAGCGTGGTGAAATCGTGCATCCGCCTCAGCCGTCCGGGTCACTGTCGGCGAGGATGGCGGACACGCCGTCGAGACCTCTACGGGTCCCGACAACGACCACCACGTCGCCGGCTGCGAAGCGGAAGGAGGGGAGTGGCGAAACGATAACTTCGCCTTCGCGCAGCACTGCCACAATGGAGGCGCTGGTGCGGGTACGCGCCTTGGTGTCGCCGAGCTTCCGATTGACGTACGGCGACCCGGCCGTGATGGCGATCTGCTCGGTGAGCAGACCAGCGGCCTGCTCGCGGAGCCCGGAGAGCTGACCGAGCATCAGCGACGCGCCGAGGATGTCGGCCAGAGCCTCGGCCTCGTCGTCCGTCAGCGGAATGTCCGACTGACAGGCGTCGGGGTCGTCGGGATCGTAGAGGACGAGATCACGGCGGCCATTGCGGTGGGAGACAACGCCCAGCCGGCGTCCGGACTCCGTCACCAGATCGTGACGTACCCCGATCCCGGGTAGGGCGGTCTGCTCGACACGTACTCGCACGCGCCAAGGCTACCGCTTGATGAACAGAACGCAGATTTGGGCGGTCGGCGCGGGCCGAGGCCCGCGCCGACCGTCGGGCGCCCTGGTCAGCGGAGGCTGACGAAGAACTGGCGGATGTCGGTGACCAGCACCTCGGTGGCCTGGTGTGCCGCGTAGTGGCCGCCGACGTCGCCCCGACCGGAGACGTCCGCCTCGTACGCCGTCCACCGGACGATGTTCGAGTGGTCCCGCTCGGCGAATCGACGGATGGACTGGAAGTCGCCAGGGAACATCGCCAGCGCGGTCGGAACGGTGGTCGGCTCGGTCGGCGCCTCGCCGGCGTGCGCGTCCTCCCAGTAGAGCCGGATCGCCGAGGCGGCCGTGCCGGTGAACCAGTAGAGCGCCACGTTGGCCAGGATGAAGTCGGCGTCCAGGCTCTCGTCGAAGAGTTGGGCGTTCCAGGCGAGCAGCCCCACCGGCGAGTCGGCCAGCCCGAAGGCCAGGGTCTGCGGCTGCTGACTGTGCACCTGGTTGAAGGAGAACTTGTTCTCGTAGAACCACTGGAGGTGCCCGAGCGCAGCCTGGTCCGCCTCGGAGAGCCCGGCGAACTCGGCCGGGTCGCCGGAGGGGAACGAGAAGAGTTGGGTGACGTGTACGCCGAGCACCCGCTCCGGATCGACCCGGCCCAGCTCAGGCGCGATCATCGAGCCGGCGTCGTTGCCGACAGCGCCGTAGCTGTCGTAACCCAGTCGGTTCATCAGCTCGGCCCAGGCGCGGGCGATGCGGAACCGGTTCCAGCCGGCGCCGCGGGTGGGGCCGGAGAACCCATAGCCGGGCAGCGACGGGATGACCACGTGGAAGGCCGGCGCGTCCGGGTCGGCCGGCTCGGTGAGCGGGGCGATCACGTCGAGGTATTCCAGCACCGACCCGGGCCAGCCGTGGGTGAGCACCAGCGCGGTGGCGTCCGGCCGGGACGACCGGACGTGCAGGAAGTGGATCTGCTCGCCGTCGATCTCGGTGACGAACTGCGGGTGGGCGTTCAGTCGGGCCTCGACGGCACGCCAGTCGAACCCGCCCCGCCACCGGTCGGCGAGGGCGCGCACCCGGTCGCTGCTCATCCCGTACGAGTCGCCCGCTTTGGGCAGGTCGGCGGGCCAGTTGGTGCGGCTCAGCCGGGCGGCCAGGTCGTCGAGGGCGGTCTGCGGGATCTCGACGCGGAACGGGCGGATCGCGGTGTAGCTCATGCCGGAACTCCTTCGGAACGGAATGTTTCGTTCTGCTAGCACCGTAGCAGAGCGGAACGATCCGTTCCACTGTTAGGCTGACGACATGTCAACGACTTCCGACAAGGCGCTGGGCGGTCGCCGCGCTCAGGCCGCCCGCAACGACGAGGTCATCCTCGAAGCCGCCCGCGCCGTCTTCCTCGACGATCCGAAGGCCCCGATCGCCGCCGTCGCCGAACGCGCGGGCGTCGGCATCAGCGCGCTCTATCGGCGGTACGCGGGCAAGGAGGATCTGCTGCGCCAGCTCTGCCACGACGGGCTGCGCCGGTACGTCGCGGAGGCGGAGGCCGCCCTGGCCGAGTCGGACGACTGGTCCGCGTTCACCGGATTCCTGGCCCGGGTGGTCGACGCCGACGTGCACTCGCTCACCGTCCACCTGGCCGGCGCCTTCACCCCGACCGAGGAGATGGGTCGGGACGCGATGCGCGCCGGTGAGTTGGCCAGGGCCCTGGTCGATCGGGCCCACGCCAGCGGGCGGCTGCGCGCCGACGTGGTCGTACCCGATCTGGGGTTGTTGTTGGAGGCGTGCGCCGCGGTGCGCGTACCTGATCCGGAGCGGACCCGCCAACTGCGCCGCCGGCAGCTCGCGATCCTGCTGGCTGGCCTGTCGGCGGTGCCGGACGCGGACCCGCTGCCCGGCCCGCCCCCGGCGGCCGGCGAGTTCGACTGGCGGTGGCGGCGCAGGGAGTGATGGGCGTCACGCGCTAAGGTTGAGCGGAATACGCTCAACTCTGGTTGTGTCCAAACCAATGGACAACGCCGATCCGGGGGAGCCCATGAACACCGAGAAACTCACCACGAAGAGCCGCGAAACCATCACGGGCGCTGTCGCGCTGGCCAACCAGCGTGGTCACGCCACCGTGGAGCCGTGGCACCTGCTCCTGTCACTCCTGGACACCGACGGCTCAACCGCCACCGGTCTGCTGCGCGCCGTCGGGGCCGACCCGACCGAGCTGCGCCAGGCCGCCCAACGTGCGGTCGACAACCTGCCGGCCGCACGCGGCTCCAGCATCGCCGAGCCGACGTTGGCCCGGGAGTTCGTCAACGCCATCGGCGCCGCCGAGCAGATCGCCCGGCCGCTCGGCGACGAGTACACCTCCACCGAGCACCTGCTCGCCGGTCTGGCCCGGGTGGGCGGGGCGGTGTCCGGCGCGCTGAAGACCGTCGGCGCCACCGAGGACGCCCTGGTCGCCGCCTTCCCGACCGTGCGCGGTGGGGACCGTCGGGTCACCACCGCCGACCCCGAGCAGACCTACCAGGCGCTGACCAAGTACGGCGTCGACCTCACCGCCAGCGCCCGGGACGGCAAGATCGATCCGGTAATCGGCCGGGACTCCGAGATCCGCCGGGTCATCCAGGTGCTCTCCCGTCGTACCAAGAACAACCCGGTGCTGATCGGCGAGCCCGGCGTCGGCAAGACCGCGATCGTCGAGGGCCTGGCCCAGCGGATCGTCACCGGCGACGTGCCCGAGTCACTGCGAGACAAGAAGCTGATCTCGCTGGATCTCGGCGCGATGGTCGCCGGCGCGCAGTACCGCGGGCAGTTCGAGGAGCGGCTGAAGTCCGTCCTGGAGGAGATCAAGAACTCCAACGGGCAGGTCATCACGTTCCTCGACGAGCTGCACACAGTCGTCGGCGCCGGCAAGGGCGAGGGCTCGATGGACGCCGGCAACATGCTCAAGCCGATGCTGGCCCGTGGTGAGCTGCGGATGGTGGGCGCAACCACGCTGGACGAGTACCGCGAGCACATCGAGAAGGACCCCGCGCTGGAGCGCCGCTTCCAACCGGTGCTGGTCGGTGAGCCGACCATCGAGGACACCATCGGCATCCTGCGTGGGCTCAAGGAGCGCTACGAGGTGCACCACGGCGTACGGATCACCGACGCCGCCCTGGTCGCCGCCGCGACACTGTCCGACCGTTACATCACCGACCGGTTCCTGCCCGACAAGGCGATCGACCTGGTCGACGAGTCCGCGTCCCGGCTCCGGATGGAGATCGACTCCCGTCCGGTCGAGGTGGACGAGATCGAGCGGGCGGTCCGCCGGTTGGAGATCGAGGAGATGGCTCTGGCCAAGGAGCCGGACGCCGCCTCGGCCGAGCGGTTGGAGCGGCTCCGCAAGGAGTTGGCCGACAAGCGCGAGCAGCTCACCGTGCTCTCCGAGCGCTGGCAGACGGAGAAGAGCCACATCACCAAGCTCTCCACAGCCAAGGAGGAGCTGGAGCGCCTCGGCGGCGAGGCCGAGCGTGCCGAGCGGGACGGCGAGCTGGAACGCGCCGCCGAGCTGCGCTACGGCCGGATCCCCGCCCTGAAGGTCGAGCTGAAGCAGGCCGAGGAGGAGTTGGCCCAACTCCAGGCCGACGGCGCGATGCTCAAGGAAGAGGTCGGCGCGGACGACATCGCCGCGGTGGTCGCCTCCTGGACCGGCATCCCCGCCGGCCGCCTGCTGGAGGGTGAGACGGCCAAGCTGCTGCGGATGGAGGAGTCGCTGGGCGGCCGGGTGGTCGGCCAGGCCGAAGCGGTCGGCGCGGTCTCCGACGCGGTACGCCGTGCCCGGGCCGGCATCGCCGACCCCGATCGCCCGACCGGCAGCTTCCTCTTCCTCGGCCCCACCGGCGTCGGCAAGACGGAGTTGGCCAAGGCCCTCGCCGAGTTCCTCTTCGACGACGAGCGGGCGATGGTCCGCATCGACATGAGTGAGTACGGCGAGAAGCACTCGGTCGCTCGCCTGGTGGGTGCGCCGCCCGGCTACGTCGGCTACAACGAGGGTGGTCAGCTCACCGAGGCGGTGCGCCGACGGCCGTACTCGGTGGTGCTGCTGGACGAGGTGGAGAAGGCCCACCCGGACGTCTTCGACGTGCTGCTCCAGGTGCTCGACGACGGCCGGCTCACCGACGGCCAGGGCCGCACGGTGGACTTCCGCAACGCGATCCTGATCCTCACGTCCAACCTCGGGTCGTCGGTGATCGGCGATCTGACGCTCGCCGACGAGCAGCGCCGGGAGGGTGTGCTGGCCGTGGTCCGGTCGCACTTCAAGCCGGAGTTCCTCAACCGGCTGGACGACATCGTGGTCTTCGCCTCGCTGCGCGGGGACGACCTACGCTCCATCGTCGACATCCAGTTGGACCGCATGCGAAACCGTCTTGCGGACCGCCGGCTGGGCCTGGAGATCACCGATGCCGCCCGTCAGTGGCTCGCCGAGCACGGCTACGACCCCATCTACGGTGCCCGCCCGCTCCGCCGCCTGGTGCAGACCGCGATCGGCGACCAGTTGGCCAAGGCGCTCCTGTCCGGCCAGATCCGCGACGGCGAAACGGTAAAGGTGGACCGCTCCCCCGACCCCGGAACCCTCGCAATAACCCCCGCCTAACCCCACCCCACCCCCACCCCTCAACGCGGTGATCAAGAGGTTTGCGTCAGATCCGCGTCTTCTCATGACGCAAACCTCTTGATCAACAGGGTGGGGCGGGGGTGGGCGGGGAAAGAGTTGGGGCATGTTTGGAATTGGGAAAGAGAAGTCCGAGCGGGAACTTGGCGCCGCCGTCGACTCGTTGCTGGCGGCCGACACACTCGCCTTTGCGGGAGTTGGCATCGCCGGGACCCTGCTGCCGGTGACGGAGGCGTACGAGCGGGTCTCGGCCGCTCTCGACGACCACCCCGAGGAGGTACGCCGCCAGCTCGACCGGGTGCTGGCCGACGGCACACCCGCCGGCCGGGTGTACGCGGCCACGCTGCTGGAGCGCGTCGACCCGGCGGCGGCCCGAGCGGCCTGGACGTCGCTGCGGGACGACCCGAGCGAGTTCACCACCTTCGTCGGCTGCGTGATGGACCGCGAAACCCTTGGCACGTACGCCAGTCGGCGGCTCGCCACAGCATGAGCCATCCGCCGGTCGGTGCTGCCCGATTGGTTCTGCCGGTCGCCGACAACGCGCCGTACGTTGCGAGCCATGAGCCCGCCCGCCACCGCGCCGCGTCCGCCCCGCCCGGTTACCGTGACCATCGCGTTCTGGCTGCAACTGGCCGTGGTGCTGGTGCTGCTCGGCCTGGCCGCGCTGACCGTGGTCCAGGCGGTGCACTTCGACGGCCAGATCGACCGCGCGGTACGACTGGTGCCGGACGCCGACCCGGACGAGGTGACAGGCGAGCGGCGGGGCAACATCGCGACGGCGCTGATCCTCGGCGTACCGGCGGTGCTGCTCGCGATCTGGCTGGCGGCCACCGTCGTGCCGGTCCGGCGGGGCGCGAACGTCGCGCGGATCCTGGTCTTCGTCGCCAGTGGCGCGCAGCTGCTCGTCTGCTTCGCGCAGTGCTGTTCCGGAGCGTTCATCGTGCCCCTGCTGGCCGCCCCGGAGATCGGGGCCGAGCCGCCACCGGAGTGGGACGAAGAGTGGGAGACCTCGACGTTCTTCGACACGCTCTACTCCGGCACCGATCCCTGGGACGACCTGTTCTTCCCCGCGGCAGGGCTGGGCGTGCTCACCGTTCTGACGCTCTCCGCGGCCGTGGTCCTGCTGCTGGCGTTGTCGCCGGCGAACCGCTGGTTCGTGCCGCGTACCGCGAACGAGACGCCGCCCGGCCCGGCCCGGCCGATGCCCATTCCCACCTACGCCCCGATCGGTTACGGATACCCGACAACTCCGCTCGTGCCGGGCTTCCTGCCGCCGGGCCAGCCGCTCCCACCCGGCTACCTGATCTGCCCCGACCCGGCCGCGCACCTGACGCCGGGCGTACCGGGCACCCTGCCAGGGCCGACCGCACCGCCGACGGCGCCTCCGGAGGACGCGCCCTAGCTGAGCTGTCGGCCACAGCGCGGGCCTTCCTGGTGCCCAGGGTTGTTACCGTCTGCGCCGACGTACCTGGGGAGGTGGTCGGGTGGACGCGCTGGTGACGTGCCTGGTGGCGGCTGTTGCCGTACTCGCGGTGGCCGTGATCGTCGTGCGGGCCCGGCGGCGGGCGACGAGCCGGGCCGACGGCCAGCCGGCGGAGTCGCCGCGCGGCGGCCCGCTGCGTCTGGCCCCGGGTGACCGGGTGCGGATCCGCGAGCAGGAGTACGCGGTAAGCGGCACGATCCGCCTCGTCGAGGGCGACTGGAGTTGGGTGCAGCACCTGCTCGACGACGACTCCGGCACCCGCCACCGGCTCTCCGTGGAGAACGGCCCCGAACTCGAACTGGTGCTCTGGACCGCCGAACCGGGTGCCGCCGTCACCCCGGGCGCACCGACCATCGAACTCGGCGGGCGGCGCTACACCTGGGCCGAGACCGGGCAGGCGCGTTACACCGCCACCGGAGAGACCGACCTGCCGTCGACCGGCACCATGCGCTACCACGACTACCAGTCCGGTGGCGCCGCGCGGCTCTCCTTCGAGGCGTACGGCGAAGAAGGCTGGCGGGTGGCCCGCGGTGCCCTGCTCGGCCCCGCCGACCTGACGATCCACCCCACGCCTGAGGTTCGCTGAGCCGGACCGGGCGGGCACGCCGGGCTCGTCGTCGCATGCCGAACTGGCCGGTTGCCGATACGGTGTGGGCGCGATCTTAGGGGAAGGAGAATCGTGGTCGATTCCCAGAGCACGCCGGCCCGCCAGCGGCCGTCCATTGTGTCGATTTCCAGTTACCTGCTCTACCTGTTCGTGGCACTCCAGGTGATCAGTCTGATCATCACGCTCAGCACCTTCGGCAAGACGCGGGACGCGCTTCGTGACGCGTATGCGGGCAGCACCGCCGAGGGTGCCGACCAGTTGGCCGACGTCTTCGCCGTCGTCGGCATCGTCGGCAGCGTGCTGCTGCTGCTGCTCGCGGTCGTGCTGGGCGTGCTGGCCCTCTTCAACAACCAGGGCCGCAACGGCGCCCGGATCACCACCTGGATCGTCGGCGGCATCATGGTCTGCTGCGTCGGCAGTGGCCTGCTCGGCAACGCGGCCAGCGGTCTCACCGCCGGTGGCGGGACCAGCGGCGATGGGCCGAGCTCCGAGGAGGTCCGGCGCCGCCTGGAGGAGGCCCTGCCCTCCTGGCTCACCCCGGTCAGCATCCTGCTGGGTGTGCTCAGCCTGATCGCGCTGATCACGGCGCTGATCCTGCTGGCGCTGCCGAAGGCGAACGAGTTCTTCCGCAAGCCCACCGCGGCCTGGGAGCCGCCGACCCCGGGTGCCAGCTACCCGGGGTACCCGCAGGCGCCGGGTCAGCCCGGCAACCCGCAGGCATCCGGTGAGCCGGGCTATCCGTCGAGCGGGGAGCCGAGCTACCCGCCGCCGGTGAGCCGGCCGGACGACACGCCGCCCACGGACCGGCCCGGGTCAACCCCGCCGTCGACGAGCTGACGGCTCGATAAGCACGACGCCGACGATCCCTCCGAGTAGGTTGCAACCCGACGCCTACCGGAGGGATTCGTCGTGTCGTACCCGGAATCGGCACCGGCCCGCCGGCCCGCCGCCGTCCTGTCGGCCACGACCGTGCTGTTGGTGATGGCGGTCGGCGCGCTCGCGTACGCCGTGGTCGACCTGGTGGTGCTGGGCGCGACGGTCGACGCGTTCCGCTCCGCCGCCCGCGACACCTCGGCGAGCCCGGCAGAGATAGACGACGTGCTGACCCTGCTCCGCGGCTCCGCGGTGCTGTCGGCGGTGGTGGCGGCGCTCTCCGCGCCGCTGCTCGCTGGCCTGGCCCTCGGGCTGCTGGCCGGTCGCAACGGCGTGCGGGTGGCGACGTGGGTGGTCAGCGGGCTCGGTCTGCTGGCGGGCTGTTGCAGCGTGGCGGTGGTCGTCGGCGAACGGGCCGCGCCACTGCAACTGGGCTCGGGCGAGCACGCGCTCGCCGAGTTGCTGGGCCTGATCGGCGACGCGTACCCGTCGTGGTGGATCCCGCTCAATGCCGGGCTTTCCGTCGCCCAGGGCCTCGGTTACCTTGTAGTAGCTTTGCTGCTGGCGTTGCCGGCGGCAAACAGCTGGTTCGGCCGCTACCGCTCGACCACGCCAACCGCACCGCCGATGTTTCCGCCCGCCCCGCACCAGCCCCCGTACCCGCCCAGGTGAGGACCGCAACGTGACGCTCGATGCCACGACCGCCGAGCGCCGAGCCCTGATCACCGGGGCCACCGCCGGCATCGGCGCGGCGTTCACCCGGCGGCTGGCCGCCGACGGCTGGCACCTGGTGCTGGTTGCCCGTGACGCGGCGCGGCTGAACGAGATGGCCATCGAGCTGGGTTCCACGTACGGCAGCGAGGTGGAGACGATCCCCGCCGATCTGTCCACCGACGACGGCTGCGCCACCGTGGAGCAGCGGCTCGCCGAGGGCAGCCCGGTGCACCTGTTGGTCAACAATGCGGGCATCAGCCTGAACAAACCGTTCCTGCGCTCCACGGCGGAGGACGAGGCACGACTGTTGCGGCTCAACGTGCACGCGGTCATGCGGCTGACCCTGGCGGCGCTACGACCGATGACTGAACGCCGAAATGGGGCAGTGATAAATGTCTCTTCGGTCGCCGGTTTCGGTACGGCGATGCCCGGATCCACGTACTCCGCCAGCAAGGCGTGGGTCACCAACTTCAGCGAGTCCGTCGGCCAGTCGGCGCGGCCGTTCGGCGTTCAGGTGATGGCCCTCTGCCCCGGCTACACGCGCACGGAATTCCACCAGCGGGCCGGCATCAACATGTCCAAGACGCCGGAGTGGCTGTGGCTGCGAGCCGAGGATGTGGTCGACGAAGCCCTGCGTGACCTGCGCAAAGGCAAGATGGTCAGCATCCCGGCGTGGAAGTACAAGGTGGTCGTCGCCGGCATGCGACACGCGCCGCGGCGGCTGCTCCAGGCGGTCGCCCGGGACACCCGCGGCCGCATCGGTCGCGACGAGCGCTGAGCTTCGACAGGCCTGCCGACCCCGATCGGGCGCTGGCACGGCGCTGGCACGCCGCTGTCAGACCAGTTGCTGAGCGTAGTCGAACATCGCCAGTCATCGGTTCCCCCCGTGGCTGATCAGGGTGGACCCCGCACGCGGCGTTCAGAGTTGCGCAGTAACCTCTATCGCCATGGGGGACCACGACGACCTGCGTAAATTCATTACCGACCTGGCTGTGGTCCACGGCCGGGTCGTGCTCTCGTCGGGGCGCGAGGCAGACTGGTACGTGGATCTGCGGCGCGTCACGCTCCATCACCGGGCCGCTCCTCTGGTCGGCCGGGTGATGCTCGACCTCACCGCCGACTGGGAGTTCGACGCGGTCGGGGGCCTCACCCTGGGTGCGGACCCTGTCGCGCTCTCGATGCTGCACGCCGCCGCTCCGACCGGCCGGGCCCTGGACGCCTTTGTGGTGCGCAAGGCGGGCAAGGCCCACGGTCTTCAGCGACGGATCGAGGGACCGGAGGTGGCCGGCCGCCGCGTGTTGGCGGTGGAAGACACATCCACCACGGGCGGAAGTGTCTTGACCGCTGTCGAGGCACTTCGCGAGGCCGGGGCGGAAGTCGTGGGTGTGGTGGTTATTGTTGATCGAGGCGCCGGCGACGCGGTGCGAGCCGCCGGATTGCCGTACCGGGCGGCCTATACGTTGGCTGACCTCGGCCTTGTGGCGTAAAAGTCTGCCGATTCGGATCTGCTGATATGCAGGCGGATCGATGCTGCTGGTGGAAGGATGGAATACGTGGGAACTGCGTTGGCCGAAATGACTATGCCTCAGATCTCGCCGCTAAACGGCGAGCCGATCGAACGTGCCGATGCCGAGCGTCTCGCCGGGGTCCTCAAGGCCCTTGCTGATCCTGCTCGGTTGCGGCTGCTCAGCCTGATCCAGTCGGCCCCCGAGGGCGAGGCGTGCGTCTGTGACCTGACGGCGCCGCTTGGCCTCTCTCAGCCGACGGTCAGTCATCACCTGCGTATCCTCACCGAGGCTGGCTTGTTGCAGCGGGAGAAGCGCGGTGTCTGGGCGTACTACAGCTTGGTCCCGAGTGCGATCGCGACGATCGCCGACCTGCTGACCCCGCCGCGTAAGCGAGCCACCAAGAAGGCTCGCTGACGTAGCACTACGCCGTCCCGAGCCGGGACGGCGTCCGGTGGCGAGCCAGGGGTGGCGCCACCGGTGGGTGACACCTGCTCGTCCCCGGTCGCACCACCGGAGGCCGGGTTCGACATGCCGACGGCCGACCCCCTCGCCAGGGGGCCGGCCGTCGTCGTACCTGTCAACGGTCCTGACCGTGCTCCGGGCGCTGGTGGCCGTGCTGGTGCCCGTCGTGGTCGAACGCCTCGCGGGCCGCCTCCACCGCGCCGGCGGCACTGGCCGCCGCGACCACCGCGACCGCCTCGCCGCGCTTACGAGCCCGCCGGTCGCGGAGGAACTCGAAGAAGATCGGCAGCACCGAGATCAGAATGATCAGGGCCACCACCGGCAGGATGTAGCGGTCGATCTTGTCGCCGATGGCCTGGTAGATCTGCTCGGCCAGCAGGTAGCCGATCAGCAGGATGCCGTCCACCCAGAGCACCGCGCCGACGATGTTCCAGAGCAGGAACTGCCTGGCCGGCATGCCGAGCGCGCCCGCGACCGGGTTGAGGAACGTCCGGACGATCGGAATGAAGCGCGCCAGCACGACCGCCTTCGCCGGGCCGAACTTCTGGAAGTAGTACTCGGCCTTCTCCACGTACTCCTTCTTGAAGAGCCGGGAGTTCGGCCGCTCGAACATCGGCCGGCCGTACCGCGCGCCGAGCCAGTGCCCCAGCTGGGCGCCGACGATCGCGCAGATCGGCCCACCGATCAGGAGGCCGGCAAGGGAAAGTCGGGTGCCGTCGCCGAAGATCGCGTCCGCCACCGGTGACGAGGCGACCCCGGCGAGGAACAGCAGCGAGTCACCCGGGAAGAAGAAGCCCACCAGCAGGCCGGTCTCGGCGAAGAGGATCACCCACACGCCGATCAGCCCGAAGGTCTGCAACAGATCCTTGGGATCGAGCGGGTTCAGGGCGACGCTCTCCATGAGAGCGCGGGTCTTCTCAGCTGTGTCCACGGCCACAAAGGGTACCGAAGCCCAGGGTCGCGGCCGCGCCGGACCGGCCGGTCACCACCCGCCCGCGCCGCACGGCTCATCGGCAGCATCCCGGCGTCGTGGGGCGCAACGACGGTGCCCCGCCGACCGTGGCGGTCGACGGGGCACCGGTGCTGCGGGGTGGATCAGGCGACGAAGCGGGTCCGGCGGCGCTTGGCCACCAGGTAGCCGCCGACGCCGGCGGCGAGCAGCAGCGCGCCGAGGCCGGCGATCAGGCCGGTGGACTGACCGGTGATCGGCAGCGAGGGGCCGTCGCCGTCGCCGTCACCACCACCATCACCGCCGCCCGTACCGCCGACCGGGTTCACGAGGATCTTGGCGACATCGTTGGCCGGCTTCAGGTCGGCGTAGAAGCCGCCGTCGCACTGGCAGGGCAGGTTGATCTTTACGGCGCCAGCGTCGTTCGCAACAACCTTGTCGATCTGAAGCGTGAAGTCGGCGGTTTCCTGGTCGCCGGCCTTGATGAACGGCGTCGGGTAGCAGCCGTAGAGGCGGCCGCCGGGCTGACCCGGCTCGCCCCACTCGTCACCCTTGATCGGGAAGCAGAACTCCGGAGCCGCCACGACGGTGGTGTTCTTCGGGATCTCCACGTTCATGTGGGTGACAGCCGAGCCCCCGCGGCTGCGGTCCAACGTTGCCGGTCCGTTGTTGCGGAAGCCGACGGTGACGACGACCTTGTCGCCCTCCTCGCCCGAGGCGGTGTCGCCGATCGCCTCGAGATCGGTGCCGTTCTTGCCGGTCACCTTCACGACTAGGGAGGACCAGTTGTTCTCCGGCTCGGTGTCGGCCTGGAAGCTGCGGGCCCCAGCCTCCGTGCTGAGCTTGGTGAGGGAGAGCTTCCCGTCGGTCCCCGGCTTGCCCACCGTGACACCCGCGCTGTCGAGATACGCGTCGAAGTCCTCAAACTCCGCAGGCGTCATCCAGTTGGTCTCGCCGAACTCGGAACCCGGGGCGTACGCGTCTTCGCCCACCCGATAGGGGAGCGTGGTGCCGTAGGTGGCACCCGGCGCGAGGTCATCGTCGAAGTGGCAGCTGCGCAGTTCATCATCCACGTAGGTGCAATTGCTGTAGTGCTTGTCCGCGCGGATGCCGTAGTCGTTGTAGAAGATGACGCTCGCGCCCTTGGCGGTCGTCTCGCCGGAGTTGCTCACCTGCAGTGCGGCACTGAACTTTCCGCCGGGCGCCGCCGAGCTCTCGATCTCAGGCCCGGCGGCGAGGTCGACACCCTCACCCACACGGATCTTGGCGTCGTGGCTGACGGAGTCGAAACCTGCGGCGCTGAGCGTCACCTTGAGGGTGCCCGCATCCCCGTCTTTTGCGCCCTTGGTGGGCGCGATGACGACGGGGGCGATACCGCCGAGGCCCCACTCCTCCACGCCGATCTCAAAGGGATCGGCGCACAACAGCACGCCCTTCTCAGGGGTCGTGCAGTAATCAGATGGCGTCTCCGCGGCAACGGTGATCTTGCCCGCCACGTCGCGGAAGTCGTAGCGGACAGTGACATCACGGAGCACGACCGGCGCGTTGCTGTAAACGGTCGTGGAATCCACCTTGCCGGCGGAATTGGTCGCGACGGTCGTGTCGCCAAAGTAGAGGCCCAGCTTGATAGGCGCTTCCTCGACGGCGACGGCCGGACTGGCGGAGGCGGCGACGAGCGCGCCTGCTACGCCCAGCCCAGCGAGCCAGCGCCGGGTGGAGTGGGTGAGCATGAGGGGGTTCCTCCAGTTGGGGGATCAGGTGGAGCTTGCGGATCTTAAGGAATCGCTAAGGCTCACTGCAGCCCTCAGAGCCATCCATTGAGCAAGACGAACCAAAAGGTTGATCGCAGTCACCGCAATGTTCGGCAGGTCCGCTCCCGTCATCTGTGGCAGGAGCCCCCTGGAGGTGCAGTGACGTACGAGGAGTTCGCGGACACGCGGCTGGCCCCGCTACTGCGGTACGCGGTCATGCTGACCGGTGATCCGCACCAGGCTCAGGACCTGGTTCAGGAAACCATGGTCCGGGTCCAGCTCAACTGGCGTCGGGTCGCCTGCGCGGATTCGCCCGAGCGTTACGTACGCCGGATGCTCACCAACCAGTACGTCGACTGGCGGCGCGGCTCGTGGGTCCGCCGGGTGCTGTTGCGCGGGGAGCCCGACGCGTCGGTGCCGGCGCTGACCGACCACGCCCAGTCCGCCGTGGACCGGGACCAGATCTGGTCCTGGCTGTCCCGGCTGCCACGACGGCAGCGGGCCGCCCTGGTGCTGCGCTACTACGAGGACCTGCCCGACGTCGAGATCGCCGACGTCCTCGGCTGTGCCGTCGGGACCGTTCGATCGTCCATCTCCCGAGCCCTGGCGACGCTCCGGGCCGAGTACGTGGAGGCATGAACATGATCGAGGATGACCTGCGTGCCGCGTTCGTTCGGCACGAACCGATGACCCCGTCGACCGGCCCACTGCGGGCGGCGATCGACCGGGTGGCCGCCACCCGCCGTCGGCGTCGGCAGCGGTTCCAGGCCGCTGGCGTCACGCTCGCCGTGCTCGCCGCGCTCGGAGTCGGAGTGCCGCAACTGCGCCCCAACCGGCCGGTAGATGGCCCGGCGTTGTCCGGTCAACCGGCCGACGTGCCGTCCGAGGCGCTGAACGTCCTACTGCTCGGGGTTGACGGCTTCGGTGAGCAACCGTCGTACCGGTTGGCGGACTCCGTCCTGCTGGTGCACATCCCGGCCGACCGGAGCCGGCCGTACCTCATCTCGTTGCCGCGCGACCTGGGGGTGTCGATCCCCGGCCGGGAGGTCGAAAAGCTCAACAGCGCCTTCTTCACCGGTGCCGGCGAGCCCCGGCCCGACCTGGACGCCGGCTACGACCTGACCCGCCGGGTGGTCGCCGACCTGACCGGGGTACGCGTCGACGCCGGCGCGGTGCTGACCTTCGCGGGGCTGCGCCGGATCACCGACGCGGTCGACGGGGTGGAGGTCTGCCTGCCGAAGGAGGTCAGGTCCTGGCACACCCGCCGGACCTTCCCAGCCGGCTGTCAGCGGCTCGACGGAGCTGCCTCCGTCGACCTGCTGCGGCAACGGCGGTACCTGCCCGACGGCGCGTTCGACCGGGACCGTAACGCCCAGCGCTATGTCACCGGTCTGATCCGAGCGGTGTCCGCGAAGGACGTGTTGAGCAACCCGGTGCGGCTCGCCGCGCTGCTGTCGGCGCCCGGTAAGGGTCTGGCGGTCGACGACGACGGCCTGCCGCTGACCAAGCTGGTGGCGGTGCTACCCGAGCTGGACAGCGTCGACCCGGTGGGGCTCAGCCTCCCGGTCGGCGAGCCGGTGGATGACCGTACGCTGCTGCCGCTGGACCCGAAGCTGGGCCGGGCGTTCCTCGACGCGCTGCGCGAGGATCGGTTGGCGCAGTGGGTGGAGCAGCACCCGGAGCGGGTCAACCGCGTTCGATGACGGACGACGGCGCCCCGCCAGCCAGGTACGGGACGGCGGGGCGCCGGTCGGGCGAGCGGATTGAATCAAGCGACGAAGCGGTTGCTCCGGCGTCGGGCGAGCAGGTAGCCGCCCACACCGGTGACGAGCAGCAGGGCGCCGATGCCCGCGATCAGAGTGGTGGAGGTGCCGGTGATGGGCAGCGAACCGCCGTCGTCGTCGCCACCACCACCACCGCCGCCGCCCGGGGCCGCGTTGACCACGATTGTGGCCTTGTCGTTGGCCGGTTTGATGTCGTCCTGGAAGCTGCTGCCGCCAGCGCAGTCGCACGGCGCGTTGACCCAGACCGTGCCTCGGGCGTTGGGGATGACCTTGTCGATGCGCAGCCGGAACTTCAGGGTGTAGGTCTGCCCGGCCACCAGCAGCATCTCCGAGGCGCACTGGTACGTGCGAGTGCCCGGCCGCAACCAGCAGGCCTCAGGGGCCTCGACGGCGGAGGTGCCCGGCGGGAGCTCGACGTCGTAGTGGGCGGCGGCCTCGTACTCCTCGCTCACACTGTCGAGCGTCGCCGGGCCGTTGTTTCGGAAGCCGACGGTGGCCGTGACGACGGCGCCGGCCGCGCCCTCGAGCGAGGAGCCGATCGCCGCGAGGTCGGTGCCGTTCGTGCCGGTGGCCTTGACGAGCCACCCGGTGTAGTCGTTGCCCGGGCCGACGTCGGTCTGGTCGGCCTGCCGTGTTTTGCCGGGCGCCTTGGCCAGAGTCAGTTTCGGGCCGCTGCCGGGGGTGGCCGCCCGGGTGCCGACTGCTTCCCGCACCCGGGTCAGGTCCTCGAAGTCGGCCGTCGTCATGAACTGTGCGTAGCTGGACTGGTTGGTGGGGGCGTAGGTGTCCTTGGCGAGTTCGAGGTTCAACGTGGTGGCCAGCCCGGTGCCCACCGGGATCTCCTCGTCGAACTGACAGGAGACGAGGTGGTCGTCGGAGTAGCGGCAGTTGCTGAACCGGTCCCTGGTCCGGGTCGAGTAGGTGAAGTCGAAGACCGCGACGAACCCCTCGACCGTCGTGTCGCCGGCGTTGGTCACGGCCAGCGGCACAGTGAACTTTCCGCCCGGCTTGGACGAGACGGTCGTGTACGGCCCGCCGGCCAGGTCGACTCCCTCGCCGACCCGGACCCGCGAGGTGTAGCTGCCGCTGCGCCCACCGGCCGCCTGGAAACTGACCACGACGTCCCCGGAGTCACCGGGCTGCGCATCCTCGGTGAGGCCGATGCGCACCCGCTTCGCCCCGTTGCGGTAGACCCCGCTGCCCAGCGGTGGCAGCTCGTAGAGGACGACGTCGAAGGGCTCCTCGCAGACGAGAACCCCCGTCTCCGGGGCGGTGCACCGCTGGCCGTCCTCGTCGGAGTCAATGGTGATCTTGTCGGCCAGGGAGCGGTAGTCGTACCGCACGGAGAGGTCGGAGAGGGTCGTCGACTCGTCGGCGTACAGGAGCAGGCCCCGGGTGGCCGCCTCCGAACCGACGGCCAGGGTGGTGTCCTGGAAGTAGGGCGCGATCGGGGCGGCGGCGACGGCGGGGGTGGCGGAGGCGGCGACCAACGCGCCGGCGGCGCCGAGCCCGGTCAGCCAGCGGAGCCAGTGCTTGGGCATGGAGGTCCTCCCGTAGGGATGCAGGTGGCGCTCGTCCAACCTAGGGAGACGCCTGCTCCTCCGGTAACCCTCTGCGATCGATATTTGTCGAATGACCCGAACGGTTGAACACCCTCTGGCGCAATGGGCAGCCGACCCGGCGGCGTGGTCGGCTCAGCGGTAGTCGTCCTCATCCCCGGTGACCACCCGGGCCTGCTCCATCGCGTCCCAGTCGTCGACCTCCAGGCCGCGGTGCGGCTCACTGTCGACGTCGGCGGGGCCGGCGACCGTGGCCTGCTCGACCGCGTCCGCCGGATCGGCCTCCGGGTCGCGTTCGTCGGGCGCGAGGTGATCGCCGGGGGTGAAGTCCTCATCGGGCTGACCCATCGTCCCTCCCGGGGGTCTCGGGGCACGGTTCCCACCCACCGTACGGGCTGGGTGGGCGTACCGCCCGGAAGCGGAGTAGGCCGAATCAGCCCTCGGCGACGCGACCCGATGCCAGGATGGTGCCGTGGGCTTCCTCATCAGACTGGCGATCACCGCTGTCGCGTTGTGGATAACCACGCTGATCGTGCCCGGGGTGGACGTGCACGCCCGATCGGGTGGCAACACCGTGCTCACCCTGATCGTGGTGGCGCTGATCTTCGGCGTGATCAACGCGGTGCTCAAACCGGTGATCCGGGTTGTCGGCTGCGTGTTCTACCTCCTGACCCTGGGCCTGTTCGCGCTTGTGGTCAACGCGTTGCTGTTCCTGCTCACCGACCGGATCGCCCGCGGGCTCGACCTGCCGTTCCAGGTGGACGGATTCTGGCCGGCGTTCTGGGGAGCCATCGTGATGACAGTGGTGACCTGGTTGATCAGCGTCATCGTGCCGGACAACCTGGACCGCCGGTGAAACGGCTGGCACCCGGGTCGGTTGTTCCGGCGCACCTCACCTACGGGATACTTCCGGGTGGAGGACAGCGCGGTCCGGCGCACAAATGAAGAACAGCGGCCAGCAAGGCCGAGAGTGGTAAGTAAGGAGCACATCACATGCCCATCGCTTCCCCCGAGGCTTACGCGGAGATGCTGGACCGCGCCAAGGCTGGCCGGTACGCGTACCCCGCGATCAACGTGACCTCCTCCCAGACGCTGAACGCGGCGCTCAAGGGCTTCGCCGACGCGGAGAGCGACGGCATCATCCAGGTCTCCACCGGTGGCGCCGAGTACCTCTCCGGCCCGTCGATCAAGGACATGGTCACCGGCGCGGTGGCGTTCGCCGCGTACGCGCACGAGGTGGCCAAGAAGTACTCGGTCAACATCGCCCTGCACACCGACCACTGCCCGAAGGACAAGCTGGACAAGTTCGTCCGTCCGCTGATGGGCATCTCGCAGGAGCGGGTGAAGCGCGGCGAGGAGCCGCTCTACCAGTCGCACATGTGGGACGGCTCGGCCGTGCCGGTAGCGGAGAACCTGCAGATCGCCGCGCAGCTCCTCGACGAGGCGGCCAAGGCCAAGATCGTCCTTGAGATCGAGGTCGGCGTCGTCGGTGGCGAGGAGGACGGCGTCGAGAACGCCATCAACGACAAGCTCTACACCACCACCGAGGACGGCCTGGCCATGGTCGAGGCGCTCGGCCTCGGCGAGAAGGGCCGCTACATGGCGGCGCTGACCTTCGGCAACGTGCACGGCGTCTACAAGCCGGGCAACGTCAAGCTGCGCCCCGAGATCCTCAACCAGATCCAGGAGGCGGTCGGCGCCAAGTACGGCAAGGACAAGCCGCTCAGCCTGGTCTTCCACGGCGGCTCGGGCTCCCTGCTCAGCGAGATCCGCGAGGCTCTGGACTACGGCGTGGTGAAGATGAACATCGACACCGACACCCAGTACGCCTTCACCCGCCCCGTCGCGGACCACATGCTCCGCAACTACGACGGCGTGCTGAAGATCGACGGCGAGGTCGGCAACAAGAAGCAGTACGACCCGCGCGCCTGGGGCAAGGCCGCCGAGGCCGGCCTGGCCGCCCGGGTCGTCGAGGCGTGCGAGCACCTGCGCTCCACCGGCACCACGATGACCAAGTAACGACGTCTACCGACGGCCGGCTCCCCGCACGGGGCGCCGGCCGTCGTCGTCAGGTCGTCAGCAGGCGTACGGCCTCGCGAACGTCGTCGGTCAGGTGGATCGTCGACGACAGGTCACCAAACGGGGACGCGGCCAGCAACGGGCGCAGCAGCGCCTCCACCGGCAACTCCTGGGTCCAGTAGGCGCGGTCCAAGAAGATGTACGCCCCGCTGGCCCCGTCGGTGCCGTAGTAGGTCTTGGTGGCCGCCTGGAACACCTCCTGCACCGTGCCCGCCCGCCCCGGCGCGAAGACGATGCCGCCCCGGGCGAGGCGCAGGATGGTGTCCTCCCGAATCGCGTTCGAGAAGTACTTCGCGATCCGCCCGGCGAACAGGTTCGCTGGCTCGTGCCCGTACAGCCAGGTCGGGATGGCCAGCCCACCGGCACGCGCCCAGCCCAGGTCGTCGCCACGTTGCCGGGGCACCCCCGCGTACCGTTGCCGGACCGTCAGCGCGACGGCCGTGTACCTGTGGTGGTCGGTGAAGTCGGGGGCGGTGGCCAACAGGTCGATCGCCGCCGTGACATCGGTCGCCGGCCGGTCCGCCAGGAAGGCGCCGAGGTTCGCGGCCTCCATCACCCCGGGACCGCCGCCGGTCACCACCAGCCGGTCGGCCCGCGCCAGCTCCCAACCCAGCACGGCCGCCATCCGGTACGGGGGACTGCCGCGCCGCACCGCGTGGCCACCCATGATGCCCACCACCGACTGCGGCCCGTGCGCGTTCAGCCAGACCCGGGTGGCGTCGCCCAGCGCGTTGTCCACGCCGTGGTCGTGCAGCCGCTGACCCAGCGCCTCCTTGACGTCCGGCAGCGCGCCGCCGTGCGCTCGGTAGTGGTCGTACACCCGGGTGTCGTACATCCCGGTGAACCCGCCCTCGGCGAACCCGGCAGCCAAATCCTCCGGGGTGTAGAGGTGCGTCGGCTGGGTCGGGTACGGCAACCCCGAGAACGGCGGCACCACGTTCGCGCCGCGTCGGACCAGGTCGGCGCCCACGTCCCGGGACGCGAACCGGCAACCGACGAAGAGGGTGCCGGTGACGTCGACGCCGGTCAGGTCGGGCGCCGGCGCGAGGTCGAGCCGCAGGCCCTGCACGGTCAGCCCGGTCAGCTGACCGGTGGCCAGCTGCTGATCGAGCTCGGCCCGGGTCTGGATCTCGCCGGCGTGCAGGTGCGGTTCGATGACGTCTGCGGGAGGTGGGGTCGGCACCGGGCCATCCTGCCCGTCCGCCGGGGCTGGCCAAACCTCGGGCCCGGGATGGAACCGACAGGAGCCCGGCGGTCGTGGCCACCGGGCTCCTGCATAACCGGTTCCTGGGGAGGCTCCGGACCATTAGTTGTAGTGGAAAACACCTGGCAGCGGCATAGGCCGCAGGCGTGACCAACTCCTCAGCCGTTCAGCGGAACACGTCGGCCGACCCGCTCGCGTGTCGCCCTGTCCAGCGGGTTGAATGGGGCGATGCAGAACCTTTTGCCAGAGCCACCGGCCACCCGCCTGCCCGTGAACGAGGAGGCCGACGCCGCCCTGGCCGCCGCCGACGAGGCCGGCACCGATGAGGCGTACGCCAACGTGGCGGCCGGCTTCCCGACCTACAGCGCGGCCTGGGCGGAGCTCGCGGCGCGGGCGTTCGCGCAGGGCCAGGTGGTGATGGCGTACGCGTATGCCCGCACCGGCTACCACCGGGGCCTCGACCAGCTGCGCCGCAGTGGGTGGAAGGGGCACGGCCCGGTGCCGTGGTCACACGAGCCCAACCGGGGCTTCCTCCGTTGCCTGTACGTGCTGTCCCGGGCGGCCGACGAGATCGGCGAGGCCGACGAGGCGGCCCGCTGTGCCCAGTTCCTGCGCGACTGTGACCCGGAAGCGGCGGACGCGCTGGCGAGCAACTGACCCCGCACCGGCAGCCGGCCCCGAGGCGGGGCCGGCCACCGGCGGGTCACAGCCCTTCGGCTACCGCGGCGGCGATCTTCAACCAGGCGTCCCGGGTGGCTGAGGAGAGCCCGCCGTACCGGATCGGCTCGCCGCTGTCGATGAGCCGCTCGTACGGGGCCAGCAGCACCGCCCGGGTGCGGGCCGCGAAGTGCTCCTGGATGGCCGGCAGGTCGATCTCCTTGCGCGACGGCGGCATCGACACCACCGTCACGGCCTGCCGGACCAGCCGTTGCCGGCCGCTCTGCTCCAGGTGGTCGAGCATCCGGGCGGCGGTCTCGGCGGAGTCGTTCCGGGCCGACATGGTGACCACCAACTGGTCGGTGGCGTCCATCGACGCCTGCCAGTTCTGCGCCCGGACATTGTTCCCGGTGTCCACGAAGATCAACTTGTAGAACCGGCTGACCACCTCGCGGATCTCGGCGAACGCGGCGGCGGTCAACATCTCGCCACCGGTGGCCGACTCGTCCGAGGCCAGGACGTCGAACATCCCCTCGCCCTGCGAGCGGACGTACTGCGACAGGTCACCGACGCGCCCGTGCGCGCCCTGGAACTGCCCGAGGTCACGCAGCATGTCCCGCACCGTGCGGGAGTGGAAGTCCTGTTGGGCGCGCATCCCCAGGGTGCCCTGGGTCTCGTTGTTGTCCCAGGCCAGCACGTAGCCGCCGCGCTTCTGACCGAACGTCATCGCGAGCAGCAGGATGGCCACCGTCTTCCCCGCGCCGCCCTTCGGGTTGACCACGGTCACCTGCCGCAGACCGCCGAAGTTGCGGCGCACCATCTCGATGTCCCGCTTGAGCTCCTGCTCGTGCCGCCCCGGGGAGAGCCGGAGCAGGCCCATCTTGTTGACCACCGCGCGTACACCCATTGTCGCCACCGGGTCGGCGGGTCGGACCTGGCGCCGTCGGGCGAAGTCCTCGGCGGTCGGCGCTGCGGTCTCCTCCGGCGTCCAACTCGCGTCCGGGTACGCGGTCGCATCCGGGTACCCGGGGGTCGGCACCCGGGTCACCCCGTCGGCCTCCTGGTACGGCTGCCCGGGCGTGCCGCCGGGCGAGCCCTGCTGCCAGGGCGGTGGGTACCAACCCGGCGAGGGCGGAAACGGCCCAGGCGGTGGGGTCGCCGGCCCGGCCTGCGGAGGAGCGTGCTGCGCTGCGGGAGGGATGTGCGGCGGGGTGCTGAACTGCGTCAGGTCGGGAGGCGGGTTGCTGAACTGCGTCAGGTCGGGCGGCGGCGGAATCTGCGTTGAGCCGGCCTGCCCGGGGATGGCCGGGGTGAACGGCTGCCCCGGGTGCGCCAGCGCGGGACCGGCGTATGGCACGACGGGCGGCGGCGGAATCGGCGGCGTCGCGCTGGCCTCGTCCTGAGCGGGTGCTCCAGCCGGGCGTTGCGGCGGATACGCCCATGGCGATTCGGCAATCGGCCGCACCGGCCCGTCGGCGGACCCGTCTTCACCGGGCCCGCCAGCCTGCGCTGCCGGCCCGGCTGCCTGCGGCGCGGGTCCGGCTGTCTGCGCTGTCGGTCCGCCAGTCTGCGGCGCGGGCCCGGCTGTCTGCGCTGTCGGTCCGCCAGTCTGCGGGGCGGGTCCGCCGGGCTGCGGTGGCGGCCCGGCCGGTTCAGGGCCAGCTGCCGAGGGGGCTGCCGGCGCTGCGGCCGTCGGGCCGCTGGTGGTGCTCGGGCTGCCGGCGGACGCCGTGGCGGCCGGGATGGGCCGGTCGGTGGCTGCGGCCGGCGCGGCGCGCTCGGCGGCGGCTGCTGCGGTGGGGCGGTCGGCGGCGGTGGGGCGGTCCAGGGTGAACGGCAGGTCCAGGTCGACGCCTCCCGGTGCGACCGGCGCGGCGGTCGGACCCCGGTCACCGTGCGGTGCGTACGACGCTTCGCCGGCCTTGCTGGTCAGGTCGGATGCGGCACTGGCCGCGTCGCTCGTGGCGGGTCGGCCGCCTCCCGGCACGGAGGTGGTGTTCGGGGTCGCAGCGGTGGCGGGTAGGCCGGTGTCAGTTGGCCCGCCGTTGCTCCCGGAGCCGGTTGCCGGTGGTGTCGGCTGGGCACCGGTTGCCGGCGGTGTCGGCTGGGCACCGATCGCTGGTGGTGTCGGCTGGGCGCCGGTCGCGGGCGGGGCGGGCGGCGGGGACACGGCGGCCGGATCGGTCGGTGGTGGCCAACTCGGCTGCGCCGGCGCCCAACCCGACCCGGTGCCGGACGGGCCGCCGGCCCCCCACCCCCCGGGTGCCGGGACGGCGCCGGTGAGCGACGGGTAGTCCGACGGCGAGGGCGGTGACTGGGCCGCAGCGCCAGGTTGGCCGGGAACCGGCGGTCGCGCGATCGGAGGCGCGGCTACCGGTGGCGTGACCGGCACCGCGACCGACGACGGCCCACCCCTTTGGTCGACGACCGCAGCCCAGGGTGGCGTCGCGCCCTGGTCACCCGGATCTGGCGGCCAGAGTGGTTCGATGTCCCGCTCCGGCGCCGGCTGCTGGCCGGGCACCTGTGCCCGGTCGGCGTTCTCGTCCATTACGGCCCTCCCCAGTCCTCCTGCGAGGATAGGCCCATTCACCCAGCAGGGCCGATCGGCGCAGCAGGTCGGCCGGTCGGTGCCGTCGAGGTCAGCTCGACCAGACCGCCCAGGCGCCCGGCTCGATCCACCAGGAACGCTTGCGGGTCAGCTCGCCCTCGACACCATCGTCGAGGTACGGCACCTTGCCCTCCCTGGGCAGCACCGACACCGCCCGCCCACGGGCCCGCCGAACTTCGAGGCGTACCCGCTTGCGCCCCCACGCCGAGCGGACGACCACCGGTACGGCCACCGCGACCTCGACCTGGCCGTCGGCCGGGTCCGGCGCGGTCAGCAGGGTCACGTCGTCGAGCGTCGCGTAGCCGCCGGCGTTGCCGACCGCGCAGGCCAGCAGCGGTTCCGAGCCGTCGCTGAGAATCGTGTCGTCGACCTCCACCCGGGCGCGCCAGTGCAGCGGCCGGCCGGCGTCGTCGGCGGCGCCCAGGAGCGCGCCGTCCAGGGTCACCGAGCCGCCGTCGTTGCGGAGCAGATCCAGCCGGCGCGGCGTGCCGTCCAGCACCGCGGCGGCCACCGCCGCCGGGTCACGGGGCAGCCCGAGCTGTGCGGCCAGGTCCCGGTGGGTGCCGCCACGGGCCGGGTCGAGCGGGAGTACGGCCACCGGCGGCAGGTCGGGCAGGGTCCGGTTGCCGGTCAGGTCCGCCGGGCGCTTGCTCGGTGCCGGGGCGTACCGCTTGACCAGCCGACGCAGCACGGCGCGCAACTGCGCGTCACTGGCCACGGCGACGACCAGCCGGGCCTTGCTGTCCGGGTCTGGCCAGGTGAGGCCGTCCGGGCGGGCCGGGCCGTCGAACCGGGCCAACACCGCGTCGATCTCGGCGTCGGAGCGGGCGGTGATCGTCTCCACCCGGGCGCCCCGGGCGTTCAACGCGTCGGCGCAGGCCAACACCGGCACCCGTGGCCGCTCCGTCGCGCACTGCTCGGCCTGGCCGATGTCCGTCTGGCCGGTGTCGGGCTGGCTCGTTGCGGCGGTGTCGGCCTGGCTGGTGTCGGCCTGGCTGGGGTCGGCCTGGCTGGCGTCGGCCTGGCTGGCGTCGGGCTGGCTCGTTGGGGCGGTGTCGGCCGCGGTTGCGCCGCCGCAGCAGGCCCCGCCGTTGCCACAGGCCCCGGGAGCGTCCCGTTCCGAACCGAGGGTGAGCAGCACCACGTCGTACACGGAAGGAGCCTCCTGCCTCTCGACGCGACCCCTGCCGGCCACGCCGTCACTACTTGTTAACCTGACACCCCGGGCTCGCCGAGCGGTCGCCACCTGGCACCCGAGCCTTCTGGAGGCGGAAGAGATGCCAGCGATCGTGCTCATCGGCGCTCAGTGGGGCGACGAGGGCAAGGGCAAGGTTACCGACCTGCTGGGTGAGCGGGTCGACTACGTCGTGCGCTACTCCGGCGGCAACAACGCCGGACACACGGTGATCACCCCGGACGGCCAGAAGTATGCGCTGCACCTGATGCCGTCCGGCGCGCTCTCGCCGGACGCGATGATCATCATTGGCAACGGTGTGGTGGTCGACCCGAAGGTGCTGCTCGCCGAGATCGACGGCCTGGCCGAGCGCGGCGTCGACGTGTCCCGGCTGCGGATCTCCGGCGACGCGCACCTGATCATGCCGCACCACCGCGCACTGGACCGGGTCATCGAGCGCTACCTCGGCTCGTCCCGGATCGGCACCACCGGCCGCGGCATCGGGCCGGCGTACGGGGACAAGGTCGCCCGGATCGGCATCCGACTCCAGGACCTGCTCGACCCGGGCATCCTGCGCAAGAAGCTGGAACTCGCGCTGCGCGAGAAGAACCAGATCCTGTTCAAGGTCTACAACCGCAAGGCGATCGACCTTGAGGCGACCGTCGAGGAGTACCTGGAGTACGCGGAGCGGCTCAAGCCGTACATCGCGGAGACCCGGGCGATGCTCTGGGACGCCCTGGACCGGGGCGAGACGGTGCTGCTGGAGGGCGCCCAGGCCACCATGCTCGACATGGACCACGGCACCTACCCCTTCGTGACCTCGTCCAATCCGACCGCCGGTGGCGCCTGCGTGGGCGCGGGCATCCCGCCGACCGCGATCAACAAGGTCATCGCGGTGAGCAAGGCGTACACCACCCGGGTCGGTGCCGGGCCGTTCCCGACCGAGCTGTTCGACGCCAGCGGTGACCACCTGCGCAAGGTCGGCGCGGAGTACGGCACCACCACCGGGCGGGAGCGCCGGTGCGGGTGGTTCGACGCGGTCGTGGCCCGGTACGCCTGCCGCCTCAACGGCGTCACCGACCTGGTCATCACCAAGCTGGACGTGCTCACCGGCCTGCCCAAGCTGCCGATCTGCGTCGGTTACGAGATCAACGGTGTCCGGGTCGACGACATGCCGATGAGTCAGACGGACTTCCACCACGCCAAGCCCGTCTTTGAGGAACTCGACGGCTGGTCGGAGGACATCACCAAGGCCCGCACCATCGACGACCTCCCGGAGAACGCCCGCCGCTACATCGCGAGGATCGAAGAACTCTGCAACACCAGAGTCAGCGTCGTAGGCGTAGGCCCAGGCCGAGAAGAAAACGTCCACCTCCACCCCCTCCTCCCCTAACGCCCACGCCCTCTTTGGCTCGGTGATCAAGAAGTTTGCGTCAGATTTCCCCGTGAGGTTGACGCAAAGCTCTTGATCACCGAGCCGAAGAGAGGGTTATCCACAGAGGTTTGGGAGTTGTCCACAGGGGCTTCACGCGGGTGCGGTGGGTGGGCAGGGTGTGGGCGTGGGTGCAGATCAGCTTCTTCGCCAGATCGCGGCCGGGCAGGACGGCATGGTCACCATGGGCCAGGCACTGCGTGCCGGCCTGACCCGGGATCAGATCCGGCAGTTGCACCGGTCCGGCAGGTGGCAGCGGCTTCTTCGTGGCTGCTTCGTTCCAGAAGCGGAGCTGAGCGATTCGACGCGACGGCGGGCGCGAATTCGCGCGTCGATCATGAGCCTCGGCCCAGGAGCATTCGCTGTTCTGGACTCTGCCTTGGAGTTGCACGGCATCGCGGGTCTTCGTCGGACATCACAGGTGCACGTCTCGGTCCCCGTCGATCGACCTCGACCTCAGCGCTCCCTGGTGCCGTGGTTGACGGTGCATCAGGTGACTGTCGGTTCTGGCGACGTCGTCGAGGTTGCGGGCATCCCGACGACCTCTCCGCTCCGCACCGTCTCGGACGTCATCCTTCGGGTTGATCGTTATCCAGCGGTCTCGGTGCTCGACTCGGCGCTTAACCGGGGCCGCATCGATCCGGCGCACCTGGCGACCATCCCGAACCTGATCCGGGGGCGGCGGGGCGCGGTGGTGGCACGCGCCTGTCTGACCGAGGCGGACGGTCGGTCGCAGTCACCGCTGGAAACGCGTAGCCGACTGCGGTGCGTGGACGGCAGGGTGGCGCCGGACACGCTCCAGTTGGAAGTGCGCGACGACGACGGCTATCTGCTCGGTATCGGTGACCTGGGTTGGCGCGGCCCAAGGCTGATCGCCGAAGCGGACGGCCGAGACGCGCACGGCATCCCGGAGGCCGTCTACGCCGACCGCCGTCGCCAGAACCGCCTGGTCAACGCCGGCTGGACCATCCTCCGTTTCACCTGGCAGGACACCCTCCATCCCGACTACATCCCCCAAACCGTCCGCCAAGCGATCGCGGCCGCCAAGCAAAGGTGATCAAGAGGTATGCGTCAAGAACGAGCCCACCGCTGACGCAAACCTCTTGATCACCGAGGGTCGGCGGGGGTTTGAGTGGGGGACAGTAGGATCTCGGGCGTGCGGGTTCTTTTGGTGGGTGGTGGTGGGCGGGAGCATGCGCTTGCGCTCGGGTTGGTGGCGGATTCGCGGGTTTCCGCGCTGATTGCGGCGCCGGGTAACCCGGGGATCGCGGGGCTTGCCGAGCTGCGGGCCGTCAATGCCACAGATCCGGCCGCGGTGGCGGCGCTGGCCGTGGAGACGGCGGCTGACCTGGTGGTGATCGGGCCTGAGGCGCCGCTGGTCGCCGGGGTCGCCGACGCGGTTCGCGCCAAGGGCATCGCCGTGTTCGGTCCGTCCGGCGCTGCCGCCCAGTTGGAGGGCTCCAAGGCGTTCGCCAAGGACGTGATGACCGCCGCCGGCGTGCCGACCGCCCGGGCGTACGTCTGCACTGACGAAGCGAGCACCGCTCGGGCGTTGGACGAGTTCGGCGCACCGTACGTGGTGAAGGACGACGGGCTCGCCGCCGGCAAGGGCGTGGTGGTGACCGACGACCGGGCCGCCGCGTTGGCGCACGCCAGCGAGTGTGGACGGGTCGTGGTCGAGGAGTTCCTCGACGGCCCCGAGGTCAGCCTCTTCGTGGTCACCGATGGCGAGGCGGCGCTGCCGCTGGTGCCGGCACAGGACTTCAAGCGGCTCGGCGACGGCGACAGCGGGCCGAACACCGGTGGTATGGGCGCGTACGCACCGCTGCCCTGGGCGCCGGCCGGTCTGGTCGACGAGGTCATGCGCGACGTGGTTCACCCGACGTTGGCGGAGATGCGTCGTCGGGGCACCCCGTTCGCCGGCCTGCTCTACGTCGGGCTCGCGATCACCCCCGCCGGCCCTCGGGTGATCGAGTTCAACGCGCGCTTCGGTGACCCGGAGACGCAGGTGGTGCTCGCGTTGCTGGAGACGCCGCTGGGTGGGCTGCTGCACGCGGCGGCCACCGGCACGTTGGCCGAGCACCCGCCGCTGCGATGGCGGGACGGCAGCGCCGTGACCGTGGTGGTCGCCTCGGCGGGTTATCCGGCCGCGCCGCGCACCGGTGACGTGATCACCGGGGCGGACGGTCCGGGCATCATCCACGCGGGCACCGCCCGTCGGGCCAGCGACGGCGCGTTGCTCTCCGCCGGCGGTCGGGTCCTCTGCGGTACGGCCACCGGCGCCGACCTGGCCGCCGCGCGGGATGCCGCGTACGCGCTGGTGGACGGGGTGGAGTTGGCCGGCTCGCAGCACCGCACCGACATCGCCGCTGCGGCGATCGACGGCCGGATCACGATTCCCAGCTGAAACCGGGCAACCCCCGGCCGTCCCCTCGCCGTTTGACCGGTGAGACGAGGGGGTGGCCGGAATGCCGGTCGATGTCGAGGGTTACCGCGACTACGTCAGCGCGCGGCTGGAGCCGTTGCGCCGCACGGCGTACCTGCTCTGCGGTGACTGGCACACGGCCGACGATCTGGTGTCGGCGGCGCTGGTCAAGTTGCTCCGGCACTGGTCGCGCGTGTCCGTCATGGACAATCCGGACGCGTACGTCCGGCGTACCCTGCTGCGGGTCTGGTTGGACGAGCGGCGTCGGCCCTGGCGGCGGGAGGCCGCCTGGGCGGAGGTGCCGGATCGGCCGTTGGCGGCGGGTGCCACCGAGGGTGCCGCGGACCGCCTGACGATCCTCGCTCTGCTGGCCGAGCTGCCGCCGCGCCGCCGCGCGGTCCTCGTGTTGCGCTACTTCTGCGACCTGTCCGTCGAGGAGACAGCGCAGGAACTCGGCTGCACTCCAGGCACCGTCAAGAGCCAGTCCGCGCGTGGCATCGAAGCGATGAGGGCCCGCCTCGCCCCGACGCCGGATCGAGTCGAGGAGGTACGCAACGATGGATGAGCTCTACGACCAGCTGCGTGCGGCGGTCGCCCAGGCGCCGCCGACTCGGATCGACGTGGACGACCTCATCCTGGCCGACCGGCGTCGCCGCCAGCACCGGGCGTGGGCGTTGTCCGGTTCCGGGGTGGCCGTGGCCGTGATCGCACTCACGTCGACCCTGGTTGCCGGACCGTACCGGGATTCGCGGGAGCCGACGGCGCACACCGGCCCGTCGCTCTGTGCCCAGCTGAACGCGTCTGCCGGCGGGTCCGTGCCACCGTTCGAGCGGTACGGCTCGGCGCCGCCGTTCCCGTCGGAGCAGCCGGCCGCCGCCGTGGTCCGACTGACCGTGGCGCTGCGCACCGCTCTGAGCGTCAACCTGCCTCGTGGGCTGACCGTCGATTCGGGGGTGCCCGGGTGCCCGCTGCCGCAGCTGTCCTACGAGGGCACGGTGCGGCGGTACCTCTACCGGGTGCCGCTGAAGCTGTCCCGGGGCGGTGATCATGGCGATCTGGTGGTCAGCGTGGAGCCGGCCCTCGGGGCGGTACCGGCCTGCCGGCTGATGCTGGACTCGACGGAAGACTGCTCAACGGATCAGCTCCCGGACGGCACCCAGATGGCGTTGAACACCGAGGTCGACCCGGCGGCGGGCACCAGCCGCCGTTCGGTGATGGTGGGGCGTCCCGACGGGACGATGGTGGGAGTCGATCTGGCTCAGCGCAGTGCGTCCGTGGACGAGTTGTTGCTGTCCATGGACCAGTTGGTGGCCATTGGCCGGTGGCCGGGTCTCACGTTGTACCCGTGAGCGGCGCGGTGGTCGCGCCGGCTCGACCCCCGTGTCGAGGTGGCTAGGCGCGTACCCCCACCGAGGGCGCCTTCCGGAGCAGCCAGCCGACCGGCGGGCTGACCAGCGGACGCAGCGCCCACACCACCGGTCGGCTGGCGGTGATCCAGACCACCGCCACCACCACGGCGAGAAGTGCCAGCAGGGCCGGGATGCTGTCGACTCGGCTGTCGAGGGGGGACCACGCGAAGGCCAGCACGGCGAACCCGTGCAGCAGGTACGGGTACATGGAGTTGGCACCCCAGCCCGTGAGGAACATCTGGCGGCGCGGCGCCAGCATCATGATCGCCCAGGTCATCGCCGACGCGACGGCCATCAGTCCGAGCCGGATGAGGACGCCTTCGGTCACGTCCACCCCGATGCGCTGGTAGGTGCTGTTCCAGTACAGCCAGAGGATGGGCAGGCGCGAACCGACCAGGTAGGCGATCGGTACGGCAGCGATGAGCACGGTGACCGCGGCGAGCCGCACCCGGGCGGACGGGCGGTACGCCAGCCTGCCGCGTCCGAGCCAGACGCCGAGGACGAAGAAGGGCAGCATGCCGGCCACCCGGTTCAACGACATGGGGTGGCTGAGGACCGTTGTTGCTCCGGCAAAAAGGGAGACCCCGATCGCGATCAGGACCGCTCCGCGAAGCTGGGCGAACAGCGGGGTGAGCATCCGCCAGATGAGCAGGGCGGGCAGGAACCACAGGTGGTAGACCGGGATCAGGAACTGGCTGATCGTCCAGTTCATCGGCTGGTCCATGGCCGTGTAGAAGCCCATGTAGAGCAGTTGGAACACGACGTACGGAGCGAGCAGGTCACGCACCAGCGACGCCGCCCGGCGCCCGGTGAGCTCGGTTGCCGAGAGCATCCCCGACAGCATGGCGAAGGCCGGCATGTGGCACAGGTAGACAAGCGTGTATATCGTGCGCCCGCCCGGTGAGGAGCCGACCGTCTGACCCACGGTGTGGCCGAGCACGACCAGGAGGATCAGCAGCCCTTTGACGTTGTCGATGTAGGGGTCACGGGTGGCCGGCGCGACTGCGACGTCGCTGCTCTCGGGCCGCACCAGGGTTGTCACCCGGCAAGGCTGACGGGCCGCCGATATTCGATCTAGTCGAAGTGACCAAGATCACAAATCCTGGGATCGGCGGCCCGATCACCGGCCGAACCGCACGCCCCCAGGATCGGCGATCGCTGCCGGGCGGGCGGGCTTCCGGGACGTCCCGGCCGTTGGGTCAGCCGTAGTAGCGGCGCAGTTCGCGGCTGACCACCTTGCCGGTGGCGTTGCGGGGCAGGTACTTCACGAAGATCACGTCCCGGGGTACGGAGAACCGGGCAAGGAAGCGCCGGACGTATTCGCGGACCGCCTCGGGGTCGAGCGTCTCCCCGGGGTGCAGGGCGAGGAACGCGGAA
Organism: Micromonospora sp. CPCC 205558; assembly: GCF_036902955.1. Taxonomy (NCBI): domain Bacteria; kingdom Bacillati; phylum Actinomycetota; class Actinomycetes; order Micromonosporales; family Micromonosporaceae; genus Micromonospora; species Micromonospora sp. CPCC 205558. The sequence continues at coordinate 346,083 of NZ_JBAKHR010000006.1, forward strand.
AGGCGCTGGCCGTACTCGGGGTCGGGCACGCCGATCACAGCCGCCTCGCGGACCTGTGGCAGTTGCGCGAGCAGGTCCTCCACCTCGGACGGGAAGACGTTCTCGCCACCGGAGACGATCATGTCGTCGGCCCGGCCGTCGACGAAGAGCAGCCCGTCGACGTTGAGCCGGCCGAGGTCGCCGGTGTCGAGCAGGCCGTCGTGGGTCTCCCGGCTGGCACCGGAGGTGTAGCCCTCGAAGAGCATCTCGTTGCCGACGAAGATCCGCCCGACCTGTCCGTCCGGCACGGGTTGGCCGTTGTCGTCGAGCAACTCCAGTCGGGTGCCGTGCGGCGGACGACCAGCGGCGGTGGGCGCCTGACGCAGGTCCTGCGGGCCGGCGATGGAGGCCCAGGAGACCTCGGTGGACCCGTAGAGGTTGTAGAGGACGTCCCCGTAGACGTCCATGAACCTGGGGGCCAGCCCGCCGGGCAGTGCGGAGCCGCTGACCGCGACGACGGTGAGCGGGGGGCGTGGCTCCGGCGGGGGCACCTCCAGCAGTCGCTGCACCATCACCGGTACGGCGAAGAGGGCGTCGCAGCGCTGCGCGGTCAGGGCGGCGAGCGTGGCGGTCGGGTCGAAGCGGCGGTGCAGCACGATGGTGGCCCGCAGTGCCAGGCAGACCTGCAGGGCGGCGAATCCCCAGGTGTGGAAGATCGGCGCGGCGATCATCACCCGGTTCCGGGCGTGCAGGGGGATGCGGTCGATGATGGACACCAGCGGGCCGAAGCCACTGGGCGTCGGCCGCCGGGCACCCTTCGGCGTACCGGTGGTGCCGGAGGTGAGCACGATGATCCGGCCGTCGCGTTCCGGCGGGTGCAGGTCACCCGGGAGTGCCCCGGCCACCAACTCCTCGCGGGCGCGTTCGTCGAGCCGGGGCAGTTCGGCGGGGAGGCCCAGGACCCGTTCGGCGAACTCGTCGTCGTGCACGAGGAGCCGTAGCCGCTGCTCCTCGGCGACGGTGCCCAGTTGGGCGGCGCTGAGCCCGGTGTTGACCAGTACGGCGTCGACGCCGAGCAGGGTGGCGGCGACGATCGTCTCGATCAGACCGTGGTGGTTGCGGCAGAGCACGCCGATCCGGTCGCCGGCCTGTACGCCGAGCCCGGCCCGCATCGAGCGGGCCATCCGTTCGGCCCGGTCGAGCAGCTCGTGGTAGGTCAGCTCGACGCCGTTCTCGTCGATGACGGCTGGACGGCCAGGGTCCCTGGCGGCTGCCTGGCGTAGCTCGCCTGCCAGGCTCCACCCCCACGTCCGCAACGCGTTGAGCTGTGCGGCGACCCGGATCGGGCTGCCGGGGGTGAGCAGCCCGCGACGGGTCAGCGTGGCGACGATGAACGGCAGGTCCATGCCGCAGACCTCCTTGGGGTGGTGCGCGGACGGGGCAGCGGCCTGCCCGTCCATCAGGGCTTCTTTCCTTGATCATGCACTGGGCACGGCTGAAGGCCCAGTTGGCGTCGGCGTGGGGTGACGAAGACGGCACAGATCGTGGAATCCGCACCGCCGTCGGCCCGATCAGTGCGAGACGACCGGGCCGACGGCGGTCAGCGGATCTGCATCCCGGAGATCGCCCGGGAGATCACCAGTCGTTGGATCTCCGAGGTGCCCTCGAAGATGGTGTAGATCTTGGCGTCCCGGTACCAGCGCTCGACCGGGTGGTCACGCAGGAAGCCGGCCCCGCCGAGCAGTTGCACTGCCTTCTCGGTGACCGACACCGCCACCTCGCCGGCCTTGAGCTTGGACATCGACCCCTCGCCCGCGGTGAACGGGCGGTTGTTGCGGCCCATCCACGAGGCCCGCCAGACCAGCAGTCGCGCGGCGTCGATTTCCATCCGCATGTCGGCCAGCGCGAACGCGACCGCCTGGTTCTCGACGATCGGACGGCCGAACTGGACGCGGTCCTTCGCGTAGTCCAGCGCGTACTCGTAGGCGGCCCGTGCCACGCCGAGCGCCTGGGCGCCGACCGTGGGTCGGGACAGTTCGAAGGTACGCATCGCGGCCTGGCCGGTGGCCCGCTGACCGGAGCGCGCCCGGTCGAGGCGTTCCAGCAGGGCGTCCCGTCCGCCGAGCAGGCAGCGGCCGGGTACGCGTACCCCGTCGAGGAAGACGTCGGCGGTGTGGGACGCGCGGAGGCCGAGTTTGCGCAGCTTGCGGGTGGCGGCCAGGCCGGGGGTGCCGGGCGGTACGACGAACGCCGCCTGGCCGCGGGAGCCGAGCGTGGGGTCGACGGACGCGGTGACCACGTGCACCCCGGCGATTCCGCCGTTGGTGGCGTACGCCTTCTGGCCGTTGAGCACCCACTCGTCGGTGGCCTCGTCGTAGACGGCCCGGGTGCGCATCGCACCGACGTCGGAGCCGGCTTCCGGCTCGCTGGTGCAGAACGCGGCGACGGTCGGCGAGTCGACGTCGCCGAAGCACTGCGGCACCCACTCGACCATCTGGTCGGGGGTGCCGGCGCCGTAGATGGCGGCGACGGCGAGCGAGGTGCCGAAGATGCTCAGGCCGATGCCGGCGTCACCCCAGAAGAGTTCCTCGCTGGCGATCGGCAGGGAGAGCCCGGTCGGGTCGGCCCAGCAGGTGGCGAGGAACTCGAAGCCGTAGAGGCCGACCTTGGCGGCTTCCTGGATCACCGGCCACGGGGTGTCCTCGCGCTCGTCCCACTCGGCGGCGGCCGGGCGCACGACCTCGGCGGCGAAGCCGTGCACCCAGTCGCGTAGATCCCGCTGTTCCTCGTTCAGGTCGAGCGAGAACTCAGCCATGTCAGGCCTTGGGGATGTCGAACAGGTTGGCGATGTTGGCGGCGAGGCCGAGGTCGCCCTTCGCCTTCAGCTTGCCGGTCATGAACATCATCACCGGGTTGGCGCCACCGGAGACGATCTTCAGGAACTCGACCGGGCCCATGGTGAGGCTCAGCTTCGGGTCGTGCTGCGGGGTCTCGTTCACGACGCAGGTGCCGTCGGCGATGACCACCTCGTAGGTGTCGCTGCCGCCGTCGGGCCGACCGGTGATGACCCAGTGGATGACCGCGTTCGTGGAGCCGGCCCGGTCGGCGCGGAACAGCGACGGCATCCGGCCGAACACCTCGCCCAGGACCTTGTCGCGCAGATCGCCGGACATCACCTGGGCGATCTTGTCGTCCGGGGTGGACTTGACCAGCTGGGCGAACTCCTTGGGGCCGACGTTGGCGAAGGTGGCCGGGTCGAAGTCAGTCATCAGGTGCCTTCCGGAAGATTTGGCTACTCGCGCGTAACCCTACGCACGAGTAGGTATGCTCGCAAGGTGTCCACCGCTCCCGCCTTCAAGCGCCTGCCGCGCGCCGTCCGCGAGCAGCAGATGCTCGACGCGGCCGTCAAGGTCTTCTCCCGGCGCGGCTTCCACGCCGCCAGCATGGACGAGATCGCGGAGGACGCCGGCATCTCCAAACCCATGGTGTACGCGTACCTGGGCACCAAGGAGGAGCTCTTCGTCGCCTGCCTGCACCGGGAGGGCACCCGGATGATGGAGGCCATCGCCGGGGCGGCGGCCCCCGACCTGCCAGCCGACGAGCGGCTCTGGCGCGGGCTGAAGGCGTTCTTCGGCTTCGTGGGCGCCTATCGGGACGGCTGGGCGGTGCTCTACCGGCAGGCCCGGGGCGAGCAGCCGTTCGCCGGCGAGTTGGCCAGCATGCGGGCCCGGCTGGTCGAGGTGGTCGCCGGGATGCTCGACCACGCGCTGCGCGCCGAGGGCCGCGAGATCGCCGCCATCGACCTGGAGGTCGTCGCGTACGCCCTGGTCGGCGCGACCGAGTCGCTGGCCGACTGGCTGGCGGACCACCCGGACGCCGACCCGGAGAAGACGGCCACCCGGATGATGAACGTGGCCTGGCTCGGTGCCGCCCAACTCCTGCACGGCGTCACCTGGCGTCCGCCGGCCGACTGACGGCCCCGGCGGAGACAGCGTCGCTGCCCGACCCGCCGGCCCGCGCCGCACGACGCCGATGCCCTCGGAGCCAACGAACCACCTCGACGACCACCGTCACCGTCAGGGCGAGGCCCAGACCGAGCAGGAGACCGCGCAGCGGGTCCTGCTCGAAGGCCAGCCCGCCCAGATAGCCGACCAGCGCCGAGTAGAGCCCCCATGAGCTGGCGGCGAGCGCGTCGAAGGCCAGGAAGCGTCGGCGGGGAAAGTGCACCGCGCCCATGGTGAGGGTGACCGCGGTCCGGCCGCCCGGCACGTAGCGGGCCACCGTGAGGATCAGCCCACCGCGCGTCGCGATTCCCCGCCGGGCCCAGTCGATGGCGGCTCGGCGGCGACCGTCGGGCGGCAGCCGGTCGAGCAGCCGCGCGCCACCGACCCGCCCGATGGTGTACGAGACGTGGTCGCCGACCAGCGCCCCGGCGGCGGCCACCAGGATCACCGCCGGGAGATACGGCGCGCCGGAGGCTGCGAAGACTCCGGCGGTGATCACCGCCGTCTCGCTCGGGACCACCGGGAAGAAGCCGTCGAGCACCGCGATCGCGAAGATCGCCAGGTACACCCAGGGCGAGGACATCGTCTCGTGCAGCAGGTCGAGTAGATCCATGATCCTGATGCTGGTGTGGGTGGCGGCTCCCGCCATCGGCCAGTGGTCAGACGGGCACCACTACTTAGGTCGCAGCCTGCCCCGACGGCGGCTAGGGGTCATCCCTCAGCTCACCCCGGTCTGGCTGCGCGGGACACCTCGATCCGGCCGCGGAGCCCTAAGCTCGCTGCGTGGCCTCCTGCGCCGTCGCCGTCCGGCGGGCCGTCCAGCGGTACGCCTCGGTGCTGCTCGCCGTCACCGTCGCGGCCGCCGTCTGGGCCAGCTCGACCGGTGACATCGGCGTCCGCTCGCCGCTGCCGGGCGTCGTCGCGCTGTTCCTCGCGGTCGCCTCGGGTTGGGCCGCCGGCACCATCCGGACGCGCCGTTGGCCGTTGTTCCTGGCAGCGGCGGTCGGCTGGTGGGTGCTCGCCGCTGCGGCGGCCGGGGTGGTCGCCTCGTACCAGGCGGGTCTGCGGCTGCGTGGTCGACGGCTCGCCGGCTTCCTCGCCGGTGCGGCTGTGGTGCAGGCCGGTGGGGTGCTGATCGGGCTGGAGGTGGGCGGCGTACGCCGGATGACCACCGCGGCCAGTGGCAACGTGCTGATGCTGGCCATCTGTCTGGTCGGGCTCCCGTTGGTCTTCGGCCTCTGGGTGCGGGCACGTCGGGACACCCTCGCCGCCTTGCGGGACCGGGCCGAGCGGCTGGAACGCGAGCAGGAGGCCCGCGCCGACCAGGTCCGTGCCGAGGAACGGACCAGGATCGCCCGGGAGATGCACGACGTGGTCGCGCACCGGGTCTCGTTGATGGTGGTGCATGCCGGGGCGCTGGAGGTGACCGCCGTGGACCCGGCGACCGTCGGGGCTGCCGCGTTGATCCGGACGACCGGCCGGCAGGCGCTCACCGACCTGCGCGAGGTGTTGGGCGTGCTGCGACAGGCCGGCCCGGCCGTGGTGCCGGAGCGCGGATTGGACGCGCTGGACGAGTTGATCGGGGAGTCCCGGGCCGCCGGGCTGCGGGTGTCCCGCCAGGACGAAGGCGTGCCGACGGCACTACCGGCGACCCTTGGGCGTACCGCCTACCGGGTGGTCCGCGAGGCGTTGACGAACGTGCGCAAGCACGCCGCAGACGCCGAGACGGTCGTCGGCCTGCACTACCTGCCCGACGGGTTGGAGGTGCTGATCCGTAACGGCCCGTCCGAGGGCGGGGCGGCGCTGCCCGGTGCCGGCCAGGGGTTGCTCGGGCTGCGCGAGCGGGTGGAGTTGCTCGGCGGCCGGCTGGAGGCCAGGCCCGCCGACGGCGGCTTCCTGGTCCGCGCCCTGATCCCGCTGGCGGGTGCGGCGTGATCCGGGTGGTGGTGGTCGACGACGAGCACCTGGTCCGGGCCGGTCTGCGGCTGATCCTGGAGGCGGCGGAGGACATCACGGTCGTCGGTGAGGCGGCGGACGGTGCCGGCGCGCTGGAGCAGGCGCACCGGTTACGCCCCGACGTGGTGCTGCTCGACGTGCGGATGCCGGGCGTCGACGGGCTGACCGTCGCGCCCGACGTGGTCTCCGCCGGCCCGAAGGTGATCATGTTGACCACCTTCGACCTCGACGAGTACGTGCACCGGGCGCTCCGGGCCGGTGCGGTGGGATTCCTGCTCAAGGACACTCCGCCCCGCGAGCTGGCCGCCGCCGTCCGCACGGTGGCCGCCGGGAACGCGATGCTCGCCCCGACGGTGACCCGGCGCCTGATCAGCTCGTTCGCCGAGCGTGGTCCAGCCCGTCGGGACGCGGCGCGGCAGCGGCTCGCCCCGCTCACCGCGCGCGAGCTGGAGATCGTCCGCGAGGTGGCGCGTGGGCTCGGCAACGCGGAGATCGCCCGACGGTTGACGATGAGCGAGGCCACGGTGAAGGCACACGTCAGTCGGGCACTGACGAAACTCCAGGCGGGCAATCGGGTGCAGCTGGCCATCCTGGTGCACGACGCTGACCTGTTGTGACGCTGGCCGGCCGATCCGGCCCGGTCAGTGGCGGGCGGCAGCGCGGCGGTGCGCCCGGTGCCGCAGCCACCGGACGCCCTCAATGCCCAGCGTGATGATCACCGAGAGGCCGATCCCGGCGAGCACGCCCTTGACGGGGTGGCGCTCGAAGGCCAACCCACCGAAGTAGCCGAGCAGCCCGCAGTACAGGGCCCAGGTGACCGCGGCGATCGCGTCGTAGAGCAGGAACGACCGGCGGGGATACCGCACCGCGCCCATGGTGAGGGTGACCGCGGTCCGGCCGCCCGGTAGGTAGCGGGAGGTGGCCAGGATCAGCCCGCCGCGCCGGGCCAGCGCGCGACGCGCCCACTCGGAGCTGGCCTGTCGACGGCTGCCGTCGGGGAACCCGGCGAGCCGGTTCGCGCCGCCGCCGCGCCCGATGGCGTACGACACGTGGTCGCCGGCGCAGGCGCCCACCGCGGCGGCGGCGATCACCGCTGCCAGGTTGGGGCTGCCGCTGGTGGAGAGCACCGCGGCGGTGATGACGGCCGCCTCGCCGGGTACGGCCGGAAAGAACGCGTCGACCGCTGTGAGTCCGAAGATCAGCAGATACACCCAGGGCGAGGTGATCAGCTGTCGGAGCAGGTCGAGCGCGGAATCCATGCCCCCATGCTCGCCGGGTACGCCCCGCCCGGTGGCCGAGTCGGCGGATCACCTGCTCCGAGTCGTGGGCGTCAGGCCGAGCGGACCAGGGCGGGCGGGGCGAGCAGTGGGCCGCACGTCCTCTTGTCGTCGGCGGTGGGGCCGTGCGAGGTCAGCACCACCGGTGTGCCCAGCTCCGCGCGTACCGCCTCGACCCAGTCCGTTGGCGGTTCGTCGTACACCGGGCGGGAGCGCAGCAGGCGGGCGGTGAGCGCGGCCTGCCGGTCCAGCTCACCGGGCGGGCCGGGGGTGAGCTGGTCGGTGGTGTCGTAGCGGCGGCAGATCCGCAGCCCGGGGCCGGCGAGGTCGAGGTGGGTCAGCGCCAGGCCGTCGACGCCGCCGGCCGCGGCGAGGGCGTAGCGGTGGGCGACCGCGTCGAAGTGGCCGAACCGGAACCGGCCCTGCCACGGGTTCGTCGGGTTGTGCGGGTCGGTGAACGGCAGGGCCGGATCCTCGGTCACCAGCGGGCCGGGGCCGTGCCGGGTGGTGACCAACCGGAGCACCCCGATCCGGGTCACGTCGCCGGAGCAGCCCGCCTCGGCGAGCAGGCTGTCGACGTTGGCGAACGTGGTGGTGCTCCAGGTGGTGTACGGGTGAAAGCCGTGCCACTCGTCGAGCAGCACCCCCTGTGCGCCCTCGAAGACGCAGGTCCCGGTGCGCAGCGCCCCGGCCAGCCAACTGCCGTCGACGATGGCGACCCGCCCGGCGAACCCGGTGAACGCGGGCAGGCAGTCCTCGATCGGTGGCGCGTCCAGCGGGCCCAACTCGGCGGTCAGCCGGTCCCGCAGGGTGGTCAGCCTTCGGCGCAGCAAGGCCGGGTGATGGCAGTCGGCGACCCGGGGCGCGTCGTCGGGGTGGGCGAGACCGTACGCGACGGCCTCACCCACCCCCAGCCCGCAGGAGCCGTGCCGGTCGGCTCCCCGGGCGATCTCGCGGGCCCGGTTGGCGGCCCGGTGGTACGGGGTGGCGAGCAGCGCTGCCCCGTCGACTGTCAGTCGGTCGAGGGCGTCGGGCACCCCGACCGTGGCGAGATGGTCGGCCTCGGCGGCCAGCGCCAACGGGTCCACCACCACGTGCCGGGACAGGTGCGTACGCACACCGGGGTGGAACGTGCCCGCCCCGAACTGCGCGAACGTGTGGTGCCGCCCGTCGCGCAGGACGACGTTGTGCGCCGCCTGCGCGCCCCCGTTGAACCGGACCACGGTGTGCACGGGACGGGTGGCGCAGATCCAGTCCACCACCGTGCCCTTGCCGGCGTCGCCGTAGCCGAGGTCGACCACCGCCACGTGCCTCACAGCCGGGTCACCCCGCTGGCGGTGTCACGGAACGCCGGCAGCGTCGACACCTCGGCCCGCCGCCCCCGGCCGAGGCGGGCCAGCGCCTTCGACACGGTCGCGGTGGCAGTGGAGCCGGAGCGGTCCAGGTGGCGCAGGCCCGCGTCCAGGTCGATGGCCTGTTCGCCGAGGCCGATGGTGAGTGCGATGGTCTCGCAGACCGCGTCGAGGTCGTCGAGCACGACGGCGTTCTGCCCGAGCAGGTCCCGCCAGAAGTCGAGCACCTTGGCGTTGCCGGCGTAGTGGCTGCCGGCGGGGAGCAGGTAGTAGGTGTCCCAGCGGCGGGTCACCTCGTCGACGACCTGCCGCAGTGACACGTCCTCGGCCAGGTCGTCGCCGATCAGGCGGGCCACCTCCTGGGCCTTCACCTGCGGGTACGCCAGCTCGTCGCCGATGATGAAGAGGTAGCCGCGCCGGCCGCGCTTCTCCCAGTTGTCGGTGACGGTGTGCCGGGCCATGAAGTACATGGCCAACTCGTACGACTCGCTCATCTGCCCGCCGCCACCGCCCTCCAGCACGATCCGGCCGAGGTCGTCGTCCATCCGGTTGTCCGACTCGAACTGGCCGACCTGCAACGGCACCCGGTCGCAGGTGGCGTCGCCGATCGCGCCGAACATGATCTGCGGGTCACTGGCGTAGCCCTGCCGTTGCAGCAGCCCGAGCAGCTTCGGCAGCTTGGTCTGCAGGACCCGCGGGACCCTGCGCATCGAGCCGGTCACGTCGAAGAGCACCGCGACGGGCGTCGACCGGGGGTGCTCGTCGGAGTCGCGGCTCTCGCGGGTCGTGTCGCGGGGGTCGAGCGCGGGGTGCACGGTGCGTGCCCCGCTGTCGCTGTAGGAGAAGGCGCTCTTGCCGGTGGACCGGCGGTAGCGGTCGGCGGCGTCGTACACGTGGGTGGACCAGATTCCACTGCCCATGACAGCTCCTAGGGGGTGAGGGTGAAGGGGCGGAAGGTGCGTGGCCCGTAGAGCCGGTCCAGCACCTGGTCGAGTTCGCGCAGCAGGCGCCAGGCGTCGTCGGGCCGGGCGTTCAGGGACCGTTGCCGGCAGCCCTGCGCGAAGGTGTGCAGCTCGCGGGGCGCGCGCGGCCCCATCAGCCAGCTCATGCAGTGGCTGGCCATCGCGATGTCGGTGCCCGGGCCGCAGGGCTGTTTCGTGAGAACTTCCTCCGGGTCCCAGCCGTGGCCGGGCACGACCGCCGGGATCGTGCCCCCGACGGCCGCCGAGAAGCACCAGTCGACCAGCACCACGCCGTGGGCTTCCGGCTCGATCAGCACGTGTCGCGGCAGGACCGCGCCGTGCACCACGCCCGCCCGGTGGGCCAGGCCGAGCACCACCAGCAGCCGCCGCCACATCCAGGCCACGTCCCGGGCGTCCAGCCCGTCCGGGTACGCGCGCCGCACCTCGTCCAGGTTGTGCAGGCCGGGTGCGGTGGCGAGCACGTTGATCCGCCGTTCCGCGCCGGTCGAGGTGTCGCGGTGTGGGAATTCGTCGACGAGTCGGGGCACGTACGGCAGGTAGCGCGGGTCGCCGCGCTCGGCGATGGTGCGCAGGGCGTGCGCCTCGCGGGCCATCAGGTCGTTGTCGGTGGGCCGTCGGGGGAGCTTGAGCAGCCGGTCCTCGCCGACGTCGTAGAGGTCGGCCAGGTCGCCGGAGTGAGCCAGGGCGCCGAGTCGGTAGTCGCCGAGGACGGTGACCCGCTGGGCCCGCCACCGGGTGGTGACGTGGATGAAGGCTTTGGTGGCTTCGGCGCGTACCGCCGGGTCGGTCGGCAGGCGGTCGGGGTGCAGGGCCGTGACCAGCTCGCGGTAGCGACGGGCCGACTGGTCGGCGCCGAACAGGTCGGTGTCGGTGCGGGCGGCCGCGACCAGGCGGATGGCCTCGGCGGTCCTCACCGCACCGTCTCCTCGCGGGCGGGGCGTAGCAGCGCCGGGTGCAGCAGCCGGGCGTCGCCGGCCCGGTAGAGCCGGGCGCGGGGGCCACCTCGGGCTCCTCCACGTTCGGTGTTGGCGCCCGTGCTCTCCACGAAGCCCGGCACGGAGAGCACCTTGCGGTGGAAGTTGCCGGCGTGCAGCGGGTGCCCCCAGACGGTCTCGTAGACGGCGCGCAGCTCGCTGATGGTGAACTCGGCGGCGAGGAAGCGGGTGGCGAGCGGGGTGTACTCCAGCTTGGAGCGGGCGCGTTCCAGCGCGTCGTCGATGATCCGGCCGTGGTCGAAGGCGAGCTGTCGGCTGGCCAATGCGGTCACCGGCAGCCAGATCGCCTCGTCGGCGTCGCTGCCGGCGGCCGGATCGGGCAGGTCGGGGGCGAACGCGAGGTGGGCGATCGAGACGACCCGCATCCGCGGGTCACGGTCGGGAGCGCCATAACTGCCCAACTGCTCCAGGTGTACGCGGCGCAGCGCTTCGCCGCCGAGCCCGGTCTCCTCGGCCAGCTCCCGGCGGGCGCCGGTGGTCAGGTCCTCGTCTGGGCGGACGAAGCCCCCGGGCAGTGCCCAGTGCCCGGCGAAGGGTGCCTCGCCGCGTCGGATCAGCAGCAGGTGCAGCGCGTCGTCGCGGATGGTCAGCGCCACCACGTCGACGGTCACGGCGACCGACGGGTAGGCCCCGGGGTCGTACGCGGCCAGGAACTCCTGCTCGTTCATCATGTCTCTCTCATTCTGAGAACATCTCCGTGTGAGAACAACCTAGCGCATGAAGGTGCCGCTGCCAAGGGAACGCTCCTCAGCGCAGCTGACGGTTCGGTGCGCTCAGCGCAGATGACCTGCCAGGTGCGGTCGGCCACGCGAGTCGTGCAGGGCGAACCCGCCGTCCGACAGGCGTGCGAAGCTCACCGTGCTCGGCAGCGACACGGGCAGCTTGAAGGCGACCTCGACGGTGTACGCGTCGGGCAGTCGGGCCTCCAGCGCGGCCAGACAGCGCGCCTTGCTCCACATGCCGTGCGCGATCGGCCGGCGGAAGCCGAACAGCCGCGCCCCGAGCCGGGAGGTGTGGATCGGGTTGTGGTCGCCGGAGACCCGCGCGTACTCCGTACCGACGCGTGGCTCCACCCGCCAGCGGGCGGTGGCCGTCGGCGCCGCGCGAGGTTCGCCTCGGTCGCGCCCGCCGGGTTTGCCCTCCCGACCGAGGTACGTCGACACACCGCGCCACACCTCCTCCCCGTCGACCGAGCCGACCAGCACCACGTCCACCTGCCGCCCCCGGTCGTGTGGGCGCAGGTGCTCCGCGTACGTGGTGAAGTCGAGGGCCTCGTCGGCGGTGATCGGGCGGTGCACGGTGATCCGGTTGCCGACGTGCACCAGGCCGATCAGCGGGATGGGGAAGTCCGCCGCGGTCATCAGACGCAGGGCCAACGGGAAGCCCATGACGTGCGGAAACGTCGCGGGCAGCCGATCAGTGAGGCGGAACCCACAGACCCGGTCGTAGTCGGCCAGCCGCGCGCGGTCGACGGTCACCCCGCCCACTGTCAACTCGACGGCCGGCAGCTCGGGCCCGCGCCGACCGCCGCCGAGGCCCGGTAGCGCGCCGAGCAACGCCCGTCGGTGCAGCGCCCCGGTCGCCGGCATCCGCGCCACCTCGACCCGGGTACGGCTGCCCGATCCCGACTGCCCGCCCATCACGCCCCCAGCAGGCTCTGCCCGCACACCCGGACCACGTTTCCGCTGACCGCACCGCTGGCCGGCCAGGCCAGCCAACCGATCGTCTCGGCCACGTCCACCGGCAACCCGCCCTGGGCCAGGCTGTTCATCCGCCGGCCCGCCTCGCGGACCACCAGCGGGATGCGTGCGGTCAGCCGGGTCTCGATGAAGCCGGGGGCCACCGCGTTGACGCTGATCCCCCGTTCCCGCAGCGCGGGAGCGAGCGAGTCGACCAACCCGATCACGCCGGCCTTGCTGGTGGCGTAGTTGGTCTGCCCCCGGTTGCCGGCGATCCCGGCGATCGAGGAGACCGAGATGATCCGCCCGCCGGTCGGGATCAGCTCCCGTTGCAGCAGCACGTCGTTGATCCGCTCCTGACTGGAGAGGTTGACGTCGATGACCTGGTCCCACCGGTCGGCGTCCATCCGGCCGAGCGTCTTGTCCCGGGTGATGCCGGCGTTGTGCACCACCACGTCGACCCGGCCGTGCCGGCTGGCCAGGTGCTCGGCGAGTCGGGTCGGCGCGTCCGGCGCGGTCAGGTCGAGTTGGACGGCGGTGCCGCCGATGTCGTTCGCCACCGCGGCGAGCGCGTCGCCGGCCGCGGGGATGTCCAGGGCCACCACCTTCGCGCCGTCGCGGGCCAGCACCTTGGCCAGCGCCGCGCCGATGCCGCGCGCGGCGCCGGTGACCAGGACGACCTGGCCGTCCAGCGGTCGGTCCCAGTCGGCCGGGGCGTTCGCCGCGCCGCCGCCGACCCGGATGACCTGCCCTGACACGTACGCGGACCGGCCGGACAGCAGAAAGCGGATGGTCGATTCGAGGCTCGTGACGGTGCCAGCGGAGTGGGCCGGGTTGTCCGCCGCCGCACTGCTCACGTAGACGAGTTGCGCGGTGACGCCCCGGCCGAACTCCTTTCCGATGCTGCGGACCAGCCCTTCGAGGGCACGCTGGGCGGTCGCCTCGCGAGGTGTCGCGCACTCCTGCGGCGGGGTGCCCAGCACGATCACCCGGCCGCTGGGCAGCACGGCCCGGGCCTGCGGGTGGAAGAAGTCGTAGAGCTGGCGCAGCTCGGTCGAGTCGGTGACCCCGGTCGCGTCGAAGAGCAGTGCGCCGTACCGCTGCGGGGTGTCGCCGTGCGAACGGGCCGGCGGCGCGTGCTGCGCCGGAACGCCCCCGGCCCGTTCGGCGGCGGCCGGGTCGGCCAGCTCGACCCCGGCGGCGGTCAGGATCTTGGCGATCGGCTCGGCGAGTCGGCCGCCGGTGGCCGCGCCGAGCAGGGCCGGCCCGGGCAGCAGCGGGTCGCCGGGGTGGTGCCGACGCAGTCGGGGCGGGTCGGGCAGCCCGAGGCGCTTGACCAGCGCGCGGCCGGCGGCCGATTGGACGAAGCTCGCGTACCTGTCGGTCATGGGCGTAGCCTACTGGCGAGTAGGGTTCGAGCAACACATGTCGAGGAGGCGGATCGTGCAGAGCATCCGGCGGGTCGCGGTCATCGGGGGCAACCGCATCCCCTTCGCCCGTTCCAACTCCCGCTACGCGGACGCGTCAAACGCGGACCTGCTCGGCGCGGCGCTCGACGGCCTGGTCGCCCGCTACGGGCTGGCCGGGCAGCGGATCGGCGAGGTGGTGACCGGGGCGGTGCTCAAGCACTCCCGCGACTTCAACCTCACCCGCGAGGTGGTCCTCGGCTCCCGGCTCGACCCACACACCCCGGCGTACGACATCCAGCAGGCCTGCGGCACCGGCCTGGAGGCGGCGATCCTGGTCGCCAACAAGATTGCCCTCGGGCAGCTCGACGTGGGCATCGCCGGCGGTGTCGACACCACCTCCGACGCCCCGCTCGCCGTCAACGAGGAGATGCGCCGCACGCTGCTCAAGCTCAACTCGGCCCGCACGCTGGGCGAACGGCTCAAGATCGCGGCGAAGCTGCGCCCACTCCAGCCGTTCAAGCCGGAAATCCCGCGTAACGCCGAGCCGCGTACCGGCCTGTCCATGGGCGACCACGCCGCCCGTACCGCAGTGCGCTGGCAGATCGACCGACGATCCCAGGACGAGCTGGCGCTGCGCTCCCACCAGCGGCTCGCCGCCGCGTACGACAGGGGTTTCTTCGACGACCTGATGACGCCGTACCTGGGGCTCACCCGCGATGCGAACCTCCGCCCGGACACGAGCGTGGAGAAGCTCGGCTCGCTCAAGCCGGTCTTCGGCACCCGTGGCCCGGATGCCGAGCACGCCACCATGACCGCCGGCAACTCGTCGCCGCTCACCGACGGCGCGTCCACCGTGCTGCTGGCCAGCGAGGAGTGGGCGGCGGCGCTCCACCTGCCCGTGCTGGCCTGGTTCAGCTGGTCGGAGACGGCGGCGGTGGACTTCGTGCACGGCGACGAAGGGCTGCTGATGGCACCCGCGTACGCCGTGCCCCGGATGCTGGCCCGTGCCGGGCTGACGTTGCAGGACTTCGACTACTACGAGATCCACGAGGCGTTCGCCTCGCAGGTGCTGGCCACCCTCGCCGCCTGGGAGTCGCCGGAGTTCTGCAAGGACCGGCTCGGCCTGGACACGCCACTGGGCGCGATCGACACCGACCGCCTCAACGTCAACGGCTCGTCGCTGGCCGCCGGGCACCCGTTCGCCGCCACCGGCGGGCGGATCGTGGCGACCCTGGCCAAGCTGCTCGCCGAGAAGGGCAGCGGACGCGGGCTCATCTCCATCTGCGCCGCCGGTGGCCAGGGCGTGACCGCCATCCTGGAGCGCTGATGGCGAGGGCACTGCAGACGCTTGTGCTGTCCCGGGAGGCAATCGTCGAGCCGGCGTTCTCCAGCATCGAGGAGTGGCTGGGGCACAACACCGACGACTACTACCGGGTTCTACTCGCCACCGGTCGAGGGGCGTGGAGTCCCGACAACGATGCGGCGCTCTGGGTCTCGTTCAATCTGCGTGCCCAACACATTCAGGCCCAAACTGTGGCGCGACGTGTCGAGGAAGCTTCGGCGATCTGGCAGCAATTGGATCGCCTCACCTTGGAGCACCGGCTGCCGGACCGGGTCACGAACCTGCTGTACGAGGCGATTCTCGGTTACCGTCTCCGTCGTGGCACCTACGTGAAGATGGCCGGGGTAGAGGAACGGACGGCCACTCGCGACCTGGCTCAACTCTGCGACAAGGGTCTGTTGCGAGGCGTGGGTGAGCGTCGAGGTCGCTACTACCTGGCCGGTCAGATCCTGGTGGACGTGCGAACCCGCTGCCGCGAGAGCAGGCGGCCGGTGGCCGATCCCTATCCCTGGTTGCCGGCTCGGCTGTTGGCGGCAGTGGGATCGGTCGTCGAGACTCGATTCGCCGGTCCTGGCTGAACCAAGGTCCACCCGACGGCATGACCAGCGGACGGGCGGATCTGTTTCCATCAGTCGCGCTGAACGCGCGATCGTCCCTTACCGGGGTGACCGCCAGTAGGCGTTAACGGACCGTTCAGGAGTTGGTCCGCTGGTGGAGGGTTTGACACGCAACGGTGATCGTTGCCGCGCTCTCGGCGCGGGAACTGATCACTCCTGCGTGCGGAACGGGGCGTGTCACCTTGGAGTCAGCCCTCAGCCGGACGACCACCCTCTCGGTGGTCATCCCGATGTTCAATGAGACCGCTGTCATTCCGGCGCTGGTCGCCCGGCTGCGACCGGTGCTCGACGCGCTCGCCGTCGACTACGAGGTGGTCGCCGTCGACGACGGCAGCCGGGACGACACCGTGTCGGTGCTCTTCGACCACGGCCGGGACTGGCCGCAACTGCGGGTGCTCCGGCTGCGGCGCAACAGCGGTCACCAGGCGGCGTTGACCGCAGGCCTGCACCGGGCCGTCGGCCAGTGGGTGGTCAGCCTCGACGCCGATCTCCAGGATCCGCCGGAGACCATCGCCGAGATGCTCCGGGTGGCCCGCGAAGACGGAGTGGATGTCGTCTACGGCGTCCGCGCCGACCGCAGCACCGACACGGTCTTCAAGCGCAACACGGCCCGCGGCTATTACTGGGCGATGCGCCGGCTCGTCGGCGTCGACCTGCCCGCGCAGGCCGGCGACTTCCGGTTGCTCAGCCGGGACGTGATCGAGGTGCTGCGCGGGTTGCCCGAACGGGCCCCGGTCTACCGGTTACTGGTGCCGTCGCTCGGCTTCCCCAGCGCCGAGGTGCGCTACGACCGCGAGGCCCGCGCGGCCGGCGAGACGAAGTATCCGCTGCGCCGGATGGTGGCCCTGGCCTGGGAGAGCACGGCGAACTTCTCCGCCGCGCCCCTGCGCCTGGCCACCTGGCTGGGGATGTCGAGCTTCCTGCTCTGCCTCGCGCTGATCGTGTTCGGCGTGGTCGTCCACGTCTCCGGCACCACCATCCCCGGCTGGACGTCGATGTTCGTCGCGGTGCTGCTGCTCAGTGGGGTGCAGCTGGTCTGCCTCGGCCTGCTGGGCGAGTACGTCGGCCGGATCTACGCCACAGTGCAGAACCGGCCCGCGTTCCACATCGGGTTCGACTCCCTCGACGGACTGCCGGGCGTCGACACGACAGCGCGGGACCGGGCCGAGGGCGGATCGCGTACGCCGGACTTCGGATCGGTGGTCGGCCTCCGTGGCTGACATCCTGTTGGCCGAGCGGGTCGACACCCCGGCCCCGGCGTCGCGTCGGAACGCTCTCGTGCCGGTTCTCAGCACGCTCCCGTGGGTGCTCGTGATCGCGGCGCTGCTCGTGGTCTGGTCCCGTGGCAGCGTGCCCGCCCCGGAGATTGCGCGGTTCGCCGCGTACTGGGTCCTCGCGCTGGTGCTCCCCGGGACCCTGGTGCACCGCGCGCTGCGCGGCAGCCGGGGCAACCTCCCGGAGGACCTCGGCCACGGCGCGGCCACCGGCCTGCTGCTGGAGATCATCGCCTGGGCGTTGGCCGCGGCGACCGGTCAGCAGTCGCTGCTGCGGTGGTGGCCGCTGCCCGTCCTCGTCGCGTTCGCCGCCGTACCCGGGCTGCGCCGGCACTGGCGGGTCGGCGAGCGCCGTCCGCTGCCGCTGGCCTGGCACTGGGGGATGGGTACGGCGCTGTTGGTGGTGCTGGCCTGGGGATACACCCAGTGGCGGATGGTCCCGCTGCCGCCGGTGTACGGCGGGTACTACCAGGATGTGCTCTACCACCTGGGTCTGGTGCAGGAGCTGACCCGGGCGATGCCGTTCGAGTTGCCGCACGTCGCCGGGGAGGCGCTGCGCTACCACTACCTGTCCGACGCGCACATCGCCAGCGGCAGCATGATCACTGGAGTTTCGCCGGCGGTGGTGCTGTTGCGGCTCTGGCTGGTGCCCGTGATCGGTACGGCGGTGCTGCTCGCGGCCGGGCTCGCCCGTGACCTGAGCGGGGCTGTCTGGGCCGGCCCGGTGGCCGCCCTCGCCGCCTTCACCGGGGCCACTGTCACGCTCGGCTCGCCGGTCGGCGTGTCCGGCGAGATGCCGCTGTCGTACGCCAGCCCCTCCCAGACGTACGCGCTGGTGCCGTTGCTGCTGCTCGCCGGGCTCATCGTCGACGTGGCCCGGGGGCGTGTCCTCGGCGCGGCCTGGCCGCTGGTCCCGGTGCTCGGGCTGGTCTGTGCCGGGGCGAAGTCCAGCGCGTTGCCGCCGCTGATCGCCGGCCTGGGTCTCACCGCCGTCGTGTTCTGGTGGCGCAAGCGGCAGGTCCCGCGTCCCGCAGTGGTGGCGCTGGCCTGCCTGGTGGCGGCGATGGCGCTCGGTTTCCGGCTGTTCGCCGGTGGCGGGGCGGGCACGCTGCGCGTGCAGGCGTTGGCGTTGCTGCACTTCATCGCCCCGTACGCCGAGACCCTCGGAACCGGTGACGGCATCTGGCCGAGTGCGCCGCTGCCGCCGGGCATCAACGACGGTGGTGTTCTCGGCTGGCTGCTGGCGTTCGCCGTGGTCGCCTGGTGGGTGCTGGGTCAGGCGCCCCGGTGGGTGGGCATGAGCCTGCTCGTCGACAGTGGGCACCGGGCCGATCCGGCGGTCTGGCTGCTCGCCGGCACGGTCCTGGCCGGTGCAGGCGCCACCTGGGTGTTCCAGCACCCGTCGATCAGTCAGATCTATTTCTGGATGGGCGTCATACCGGTCGGTGTCGTGCTGACGACCTGGTCCCTCGCCGAGGCCCGAGCGCCCTGGCCGGTGCTGGTGGTGCCCGCCGTGGCCGGCGCGCTGGCGGGGCTCGCCACGGCCGGCACGGTGGTGGGCTTCGCCGTGCCGAGGATCGGCCGTCCCGGCACCCCCACCACCTCGACCGTCGAGGGGTGGCTGCGGGTCCTGGGTCTGTCGGCGGCCCGGTACGTGCTGTTCGTGGCGGTGGCCGCCGCGCTCGCCGTCGCGGTGGCCGCCCTGTGGCGGCGCCGCGTCCCGTCGTCGGTCCCGGTCCCGGTGCCGGCGGCTTCGGTGGGGGGCCTGGCAGGTCGTCGGCGGGTGGCGACGATCGCGCTGGCCGGGGTCACTGCGGCGATGCTCGGTGCCAGCGCCGCCGTCGTCGTGGGCGGGACCGTCCGTTCGGTGCTGACCGAGCCGGTTGCAACGACCGGGCCGCAGCCGTACGCGCTGACCGTCGACGAGATGCGCGCGGCGCTGTGGCTCGACGACAACGCCGCCGACGACGACGTGGTCGCCACCAACGTGCACTGCCGGCCGGTGCGGACCACCCCGCACTGCGACGCCCGCGCGTTCTGGGTGACCGGCCTGGGCGGGCACCGCACGGTGGTGGAGAGTTGGGGCTACACCGACGCGGTCGTGGCCGCGCACGGCGTCGAGAACCTCGGGTACGCCCGACAGAGCTTCCCCGATCAGGCCCTGCTCGCGCTCAACGACGGGGTGTTCAGCACGCCGACCCGGGCCGACCTGGACCGGCTCCGCACGGAGCACGGGGTCCGGTGGCTCTTCGCCGACAGCAGGGCGGGCGCGGTGTCGGCGGAGCTGGCCGGGTTGGCGCAGGTGCGGCTGGTCGCCGGCCCGGTCACCGTCTACGAGCTGAACCGCCCCTGACGACCTGAGCAACCCTGGCCCGGTCCCGGCGTCGACCAGCGGGTGCGGGACAATGAGGTACGTGACGACGATCCCCAACGTGCTGGCCAACCGGTACGCCTCGCCCGAACTGGCAGCCCTCTGGTCCCCGGAGGAGAAGGTCCGGATGGAGCGGCGGCTCTGGCTCGCCGTGCTCCGTGCTCAGCGCGACCTGGGCGTGCCGGTGCCGGACGGCGTGGTCGAGGCGTACGAACGGGTGCTCGACCAGGTCGACCTCGCCTCGATCGCCGAGCGGGAGCGGGTCACCCGGCACGACGTGAAGGCCCGGATCGAGGAGTTCAGCGCGCTCGCCGGGCACGAGCACGTGCACAAGGGGATGACCTCCCGGGACCTCACCGAGAACGTCGAGCAGCTCCAGGTGCGCGCCTCGCTGGAGCTGATCCGGGACCGGGTGGTGGCCACCCTGGCCCGGTTGGCCTGGCTGGCCCACGAGCACTCCGAGCTGGTCATGACCGGCCGTTCGCACAACGTGGCGGCGCAGGCCACCACGCTGGGCAAGCGCTTCGCGTCGGCGGCGGAGGAGCTGCTGATTGCGTACGAGCGGCTGGAGGAGTTGATCGCCCGGTACCCGCTGCGGGGGATCAAGGGACCGGTCGGCACGGCTGCCGACCAGCTCGACCTCTTCGACGGCGACGCCGACAAGGTGGCCGAGTTGGAGAGGCGGGTCGCCGAGCACCTGGGCTTCTCCCGCGTGCTGGACAGCGTCGGGCAGGTCTACCCGCGTTCGCTCGACTTCGACGTGCTGGCCGCGCTGGCCCAGACCGCCGCCGCGCCGTCGTCGCTGGCCACCACGATCCGGTTGATGGTCGGCCAGGAGTTGGCGACCGAGGGCTTCAAGCCGGGCCAGGTCGGTTCCAGCGCGATGCCGCACAAGATGAACACCCGTTCGTCGGAGCGGGTGAACGGCTTCGCCGTGATCATCCGGGGTTACCTGTCGATGGTCGGCGAGTTGGCCGGTGACCAGTGGAACGAGGGGGACGTGTCCTGCTCGGTGGTCCGCCGGGTGGCACTGCCGGACGCTTTCTTCGCCGCCGACGGGCTGTTCCAGACGTTCCTCACCGTGCTCGACGAGTTCGGCGCGTACCCGGCGGTGATCAACCGGGAGCTTGAGCGCTTCCTGCCGTTCCTGGCCACCACGAAGATCCTGGTCGCGGCGGTCCGCCGGGGCGTCGGCCGGGAGGTCGCCCACGAGGTGATCAAGGAGCACGCGGTCGCGGTGGCGTTGGCGATGCGGGAGAAGGGCTCACTGGAGAACGACCTCTTCGACCGGTTGGCGGCGGACGGCCGGCTCGGCCTGTCCCGCGCCGACATCGACACCCTGGTCGCCGACCGCAGCGCCTTCGTCGGCGCGGCGCAGGCGCAGGTGGCAGCGGTGACCCGCCGCATCACCGACGTGGTGACGGCCCACCCGGAGGCGGCCACCTACAGCCCGCCCCCCATCCTCTAACCTCCAAACCCCATCCCACCCCCACCCACCCCACCCCGTCGCGTTGATCATGAAGTTATTGCTGCGACACGCCGATGCGTAGGGCAATAACTTCATGATCAACGGGGTGGGGTGGGTGGGTGGGTGGGGTCGGTAGGTGGGTGGTTGGGTTATTCGCCGGTTGGGGTTTCGGCTGCGGTTCTCAGGTTGGGGGCGCTGGCCGGTTCGGCGATGCCGCCGGGAGATCCGGTGAAGCCCGCGACCTCTGCGGTCTCCGCGGCGACCACCGGCTGGTCGGCCGGCATGACCTCGGGCATCGTGGGTACGGCGACCACTGCCGTCCCGTACGCGCAGATCTCCATCCACATCTCGCCGCAGTCCCGGCTGTCGAACCGCATGCCGATCACCGCGTTCGCGCCGAGCCGCAGGGCCTCCTCGCCGAGGCGGGCCACCGAGTCGGTACGCCACCGGGTCAGGTTGTCCGGGGCCATCGGGTCGTACGCGCCACCGCGCAGGTTCTTGACACCCTCGCGGTACGGGTTGCGCGTCCTGGCCATCGATGACACCACCTCACCGAGAATCTGGCGGATCTCGTAGCCGGGCAGTTGCTCTGTCGTCACGACCAGCACGTTTCCGATGCTGTCAGGAGTGGCGCGACCCGATCGTGCGCATTGTTCACCTGATCGGATGCTGCAAAACAGCGCGGCGCGGACGGCCGGCACGTGGCCGACCATCCGCGCCGCGCCGGGCGCTAACCGTCAGACACCGGCCACCGAGGTGATCCAGGCCCGGTTGTACGCAACGCTGCCGTAGTTCTGGATGCTCGACCCGTCGGCGGTGGAGGCGACGCCGACCTGCTGGCCGTTGTAGAACTGCGGGCCGCCGGAGTCACCGCGCCAGGCGTTGCCGTTGATCCGGGTGCTGCGGATCGCCTGGCCGCCGTACGCGTCAGTGACGCTGTTGCTGGTCACCCGGACGGTGGCGGTCTTCAGCTGGGTGGACGCGGAGCAGCCGCTGTAGCAGGTCATGCCCCAGCCGTAGATCGAGTTCGTCGAGTTGATCGGCGGGTTGCTGCTGGCCAGGCTCACCGTGGAGGTGCTGACGGTGCTGGAGAGCCGCATGAGCGCGAGGTCGTAGCGGGTGTAGGTGGCGCTCACCGTGCGGGTGACCCCGCCGGAGGTGCGGTTCACGCTTCCAATGCGCACCGACATGGTGCCGCTGATGCAGTGCCGGGCGGTGAGCACCCACTGCGCGGCGATGACGCTGCCGGAGCAGGTGAACGAACCGTTGCTGAGCACCGCCGCGGCCCAGGGGGCGGACGAGACGGTGCCGCCGCCGATGATGGGTTGTGGGCCGGCCGGGGCGGCGGACGCGGCGGATGTGACGCCGAGGGCGCCGACCAGTGCGGTGCTGAGGACGGCGAGCAGGGGGCGGATGCGCATCGGGTGGACTCCTTGGACGGGGCGGGCCCGGGGTCGCCGGGTGCGGATGGGGCGGCAGCGGGATTCCCGCGAACGCCTGAATCGACCTACGTCGATGTACAGTAGGGCCAGCCGCGACCGTTATCAAGAATTCGATCGAGGTTGACCAATGTAACGACTTGGCCACCCGCTGCGCCATATTTGTCCTGCTGAGGCCACCTGTCGCGCCTGACGGGCCATCCTGGGCACCGGCAGTGTCGATCACTGCCTGAACTGCACCCGGCCGGTGCGCCAGCGGCGATAACTGCCAGGTACGCTGGCTGCGCTCGCCCATTGTGGGTCGGCACCCAACTGCGTACACAGTCAGGAGTGCCCAGTGCCTCGCGTCGTCGTCGACGTCATGCTCAAGCCCGAGATCCTCGATCCGCAGGGCCAGGCCGTCGCAAACGCGCTGCCCCGGCTCGGCGTCAGTGACGTCGCCTCGGTTCGGATCGGCAGGCGGATCGAGATCGAGTTCACCGGTGAACCGGACCTGGACCGCGCTCGGGAAATTGCCGACAAACTGCTCGCCAACCCGGTCATCGAGGACTTCACCGTCCGCCTGGTCGAGGCCGACGAGACCGCGGATTCCCGCTCGTGACCGCCCGGGTCGGTGTGGTCACCTTCCCCGGCTCGCTCGACGACGGGGACGCGGCCCGGGCCGTCCGGATCGCCGGCGCTGAGCCGGTCCGGCTCTGGCACGGCGACCCGTCGCTGCACGGGGTCGACGCGGTCGTCCTGCCCGGCGGGTTCTCCTACGGTGACTACCTGCGGTGCGGTGCCATCGCCCGGTTCGCCCCCGTGATGGAGACGATCGTGGACGCCGCCCAGGGTGGTCTGCCGGTGCTCGGCATCTGCAACGGCTTCCAGATCCTCTGCGAAGCGCACCTGCTGCCCGGCGCGCTCACCCGCAACCAGCACCTGCACTTCCGCAACCGCGACCAGATCCTGCGCATCGAGTCGGCCGGCACCGCGTGGACCAACACGTTCCAGCCCGGCCAGGAGGTGCTGATTCCGGTCAAGAACGGCGAGGGCTGCTACGTCGCGGACACCGCGACGCTGGACCAGCTCGAAGCCGAGGGCCGGGTGGTCGCCCGCTACATCGGGGGTAACCCGAACGGGTCCCAGCGCGACATCGCCGCGATCACCAACGCCGCCGGCAACGTGGTCGGCATCATGCCGCACCCCGAGCACGCGGTGGAGGCGCTCACCGGCCCTTCGCTGGACGGTCTCGGCTTCTTCACGTCGGTCCTCAAGCACCTGGTCGGGGTGCCGGCGTGAGCGCGAAGAGCGAGCCGGGTCTGCGAGCGCCGCAGTCGCGAACAAAGGTGGGGGCGGTGACCGGCGGCACGATCATCGGTCAGCTCAACCGCCGCTCTGGCGGGCACGAGCGCAGCGAGGAGAGGTCATGACCACCCATCCGGACCCGGTACGGGACACTCCGGAGGCGTACTCCGCCCCGGCGCAGCCGGCCGAGCCGAGCCCGGCGCAGCCGGTCGCGCCCGCTCCCGCCCAGCCGGCCACCGCCGACTGGGCCGAGGGTGTGGACACCGTGCCGCGCGCCGGTGGCACCCCGGAGGAGCTTCAGCCGTTCACCGAGCTGGGCCTGCGCGACGACGAGTACGACCGGATCCGGCAGATCCTCGGCCGCCGGCCCACGCAGTCCGAGCTGGCCATGTATTCGATCATGTGGAGCGAGCACTGCTCCTACAAGTCGAGCAAGGTGCACCTGCGCCAGTTCGGCGAGAAGGCCCCGCACAGCGACCGGCTGCTCGCTGGCATCGGTGAGAACGCCGGTGTCGTGCAGGTCTCCGACGAACTGGCGGTGACCTTCAAGGTCGAGTCGCACAACCACCCGAGCTTCGTCGAGCCGTACCAGGGCGCGGCGACCGGCGTCGGCGGCATCGTCCGGGACATCCTCGCCATGGGTGCCCGCCCGGTCGCGGTGATGGACCCGCTGCGCTTCGGTGCCGCGGACCACCCGGACACCGCCCGGGTGCTCACCGGCGTGGTCGCTGGCGTGGGCGGCTACGGCAACTGCCTGGGCCTGCCCAACATCGGTGGTGAGCTGGTCTTCGACCCGTCCTACCAGGGCAACCCGCTGCTCAACGCGCTCTGCCTGGGCGTGCTGCCGGTCAGCCGGCTGCAGAACAAGGCAGCCGCCGGGCCGGGCAACGTTGTCGTCCTGATGGGCGCCAAGACCGGCCGCGACGGCATCGGCGGCGTGTCGGTGCTGGCCAGCGCCACCTTCGACGAGGGCAGCGAGGCCCGTCGCCCCGCCGTGCAGGTCGGTGACCCGTTCACCGAGAAGCTGCTGATCGAGGCGTGCCTCGAGCTGTACGACGGCCAACTGGTCGTCGGCATCCAGGACCTCGGCGGCGCCGGTCTGACCTGCGCGCTCACCGAGACCGCCGCCGCTGCCGGCACCGGCATGCGGGTCTGGCTGGAGCGGGTGCCGCTGCGTGAGCCCTCGATGGACCCGCACGAGATCCTGGCCAGCGAGTCGCAGGAGCGGATGCTGCTGGTCGTCGAGCCGGACAAGCTCGACGCGGTGCTCAAGACCTGCGAGAAGTGGGGCGTCCTCGCCACCGCGATCGGCGAGGTCACCGCACCGGAGCCGGACGGCAGCCCCGGTCGCCTGCTGATCACCTGGCAGGACCACCTCGTCGTCGACGTGCCGCCGGGTTCGCTGGTCGACGACGGCCCGGTCTACGCCCGGCCGATGCGCGAGCCGGCCGACCTGATCCTGCTCCAGGCCGACCGGGCCGAGACGCTGCCCCGCCCGGCCGACCCGGAGGCGCTGCGGGAGACCGTGCTGCGCATGATCGCGTCGCCGAACCTGGCCGACAAGTCCTGGGTCACCGAGCAGTACGACCGCTACGTACTGGGCAACACCGTGCTCGCCCAGCCGGAGGACGGCGGCGTCATCCGGATCGACGAGCGGACCGGCCTCGGCGTGGCGCTGTCGGTGGACGGCAACGGCCGGTACGCCAGGCTCGACCCGTACAACGGCACCAAGCTGGCCCTGGCCGAGGCGTACCGGAACGTCGCGGTGACCGGCTCGAAGCCGATCGCCGTGACCAACTGCCTCAACTTCGGCTCGCCGGAGGACCCAGGCGTGATGTGGCAGTTCGCCGAGGCCGTGCGCGGCCTGGCGGACGGCTGCCTGGAGCTGGGCATCCCGGTGACCGGCGGCAACGTCAGCTTCTACAACCAGACCGGTGCCGCGGCCATCCACCCGACCCCGGTGGTCGGCGTGCTGGGTGTGCTGGACGATGTCGCCAACCGGGTGCCGATGGGCTTCGTGCCGCGCGCCGGTGGCGACCACGACCAGCTTTACCTGCTCGGCGAGACGAACGTGGAGCTGTCCGGCTCGGAGTGGGCCTGGGTGACGCACGAGCACCTCGGTGGTATTCCGCCGCAGGTCGACCTTCTCCGCGAGAAGGCGCTGGCCGAGCTGCTGGCCGAGGCGGCCCGCGTCGGTCACCTCAGCTCAGCCCACGACCTCTCCGACGGAGGCCTCGCCCAGAGCCTGGTCGAGTCGTGCCTGCGTCGCGGGGTCGGTGCCCGGGTCGCGGTGCCGGAGCAGTTCGCCGAGGGTTCGATGCCGTTCGTCTACCTGTTCAGCGAGTCCGCCACGCGGGCGCTGGTCTCGGTGCCGCGCGGCCACGACAAGGCGTTCGCGGCGCTCTGCGCCGAGCGGGGCGTGCCGTTCGAGCTGATCGGCGTCACCGACCCGTCCGGTGGGGCGCTCGAGGTGCACGGCCAGTTCCGCATCGGTCTGGACGAGCTGCGTGCCGCGCACACCGAGACGTTGCCGCGCCTCTTCGGGGGTTCGGCGGCCGTCGAGGTGCCCGCGCCGGCCGCCGGTGTGGCGGGTGCGGTCGAGGCCGTTCCGCTGCCGGTCGCGCAGGCTGAGTCGGTCGACGCGGCGGCGGTGGTCTCCGAGCCGATCGCATCCTCGGGTCCGTCTCCGGAGACCGGCGCGGTCGAGCCGATCGGGTCGGAGCAGCCCGACGGGGCGTCCGAGTCTGACCGCGGTGTCACCGAGTCGTCGTCCGACGAGCGCTGAGGCGTTGGCGGCCGCTGTCTACGGCCAACCCGGATCCGGTGCCCGGTTCGACTGGGGGCTGACCGGGGCGGCCGAGCTCGGTCGGGTCTGCGCGGCGCTGGTGGTGGTGGACGTCCTGTCGTTCACCACCGCCGTGGAGGTGGCTGTCGCTCGGGGCATGCGGGTGCACCCGTTCCCCTGGGGTGAGCAGGCCGCCGAGTACGCCGTCCGGGTCGGCGCGACCGCTGCCGTCGGGCGGCGGCAGACGACCCCGGAACATCCGTGGTCGCTCTCGCCCGCCGCGCTGAGCAGCGCACCCGTGGTGGCGGACCTCGTGCTGCCCTCCCCGAACGGCTCCGCCATCAGCGCCGCCGCCAGCGCCACCGGCCTGCCGGTGGTCGCGGCGTGCCTGCGCAACGCACGCGCCGTCGGGCGTTGGCTGCGCCGCCAGGGGTACGGCACGGTGAGCGCGCCGATCGGCGTGATCGCCTCCGGGGAGCGATGGCCGGACGGGTCGCTGCGCCCGTCGGTGGAGGACCAACTCGGTGCCGCTTCGGTGCTGGACGCCCTCTCCGGCGTGCCGGGTGGGCTCTCGGTGGAGGCGGCCATGGCGCTCGCCGCGCTCGCGAGCACCCCGGATGTGCCCGCCGCTGTGCGTGGCAGCGTCTCCGGGCGGGAGTTGACCGAGACCGGTTTCGCCGCGGACGTGGAGGTGGCCGTCCGGGTCGACGTGTCGGACGTCGTGCCGGTGCTCCACCAGGGCGTCTTCTCCGCCGCCTGAGCGCCGCCCCCTCCCCGCGATCTTGCACTTCCTGTCCCGACGTAGGGGGCATTCCGTGCGTATAGGCGACCGAAACTGCAAGATCGGCGCGGGTCGGGTAGCGAAAAGGCCACCCGGAGATCCGGGTGGCCTTTCCCTGCGCTGTGGTGGGGTCAGTCGTCCAGCCAGTCGAGGCGGCGACCGCCGCGCTCGGTCGGCGGCGGGGTCTCCGGTCGGTTCCGCCCTGCGGGTTGGCCGTAGCCGCCCTGGTCGTAGCCCCGGTCGTCGTAGCCGCCGCCGCGCTGCGCTGGAGTCTCCTGGCCGTAGCTGCCGCCCTGGTCGTACCCACCTGCGGGCTGGCCGTAGCCGCCCTGGTCGTAGCCCCGGTCGTCGTAGCCGCCGCCGCGCTGCGCCGGAGGCTCCTGGCCGTAGCTGCCGCCCTGGTCGTACCCACCGGCCGGTTGGCCGTAGCCGCCCTGGTCGTACCCGCCCGCCTCGGGAGCGCCGTACCCTGCGGTCGGCTCTGCGGCGCGACCGCCGTACGGGGCGGGATCAGGCTGGCCGTACCCCTGCCCCTGCTCCGGCTGGTAGACGCCGGTGGCGTACGGGTCGGCCGGGGCCGGGTACTGGGTGCTGTCGCCGGTGTACCGGCCGGTCGGCTCGTCGAACCGCTCGCCGTAGGCCGCTCCGCCAGCGGGAGCCGGCGGGTAGGCGGCGGTGCCGCCCGGGGCGTCGTAGTCACGGCTGCCGTAGCCGCCGCCGGAGGCCGGGGCATTGCCGTAGCCGCCAGCAGAGGCTGGCGCGCCGCCGTAGCCGGCACCGGGCGCGGCACCGTAACCGTCACCGGCCGCACCGGCGCCGTAGCCGACCTCCGGGCCGGCCGGAGCGCCGTAGCCGCCACCCGAAGCGGGGGCGTTGCCGTAACCGCCAGCGCCGTATCCACCGGACGCCGGCTCGTCGCCGTAGCCGCCGCCCCAGCCCTGCTGACCCGCGCCGCCGTACGCCTGCGCAGGTGCGCCGTACGGATCCGGCGGAACGTCGTCGACAACCGGGCGGTGCATCATCGTCGGCGCCTCGCTCAGCGCCGCGCCGCCGACCATGGTCGGGTCTGCTCCACCGCCGGGACGACCCCCGACCACCCGGGTGTGGTCGTCGGCGTCGCGGAACCCGCCCCGCGAGGGCGGCACCACACCGCCGCCACCGGCAGCCGCCGGAGCGTCGTCGTCGCCGTTCTCCTTGCGCTTCATCCAGAGCAGCACGATCGTGCCGACACCGGCGGCGACCAGAAGACCACCGAGCAGGATGATGAGGTAGGAGCCCATGCCGCCGCTGTCCTCGTTGTTCGCGGCGTTCGCAGGGGGAGCCTGGGTCGCTTCCTCGGTGGGCTCCTCCTCGGTGCCCTCCTCGACCGGCTCATCGCTCGGAGTGGCGTCGGGGGTGGCGGACGGGGTGGCGCTGGGCGTCGTCTCGGCCTTGATCGCGAGGCTGATCCGTTGCCCGGTGACGGCCTGTCCGGCGGCGGCGTTGATGGTCTTGGTGGCCACCACGTTGTCGAAGCTGGCGCCGAGATCGATCCGGCCGGGTGCGATCGGCTTTTCGGTGGTGCCGGTGAACCGGAACTCGCCGCTGCCGTTGCTGGTGGTGTCGAGCTGCCGGCCGGTGCTGTCGCGCAGCATGACCACCGCGTTCGCGACCGCCTTGCTGTCCGCCTGCGAGATCACCTTGCCGGAGATCGACCGCACCGTCTGGACCTGCGGCGGCGCCGCCTTGGCGACCAACGTGACAGTGGTCGACGCCTCTTCGCTCTGCTTCACGACCCCGGTGGAGTCCGTCGCCTTGACGGTGATCGTGGCGCTGCCGTTGGCGACGTCATCCGCGGCCTTGAAGGTGGCGTCGAAAGTGCCACTCGATGTCACCCGGCCGCGAGAACACCCGTCAACGCAGGTCAGCTTCGAGTTGCTCGAGCTGAAACTGATGTCAGCCGGCCCCGCGTCGCCGTCGAAGGCAAGTCGGTAGCTGATCTTCGTGGTCTTGCCGGCCTCGACGCTGCTCGGCGAGGCCGAAACATCTGTAACGTTGGGAGCGGCCATTGCTGGTGTGGCGGGGACGGCGAGCAGAGCGCCGGCAACCAGCGCTACGACCACACCGGCCCGCTGCTTCCAGGCACGTCGGTGTGTTGACACGTCCACCGCCTTCCGGGCTGACTTCCCTCTGACCGGCGGGGCGCCGGGCCGGGGATCATCACGGTACGAATACGCCGTCGGCAACTATGCCTTGTCCGACTGCATGAGCGCGACCCAGGGCCAGCGTCGGGTCTCTGGCCAGCGGGTCGTATCGTCCCGTCGTGTCCTCTCCGCACAGTAAGTCCGCTGCCGTTACGGCCGCTTTGTCGGCGCTCGACGAGGGGCGTACACCCGAACGGCCGGTGTTCCGAGAGGCGGTCCGGTCGTTGTTGGCCGTCCTCGCGGAGCGCGCCCCCGGCCGATCGGTGGAGGTGCGCGTTCCACCATACGGGGCGATCCAGTGCGTACCGGGGCCTCGACACACCAGAGGAAACCCACCAAACGTGGTCGAGATGGCCCCGGACACCTGGTTGGAGTTGGCGACCGGCAGGGTTGGCTGGGCGGAGGCGGTCACCGACGGTCGCGTTCAGATGAGTGGCAACCGCGCGGACCTCTCGGCGTATCTGCCCCTCTAGTCGCCCCGGTGTCCCACTCAGGGTAACGCTCGGCACGGAAATCGTGACTCCCTGTATTGACGGCGATTCGCGTACACTGTCAGGCGACGACCAGTGGTCCCGGCAGAGGAGTGTGGATCCGCTCGTGATCCCCGCCCGGCCCGGTCCAGACCCAGCATGAGGGAGCGGTAGGTGCCCCGAGGCGACGGCCGGCTGAGCCACGACCTTGACCCCCAACGACCTGGCCCACAGGATGCCTGTGGCGTCTTTGGCGTCTGGGCCCCCGGCGAAGAGGTTGCCAATCTGACCTACTTCGGCCTCTACGCCCTGCAGCACCGTGGCCAGGAGGCGGCGGGCATCGC
Organism: Micromonospora sp. CPCC 205558; assembly: GCF_036902955.1. Taxonomy (NCBI): domain Bacteria; kingdom Bacillati; phylum Actinomycetota; class Actinomycetes; order Micromonosporales; family Micromonosporaceae; genus Micromonospora; species Micromonospora sp. CPCC 205558. Next base: position 376,078 of record NZ_JBAKHR010000006.1, read on the forward strand.
GGTGAGCGATGGTTCCGGCGTGGTGGTCTACAAGGACCTTGGCCTGGTGGCGCAGGTCTTCGACGAGCCCACCCTGGCGAGCCTGCGTGGCCACCTGGCGATCGGGCACGCGCGATACTCCACCACCGGCGCGTCGAACTGGGAAAATGCCCAGCCGACGATCCGGTCGACCACCTCCGGGACGACCATCGCGCTGGCCCACAACGGCAACCTGGTCAACACGGCCGAGTTGGAGAAGGAGGTCGCCGAGCGCGGCCTCATCGCGGATGGTTCGACCAACGACACCTCCCTGGTGACGATGCTGCTCGCCAGCCGACCCGACCTGTCGGTCGAGGCGGCCGCGCTGGAGGTGCTGCCGCAGCTGCGCGGCGCGTTCAGCTTCGTCTTCATGGACGAGTCGACCCTCTACGCGGCCCGCGATCAGCACGGCGTCCGCCCGTTGGTGCTCGGCCGCCTGGAGCGCGGCTGGGTGGTCGCCAGCGAGACGGCCGCGCTGGACATCGTCGGTGCCAGCGTGGTGCGTGAGATCGAGCCGGGCGAGCTGATCGCGATCGACGAGAACGGGCTGCGCTCCACCCGGTTCGCCGCGCCGGAGCCGAAGGGCTGCCTCTTCGAGTACGTCTACATCGCTCGCCCGGATGCCACGATCGCCGGGCGCAACATCCATGCGGCGCGGGTGCAGATCGGTCGGCAACTGGCCAAGGAGCACCCGGTCGAGGCCGACCTGGTGATTCCGGTGCCCGAGTCGGGCACCCCGGCCGCGATCGGCTACGCGGAGGCGTCCGGCATCACCTACGGCGCCGGCCTGATGAAGAACCCTTACGTGGGACGCACCTTCATCCAGCCGTCGCAGACCCTGCGGCAGTTGGGCGTCAGGCTGAAGCTCAACCCGCTGCGGGAGAACGTCCGCGGCAAGCGGCTCGTTGTCGTCGACGACTCGATCGTGCGCGGCAACACCCAGCGCGCCATCGTGCGGATGCTGCGTGAGGCGGGGGCGCTGGAGGTGCACGTCCGGATCTCCTCCCCGCCGGTGAGCTGGCCGTGCTTCTACGGCATCGACTTCGCCACCCGGGCGGAGCTGTTGGCCAACGGGTTGGACAACGACGGCATCCGGCGCTCCATCGGCGCCGACACGCTGGGCTTCGTTTCCCTTCCTGGTTTGATCGCCGCGACCGAGCAGCCGAAGACCCGGCTGTGTCGGGCGTGTTTCGATGGGGAGTACCCGATCGAGCTGCCGGCCGGCAACCTGATCGGAAAGCACGTGCTCGAAGGGGTGGGCCGACGCGTCGCCAACTCGGTGCCGGAAGCCCTGCCCACCAACGGCTCGTCCGTCGCCACTCCGGGTGGCGTTACCGCAAACCGCCCGTAGCACCAACCGGCGCGGCCCGGCTACCGCCGGCGGCACCGAGAACCAAAGGGGAGAACCGTGACGCACGTGTCCGAGCGCAGCGGCGCAGGAAGCAGCCCGACCGGCGCCGGCGGCGACCGTCAGCCGTGGACGGGCGGCGCTGGCCGCCAAGCGCGCAAACGCTCGGTCTCGTACGCCGACGCCGGGGTTTCCATCGACGCGGGCGACCGCGCGGTGGAGCTGCTCAAGTCGAAGGTGCGGCAGACCCGTCGCCCGGAGGTCCTCGGTGACCTCGGTGGCTTCGCAGGCCTGTTCCGGCTGGACACGAAGAAGTACAAGAGCCCGATCCTGGCGTCCTCCACCGACGGGGTGGGCACCAAGCTGGTGATCGCCCAGCAGATGGACATTCACGACACGGTCGGCATCGACCTGGTCGCGATGGTCGTCGACGACCTGGTGGCCTGCGGTGCCGAGCCGCTGTTCCTGCTCGACTACATCGCCACCGGCGAGGTCGTTCCGGACAAGGTCGCCGAGATCGGCGCGGGCATCGCCGACGGCTGCCGCTACGCCGGCTGCGCGTTGCTGGGCGGGGAGACCGCCGAGCACCCCGGCGTCCTGCGCCCGGACGAGTACGACATCTCCGCGACCGGTGTGGGCGTGGTCGAGGAAGCCGACATCCTCAGCCCCGAGCGGGTCGAGGTGGGCGACGTGGTGATCGCCATGCGCTCCTCGGGCCTGCACTCCAACGGGTACTCGCTGGTCCGGCACGTGCTGCTCGGTGCGGCCCGGATGCGGCTGGACATCGTGATCGACGACTTCGGTCGGCAGCGGACCCTCGGTGAGGAGCTGCTCACCCCGACCAAGATCTACGCCAAGGACTGCCTCAAGCTGATCGCCGAGGCCGAGGTGCGGGCGCTGTCCCACATCACCGGTGGCGGCATCCCCGGCAACCTGGTCCGGGTGCTGCCCGAGCACGTCGACGCGGTGGTCAACCGGTCCACCTGGAAGCCGCAGCCGATCTTCGACCTGATCCAGACGAAGGGTCGGATCGACGACCAGGACATGGAGTCGACCTTCAACATGGGCGTCGGCATGTTCGCGATCGTCTCGGCCGAGGACGCCGACCGCGCGCTGGCCACCCTGACCGGCCGTGGGGTCGAGGCGTGGCAGGCCGGCGAGATCATCGAGGGCACCGGCAACGTGCAGATGGTTGGTCAGCACACCCGAGGATGATCACCCTCCGGTGATCGTACGGGCACCTGATCAGGGCTTCACCCGAGTGGCCAATGCCGCCTAGCCTGAAGGGCACCCTCAGGCTAGGCGGAGGAGGGCGATGGCTGCTCGGGGACAGTCGTTCAGCGGGATGCGCGGCCTGGCCGCCGTCCCGTCGTACGTCGTGATGCAGCCGACGACTCTCTGCAACCTCGACTGCGCGTACTGCTATCTGCCGTTTCGGGCCGTCGACCGCCGGATGCCGGTGGCGGTGGCCGAGGCGGTCGCCGCCGCGGTCAACCCCTGGGCGGCGAACGGTCGCTTCTCGGTGGTGTGGCATGGCGGCGAGCCGCTGGCGGCCGGTCGGGCGCACCTGGCCGATCTGATGGCCCCATTCGGGCCCGAGGTCGAGCACCACGTGCAGACCAACGCCACCCTCGTCGACGACGACTGGTGCGATTTCTTCGTCCGGCACGAGATGCGGGTGAGCGTGAGCGTCGACGGGCCCCGGGCGCGCAACGGCGACCGGGTCAACCGGGGCGGTCAGCCGGCGTACGACCGGATCGTGCACGGCATCGCGGCGCTGCGCCGGCGCGGTCTGCCCTTCTCCGCGCTGGCCGTGGTGTCCCGCCCGGAGCCGGGGCTGGCCACCGAGCTGTACGACTACTTCCTCGAGTTGGGCTGCGACGTGCTGGGCATCAACATCGAGGAGACCGAGGGGGTCAACACCCGCGACAACCGCCACGACCCGTCGGCGGTGTCCGCGTTCTGGGCGGAGTTGGTCGGGGCGTGGCGCCGGGAGCCCCGGATCCATCTTCGCGAGATCGAGTGGTCGTTGCGCTACGCCGCGGCGGTGCTCGACAACTCGGCGGACGGGCTGCTGCCCCGTCACCTGGACCCGATCCCGACGATCGGTCACGACGGCTCGGTGATCGTGCTCTCCCCCGAGTTGGCCGGTTTCACCGACCTCCGCTACGGCGACTTCAGCAGCGGCAACGTGCTGACGACCCCGTTGGCGCAGATCCTCGGCGACGCGGCGGCCACGCCCTGGGTGGGGGAGTTCCTGACCGGGGTGGAGGCGTGTCGGGCGTCCTGCGCGTACTTCGGCTTCTGCGGTGGCGGCCATGCCGCCAACCGCTACTTCGAGCTGGGGCGTTTCGACGGTACGGAGACCGAGCACTGCCGCAACAGCAAGATCCGCCTATTGGAGGGAGTGTTGGAGCATGCCCGAGACCACCAGTCACCGGCGGCCTGAGCGCGAAGCGGACGACGGAGTCACCGAACGGGTGCGGGACGCGGCTCCCGCGCTCGTCGAGCTGCTTCAGGAGGCCGAGGACGCACGGCGGCTGCGCGCGGAGGTGTCGGGCGGAGATGGCTCCAGCGCGGTCTGCGCCTGGAACCACTTCGAGAACATCCCGACGTTCTACAACTGGAACAATCGCCCGCGCTGAGGGGGCCGTTGTCAGGGGCCTGTCGAGCGGCCGGATTGCTCCGGTCGGGCCAGGCCCCTGATCGTCGGCGACTGCACCTGCACAGGACGTGCGTGAGCACGCGGGGGTTACCGCGTGCTCAGCTGCGTCGAGAGGTCAGCGGGTCGGACGGACCCAGGGATCCGGATCGTCGTCCGCGTGATCCTCATCATCGTCGTCGACGAACTCTTTAGAGTCGTCGTCGAAGTGGTGCTCAGACTTACCAGCACCCGCCAGTTCGCGCTGCAAGGCGGTGAGGTCGGTGTTCGGGGAGTGGTACTTCAACTCCCGCGCCACCTTAGTCTGCTTGGCCTTAGCACGGCCGCGCCCCATGGCTCGACCCCCTCGCACAGAATGCGGGGCAGCCCGAAGGCGGGCCCCGATGACGTCAGGCATCTCTCGTGGCTCTTACGGTACATGGGGATGCCACCGTTCGGCACCTCGGGTTACCGTCAGCCGGCTCTGCGCGTCGCGTCGATCCGGCCGTCACCCAGTGTACCGGGTAAGGAGCGGAACGGTTAGCACCCGTGACACCGGACAAACCGCATCAAATTTGACCTGAACTCAGCTTACCCAGCTACACCGGCACAGGGGGCCCGGAGGCGGATCTCATCGATCCGCCCCCGGAGGAACGCTCAGCGCAGGTGGATCGCGCGCAGTCGGCCGACGTCCGCCATCCGCCGCTCCGCCAGCCGGTCGGCGGCCACCGCCGGTGGCACGCCCTCCGCGTCAGCCAGGTGCAGGATCTCGCGGGTGGTGTCGTAGATCCGGGTCGCCCGCAGCTTCGCCCGCTCGAAGTTGAAGCCCTCGATCTCGTCGGCCACCTGGATGACGCCGCCCGCGTTGACCACGTAGTCCGGGGTGTAGAGGATGCCCCGGTCGGCCAGCAGCTTCTCGATGCCCGGGTGGGCGAGCTGGTTGTTCGCCGCCCCGGTCACCACCTTGGCGCGCAACGCCGGCACGGTGTCGTCGTTCAGGGCGCCGCCCAGCGCGCACGGCGCGTACACGTCGAGGTCCGCGGCGACCAGCGCGCTGGAGTCGTCGACGAGGGTGACCTGCGGGTGGTTGGCGCGCACCCACGCCAGCGCCTTCGGATTGACGTCGGTGGCGACCACCTCGGCGCCATCCTCCAGCAGGTGCCCGGTGAGGTACTTGCCGACCTTGCCGAGGCCGGCCACGCCGACCCGCCGGCCGCGCAGGCTCGGGGTGCCCCACACGTGCTCGGCCGCGGCCCGCATCCCCTGGAAGACACCCCAGGCGGTGAGGATCGACGAGTCGCCGGCCCCGCCGTGCTCCACGCTGCGCCCGGTCACGTACCGGGTCTCCCGGGCCACGACGTCCATGTCCGCCACGTACGTGCCGACGTCGCAGGCGGTGTAGTAGCGGCCGCCCAGCGACTGGACGAAGCGGCCGTACGCGCGCAGCAGCGCCTCGCTCTTGATCTGCTCCGGGTCGCCCCAGATGACGGCCTTGCCGCCGCCCAGGTCCAACCCGGCGAGCGCGTTCTTGTACGCCATCCCGCGGGACAGGTCCAGCACGTCGGCGAGGGCGTCGTCCTCGCTCGCGTACGGGTAGAAGCGGGTGCCGCCGAGCGCCGGGCCCAGCGCGGTGGAGTAGATCCCGATGATCGCCTTCAGGCCGCTCTGCTTGTCCTGGCAGAACACGACCTGTTCGTGACCGGTCGATACCGGGTCGTCGGTGCTGGCGAATACGCCCATGGTTGGCTCCTACGATGGTGTGCGCCCTTGTGGGACGCGGACCTGGTGGACCCCGGCGGGGATGCTGCCGGTGTGATCGAGCCTAGTATCGGCCGCCGTGCGGGCGCTCGACACGCCGCCGCCGTCCCACGGTGCGGCGCGCGTGCTTCGGCCGCTGACCGCGTACCGGCGTGGTTCGTGGGAGGATCGCGCGGTGCCGTCGCTCTTCGCTTCATACCTGCGCGTGTACGAACCGTTGGCCGCCTTCGACCGAGACCGGCAGAGCTACTGGCGCCGCTACGTCTCGGAGGGGCGCGCGGTCGGCCCGGTCGAGGGGCCCGGTCGGCAGCGGACGGCGGTGATCGAGGCGCTGGGCGCGGGCTGGACCCGGCTGCCCGACCTGCCGGAGGAGGCGTACGTCCTGGAGACGGACGACGGCCTGCTGGTCTGCCCCTGGAACCTGCGCATCCGGGTCGCTGAGGCTGCGCTCAGCGCCCGGGACGGGGTGCCCTCGGTGCTCGCCGACGCCTTCGTGCCGCCGGTGCTCGCCGGGCAGGCCAGGGCGGTGGTGGACGACTGGCGCAGTGGCGCCCGGGTGCTGGAGCACGGGGTGCCCCGGGTGCACGAGCAGATCGCCACCTGGGGCGTACCGCTGCGGTGGTTCGTGCTCTTCGACCCGGCGGAGCGGGACCTGGTCACTCAGCCGGGCCGGCGGGCGCTGCGCTACCGCACCGAGATCTCCAAGACCCGACGCCGCTCGTCGCGGGCGCTGTCGGTGCTGCGCAAATCGGTGGGCGAGGCGCCGATCACCGAGGCGGTGGAGGAGGCGGCCCGCTGGTTGGAGGAGTTCCACCCGCGGTCCGTGGTCGAGCTGGACTACGGCGGTCTGGTGGATCTGCTCTCCGACGAGACCCTCACTGCGGACGACTCGCCCGAGTTGGTTGCCAGCGGCCTCGCGGGGCTGTCGCGTGGCGAAGCCGAGGAGGCGTCCGCCGCGTACGACAAGTTGGTGGCACGGTGGCGCGCGGTGCAGTTGCTGGAGCGGTGCAACTAGGGCATATCACCCGAGGAGCGCTCCCAAGGTGAGTTGTGCTCGTAGTTGACGCATCACGAACCGTGATCATGAGTCCGAATAAGGTACTTTCTGCCGTGTAAAAGTCGTAAAAATCGGGCATGGTTCATCCGTCCGTCTAGGGACCTTCATCCGTTCGGCCCATGTCGGACATCGGGGACTAGCCGGACCATGGGAGACGCGTCGGCCGGCGGGACCCCGGCCGATGTCTATACATGTGGAGGAGTGACCGATGGCATCGCGAACGCACGAACCAGAGCCGCTACTCACGCCGGCCGAGGTGGCGTCGATGTTCCGGGTCGACCCGAAGACGGTGACCCGGTGGGCCAAGGCTGGCAAGCTCAGTGCCATCCGCACGCTGGGTGGCCACCGTCGGTACCGCGAGTCGGAGGTCAGGGCGCTGCTGCAGGGCCAGATCCCGCAGCAGCGGCAGGGCGACTGAGCCGGCAACAGCTTTTCGTCAGGGGCGGTGGATCTCGATCCGCCGCCCCTTTCCATGCCCCGTCGAGCACGACGTGGCCGTGGGTCAGCGCCGCGACTCGGCCAACGTCACCCGGATGCCGACCGTGCCGCCCTCGCCACGACGCAACCGGCTGCCCAGCAGGCTCAGCCGACCGAGCAGGCGGTACTTGTGCTTGAGCAGGTCGCGGACCCGACCGGTGTCAGAGCCCCCGTAGATCGTCGCGTGAGCTGACACCTCCGCCCCGTGTGGCCGACCCCGCACGTCGCAGGGCGCCACGGTCACGTCGCCGTTGTGGCGGATCCGCTTCACCTTGCCCGAGTCCGCCCGCGTCCAGACCGCCAACGCCTCACCGTCGCGTACCGCCCAGACCGGGGTCGGCACCGCCCGACCGTCCTTGCGGAAGGTCGTGAGCAGGATGTACTTCTCGGCCGACAGCCGGTCCAACATGGTCACGCCGCAAGGATACGACCGGCGCGGGCCACTGAGTGGCCGGATAGCGTGAACGTCGTGACGGTTGAGCCTCTAATCGGTGACGTGGTCGGTGAACTGCTGCGGGACACGCTCGCCGTGGCCACCGGGGTGGGCCCCCGGCCCCTGGTCGGTGGGCGACTGCCGCGACCGGTCATCGAGATCATTGAACGCGACGACGGTCTGATCAACGGCGCCCCGGCCGCGCACTACCTGGACGGGCCGGGGCAGTGGCAGCCGTACGACCACCGCGCTGTGGAGCGGGCGCACGGCGAGACACTGGACATCGGCACCGGAGCCGGCCGCATCGCGCTGGAACTCCAGGAGCGTGGCGTACCGGTCACCGGGCTGGACACGTCCGCCGGCGCGCTTGAGGTGAGCCGGCGTCGCGGTGTCCGGCGGCTGGTGCACGGCACCGTCGACACGCACCTCGCCGACGGTGCCCGGTACGACACGTTCCTGCTGCTCGGCAACAACCTCGGGCTGTTCGAGGGGCGGGAGCGTGCTCCCACGTTCCTGGCCGCGCTCGCCGCGCTGGCCCGACCCGGGGCGCAGATCATCGCGCAGGGCACCGACCCGTACGGCACCCGCGACCCGCTGCACACCGGCTACCACGAGCGCAACCGTCGGCGCGGCCGGCTCGGTGGCCAGCTGCGGCTGCGGCTGCGCTACCGCGAGTTGAGCACCGAATGGTTCGACTACCTGGTCTGTTCGGCTGACGAGTTCGCCGCCCTGGTGCGCGGCACCGGTTGGCGGCTGACCGATGTGGACGACCGTGACGCGCCCTACTACCTGGCCACCCTGCGCCTCGTCGACTGAGCGAACGGCCCCCGCGCTCCGCCGGGCGGAGGCAGGGGCCGTCGTACGTCTCAGACCTGGACGGTCGGGGGGAGCTGCTCGGGCGGGAGACCACCGTCGCCGTCGACCACCTCGTCCGGGGTGCCGTCCTCGTCGATGTCGACCATGGTGATGTCCACCTTGCCGTCGCCGTCGGTGTCGAACTGGAACAGGTCGGCCTTGCCGTCGCCGTCGGTGTCCACCACCCACACGTCGGTCTGACCGTCGTTGTTGGTGTCGGCGCGCAGCAGCTCGACCCGCTCGTCGCCCCGGGTCTCCACGATCTCCCCGTCGGTGACGCTCTCCGGTGCCTGGCTCATGTCGATCGGTCCTTCCCTTGGTTGACGGGCCGTCAGTACCCGATCCGGCGCTCCCCCACGCATGGGCCGGGTCGTGGCGCTGTCTAGGGTCGCACCATGAGCGAGCGGAGCGGGCGGGACACCCGGGCCGGCGTGGCGGGGACCCCGCCCGTCGGCGGACGGGACAGGGAGGCGTGATGAGCGATCGTTTCGTGGTCGTCGGTGCCGGCACGATGGGGCTCGGCATCGCGTACGTGGCGGCCGGCGCCGGACACGCCGTCGAGTTGGTCGAGGTGGACCCCGAGCGGGGTGCCGCCGCGCTGAACCGGCTCGCCGAGCTGTGGGAGCGGGCGGTGCAGCGCGGGAAGCTGAGCGCCGACGAGGCCGCCGCGCACCGGCAGCAGGTCACGCTGCGCCCGACGCTCGCCGAGGTGGCGCCCGCCCCCCAGGTGATAGTGGAGGCGGTGCCGGAGCGGCTCGACCTGAAGCGGGCGGTGCTCCGGGACGCCGCCGCGCTGCGCCCCGTGCTGCTGGGCAGCAACACCTCCAGCATTGCCATCGGTGAGCTGGCCGCCGGGCTGGACGCGCCCGAGCGCTTCCTCGGCCTGCACTTCTTCAACCCGGTGTGGGCGATGGCCCTGCTGGAGATCGTGGTCGGCCCGGCCACCGCCGAGGAGACCACCGCCGCGGCCGTCGCGCTCGCCGGCCGGTTGGGCAAGGACCCCGTCGTCGTACGCGACCTGCCCGGCTTCGCCACCTCCCGGCTCGGGGTCACCCTCGGGCTGGAGGCGATCCGGATGGTTGCCGACGAGGTGGCCAGCCCGGCGGACATCGACAAGGCCATGGTGCTCGGCTATCGGCATCCGATCGGGCCGCTGGAGCTCACCGACCTGGTCGGCCTCGACGTGCGGCTGGACATCGCCCGCACCCTCCAGGCCGCGTACGGGGACCGCTTCGCGCCGCCGCCGCTGCTTGTGGAGATGGTGGCCGAGGGGCGGCTGGGTAAGAAGTCCGGGCAGGGCTTCTACCGCTGGAGCGGCGGGGTCAAGCAGTGAACGCGAGGAGTGAGCTTGCGAGCCCCGCAGTCGCGAACGGAAGGTCGGCACAGTGAGCGGGTTGCGGATCGAGGAACGGCCGGACCGGCTGGTGGTCACCCTGGACCGGCCGGAGAAGCGCAACGCCATCGACGCCGACCTGATCGCCGAGCTGCACCAGGTCTGCGCCGAGCTGGAAGCCCGCCCGCGCCTGCTGTTGCTCACCGGCGGCACGGCGGGCATCTTCGCCGGTGGCGCAGACATCGGCCAGCTCCGCGAACGGGGCCGCACGGACGCCCTCGCCGCGATCAACTCGGCCGCCTTCGCCCGCATCCGGGCGCTGCCGATGCCGACCGTGGCTGCCGTCGACGGCCCGGCGTTGGGCGGTGGCGCGGAGCTGGCGTACGCCTGCGATCTGCGGGTGTGCACGGCGCGGGCGGTCTTCGGCCAGCCGGAGGTGCGGTTGGGCATCCTGGCCGGCGCCGGCGCGACCCACCGGCTGCCCGCGTTGATCGGCGAGGGTCGAGCCAAGGAGCTGCTCTTCACCGGCCGGCGGGTGGACGCCACCGAGGCACTGCGGATCGGCCTGGTGAACCGGGTGGTGGACGAGCCCGACGAGCTGCTGACGGTGGCGCACGCGCTGCTGGACGAGATCGCGCTGGGTTCACCGTTGGCGGTGCGGCTGACCAAGCTGGCGGTGGACGCGCCGGCCACCGCGCACCCGCATGTCGACCTGGTCAGCCAGGCGGTGCTCTTCGAGGACGACGAGAAGCACCGCCGGATGACCGAGTTCCTGCAGCGCCGTCGGCCGCGCTGACCCCCCCCGTACCAGAAACGGCCGCACCCGCGGGGAGCCGGCGCGGCCCGCGTGGGGCCCGGGTCCTGCTACTGCCCGCTCTGGACCCCCGCGTCGCCCAACCCGCGGCTCACCTGGGCGGACTCACCGAAACCGATGATCAGTACGGCGTCCGCACCGAACTCCTTGATTTCCTTCGCGCCACCGCTGAAGTCGACCGGCGCCGCCTTCGCGTCGGCCGGCGGCTCGTACGTCAGCAGCTTGAGCCGGTCGTCGGCGATGCCCGCCTTCGCCAGCTCGTCGCGGACGGTGGCCTGCAGGCCCTCGCCGTAGGAGTCCTTGCGGGCGACGATGACGATCTTCTGGGAACCGTCGCGGAGGATCACGTCGGCCAGCGCCCGGCCCTGGAGGCTGTCCGGCGGGGCGGTGCGGAAGTAGAGGCCCTTGTCCTCCACGTCGGTCAGGCCGCTGTCGGTGTTGGACGGGGAGAAGAGGATCTTCCCGGCCTGCACCACGTCCGGCAGCACCTCGCGGGAGATACCCGAACCACCCGCGCCGATGATCACGCTGACGCCGTCCGTCACGTGCTTGGCCACCGTGGCCTTGGCCACCGCCGGGCTGGTGCCGTCGTCGCCGTCCTTCCACGTCACCGGCTTGCCCAGGGCGCCACCCGCGGCGTTGATCTCCTTGATCGCCAGCGCGGCGCCAGCGGCCATCGGGGGATAGGCGATCGCGAGGTCACCGGTCTTCGGCAGCAGGCCGCCCAGGACCAGCGGCTCCTGGTCGGGGTCCCCACCGGCGCGCTGCTTCTTCGGCTTCGGCGGCGTCTTGGTGCTCGCCGCCGACTCGATGCCCGCGCCGACGAACTCGGTCTTGCCGTCGTTGATCTGCTGCCCGTCGAAGGTCAGCGTGGCGTAGCTCGCGGTGGCCGGCTCACCCTTGTCGGTGAAGCCCGCCCGGGTCAGCGAGACGCTGCGGTACTCGATGTCCTGCCCGTTGCGGGCCAGCGCGAGACAGCTGGCGGGGTCCTCGCAGCGCTGCCCGTCGTTGGTCACACCGACGATCTGCTTGGCGATGTCCGCCGGGTTGGTGCTGCCGGCCAACTGGGCGGCGAGCACGGCGATCACCACCGCGTCGTACGTCTCGGCGGAGTACAGGTAGTCCGTCAGCGCCGGATCGACGGCCCGTAGCCGGCTCTTGAAGTCGTCCGGCAGCGGGGTGAGCGGCGTGGTGCCCTTCATCCCGTCGACGAGGCTCGCCCGTTCCTTCAACTCGGCAGGATAGGAGTTGAGCATGTTGCCGTCCGTGCCGTAGAGGCGCACCTGTTGGGCGCTCGCCTCCTCGGGCTTGTCATCCCCGCAGGCGCTCGTGGCGAGCAGGATCGTCGCGCAGGCAGCCAGTGTGGCTACCCGCGAGCGGCGTGTTACGAACATGGGTCGTCCTTCCTCCGGCGAAGGTCCGCTGCGCACATTAGCGTGCCGAGGCCGGTGGCGGGACCGTGGAGGCGGCGTAATGCGCAGGTCGCTCGCATCGAACACGGACAGTGATGGTCGCTGGAGGGCTTGACCACCCGTCCTACTGTGCGCTGAGTGACCGACCTACCACAGCAGACGTTCGATGACGCGGCGGCCGTGCTCCGCTCGGCGCTGACCGGCGATGGGGACGCGGTGGTGGGAGCGTTCGACGCGGTCGTCGACCGGGCCGGCCTGAGTGGCGCGTACGGGGTCGCCTGGTGCCTGGCCGCGACCATGCTCGGTGACGCGCCGGCGGCCAGCGGGGCGGCGCTCGACTTCCCGGGGATCGACCAGGCCGGTTACGACACACGTTGGGTGGCCCGCTTCGTCAGCGCGTACGCGAATCAGGACGAACCGACCGGCGAGGCCCTGTTCGGCGCGGCGGCGGCGGATGGACTGCTCCCCGACTGCCTGCTCACGCTCGCCGGTTCGACGATCGCCACCCTGCGCAGCCGCGCCGGATGAGCAGCCGCGTCGGGTGATGCGGCGGCGGTGTCGGGTCGCGGCGTCCGTCGGGGGGCGGACGCCGCGACCGCGCGGGTCAGTCAGAACGCGTGGTACGCGATCAGCGGTTCGTACTCGTACCGCAGGTTCTCGAAGCGAACCCGGAAGTTGACGCCGTCCTTGACATTGGTCGCCACCGTGATCCAGCCCGAGTTGGCCGGCAGGTAGGTCCAGTAGTTGCAGGCGCTCGTCTTGTCGACGAAGATCACGCACGCTTCGGTGGCGTACACGCTCGCGTTGCGCACGTTGATGTCGCGACAGCGCGTCGTGGTGCGGTACTGGCCGGCTGAGCCGCCGTAGCGGCCGGTCTCGAAGTACGACCGGACCGCCCCGCCGTAACAGGTGGCGAGTGGGGCGAACGCGTTCGGCCCGGAGCTGACCGGTGTGGTCGTTGTTGTCGGCTCCGCCTGGGCGGGCGTACCGACGGCGAGCAGTGCGGTGGCCGTGGCGACGGCGAGCAGTCGAGCGGTCGGGGATGGCATCCGTTCCTCCGGAAAGAGTTAACTGACCGTCCGTGGAGGACTGATCATCTGACCGTGACGATGATACGTATCGATCGATTTGGGCGCGGCCCCGATGATGTCCGGCCCGTGTGGTAGCTCTGTAGGCATGTCCGAGGCCATGCTCAGCAAGGTGCGCAAGCTGCTGGCCCAGGCTGAGGATCCAGCCTGCACGCCCGCCGAGTCGGCCGCGTTCACCGCCAAGGCGACCGAGCTGATCGCCCGCTACGGCGTGGATCGGGCGTTGCTCGCAGCCCGGGACCCGACCACCGACCCGGTCGGCGATCGGGTCCTGGATATCGTCGCCCCGTACGCCCGCGACAAGGTCGGCCTGCTCGCCGCGGTGGCCGAGCCCCTGCGCTGCCGCTGCGTACGCCGCCGGCAGGGCAACGGGTTCGCCGTGCACCTCTTCGGCTTCGCCAGCGACCTGGAACGGGTCGACCTGCTCTTCACCTCACTGCTCGTGCAGGCGGCGCACGGCCTGGCCGCCACCGAAGTGCCCGCTGACGACCACCCGGCGGCCTTCCGCCGCTCCTGGCTGGCCGGTTTCGCTGAGGTGGTGGGCGGCCGACTCTGGGCCGCCGAGACGGCGGCGGCCAGCGAGTCGGGCACGCCGTCGATGGCGCTGGTGCTGGCCGACCGGTCCGACCGGGTCCAGCGACGGCTCACCGAGGAGTACCCGCAGCTGCGCACCGCACCGCCACGCCGGTTGGGCGGCACCGGCTTCGGCTCGGGGGCCGAAGCCGGCCAACGCGCGAACCTTGGTGGTCGGGACCTCGGCGGCGTCGCCGTCGGCCGGCAACTCGGCGGGTGAACCGCCGGGTCGTCAGGCCGCCGTGGTGGGGCGGTGGCGCGACACCGCGGCGACGTAGCGGGTGAGCAACTCGTGCCAGCCGGCGGTGAGCGCCTTGCGGTAACCCTCGGCGGCCTCGCCGTGCCGGTCGAAGTGCCGATGCTCCAGCTCGACCCGGGTGCGCTCCGGCCCCTCGGCGTGGAACAGCACCTCGACCTCGCTCGCGCGGGCCGGGTCCGGCACCGGCGCCCGGTCGGGGCCGATCTGCCAGACGAAGACCAGCCGGCGAGGCGGATCCCAGGTGAGCACGCGGCCCCAGTCGGCGCGGAAACCGTACGGGCCCAACTCGTAGAGCATGCCACCGGCGCGCGGCTCCATGCCCAGCTCGGCCAACGCGTCCGGGCCGGACCACGTGTATTCGGTGACCCACCAGTCGGTCAGCTCGGCGGTGAAGACCGCGAACGCGTGCTCGGCGGAGCCCGGGACGAGAAGCCCGCACCGGACAGAGAACTGGTCGACGTCCTGCCGGATGTCGGCCGGATCAGTCAATTCCTGTCCCATAGGCCCGGACCATACCGGCTGATGCCCGGGTGTGCAGCTTCGCGAGGTGCCCGGTTCCAGACAGACGGTCGCCGGGTCGTCACGGACGGGATGCCCCACCGGAAAGCGGGTAACCGGCGGTCGACCGGGACTCTGTGCAGGCGGGCGGGAGAGCATGAGCGACAACGCGCAGCAACCAGAGCCGAACCGGAACGTCGACAACCCGGAGCCGGACGTCCTGCTCGACGTTCCGAAGGTCTCGGTCGACTCCATCCGGCTGGCGGTCGACGGCCTGGAGGCCGACCTGTCGCTGCGCGCCCGGGTGGCCAACCTGGTCCAGGTCGACGCCGGCGTCCGGGTGCACCTCAGCGGCGGCGAGTTGAACGTCAACGGGGTGAACGCCGAGGCGCAGCTGCGGGTCCGGCTGGAGCAGCTGACCAGGATCCTGGGACGAGCACTCGACACGCTCGACAACAATCCACACATCATCGAGGCGCTAGCCCGCACGGCCATTGACGACGTGAACCACAGCACCCAGAGGTTGGCCCCGGGGGTAGCGGGGGCGCCGGCTGCTGAGGTGCGGGCGTCAGCGCGGCGCTCGAACGGGGTAGCTGAGTCTGGTCAGCAGGTGGGCACGGTGGGTGCCGTCGCCGACCGTGACCGACCGGGTCCGGGGCAGCCAGGGGTTGATCGGTCGGGTCTCGATCGGCCGGGTCGTGCTCGCCCAGATCCGGGTCGAGAACCGGGTCCGGGTCGAGGACCGGGTCGGTTCGGACCAGGTCCGGTCAGCTCGGAACCGAGAGCCGGGGGGCCAGGGCCTCTGGCCGGTGGTCCGGGGCCAGCCGGGCAGGCCCGACCGGAGGGGCGGCATCCCGAGTCCCGTGGGCCGGAGGGTTCGACCGGGCAATCCGGCGGCCGGCCAGACCAGTCGGCTGCGCCGGGTCCGAGCCCGTCCGGAGAGGGCGACGGCGGTCTGTCAGCGGCGGCGCAGGCTGCCGCCCAGAACGCAGCCCAGTTCGCCGAGCAGGCCGGGGAGACGCTCCGACAGGCCGGACGCAGCGTGTGGGAGGCGATCCAGGGCGGTGTTGCGCAGCATCGCCCGCAGGACCGCCACGACCGCTGATGCGACGGCCGCTGAGGGGCGGGGTCGAACCGCCGACCTCCCGATCTTCAGGCAGGTGCATTTCGGCAGGTCATGAGGCCACCAGAGCTGTCGTACCGCTGTCGTGCGATTTGCGCGCTTGACGATTCTCCGATGATGGGCGCATGAGCCTGTATGACGAGGACCCGGTCACGATCGCTTTGCGCGTGGGGGTTGTGGTCCTCAGCCTGGGCTCGCTTGTACTCGGGGTGCGTGTGGCCGTGTCCCGGAAGTTTCCCGCCGCCTGGGTTCGGCTTGCACGGCTGAAGGTGGGAGAGCCGTCCCAGCCCGTGCAGGTGGGAACCGCCCAGGCCGTGATCGGCGCGAGCCTGTTGATCGCACAGGCGCCGTTCTTCATCTCCATGCCCCTGCCGCTTGGACGCGCCCTGTTCGCGGTGTCACTGCTGTTGCTGCTCCTGACGGCGGCAGGAGCCTTCTCGCTGCTCCGTCGCTAGCTGCGCACAGTGATGTGCCGGGACAGGCGGGCAGGGAGGCGGCGTGCGTCGAGCGTGCAGCGAGTGGCGGTGATCACCGGCCAGAGGTGGTCAAGCGCTGTCATCTGCGCCTGATCCCGATGGCGTACCGCCGGAAACAGCAAGATCCCCACCTGCGAATCCGCTGGTGGGGACCTCTGTAGCCCGGCGAAAGGCTATGTGGCCAGGGGCGGGGTCGAACCGCCGACCTTCCGATTTTCAGTCGGACGCTCGTACCAACTGAGCTACCTGGCCGTGCCGCTCGGCTCATGTTACCTGCCAACCGGACGAACCGGCGGCAAGGCGAACTGCTCCGATACGCAGAACGCCGCGCGGGGCGCGGCGTCAGCGCTGCGGTCCTGACGGGACTTGAACCCGCGACCTCCGCCTTGACAGGGCGGCGAGCACTCCAACTGCTCCACAGGACCTAGCTTGTGTTGCTCCGGCTTGCGCCGGTCGTGCCCCCAACGGGATTCGAACCCGTGCTACCGCCTTGAAAGGGCGGCGTCCTGGGCCGCTAGACGATGAGGGCGGCCCCGCCATCATTGCACACTCGCAACTTCAAGCGGACTTGCTCCCATCCGGCCCCGCCGGAGGCTTCGAAAGCATACGTGATGCCTGGTCGGTCGACAAAATCGGTATCGCCAAGGGCTTGGGACGGGCCATAACCACAGGTCAGAGCGGTTCTAGCGGAGTCGGGTAATGCCGAAGCGCCGCTTCAGGTCGGCGATCATCTTCGGGCAGGCGGCGAGCGTCGCGGCCCGATTTCCGCCCCCGTCGTGCAGGAGCACGATGGCACCGGGACGGGTGGCGGCGTGGACCCGCTTGCCGATGGTGGCCGCCGTGGGCTTGTCCCAGTCCTGCGGGTCAACCGACCAGTGCAGCGGACGCATGCCGAGGTTCTTGGCCACCCCGAGCACCTCCGACGTCCACCGGCCGCCCGGCTGCCGGTAGAACGGCACCTTCGCGCCGGGCACGGCCTTCTGGATGGCCTTGTTGGTGCGGTCCAGGTCGGCCCGAATCTCGACGACGGGTCGTCGGGCGAGATCGAGATCGTGTCGCCAGCTGTGGTTGCAGAGCTGGTGTCCCTCCCGGACGATCCGCCGGACCAACTCCGGGTGGCGCTGCACCTCGCGTCCGACGACGCAGAAGGTCGCGGTCACCTTGGCGGCCTTCAGCTGGTCGAGCACCTTGGGTGTCCAGGCTGGGCTGGGCCCGTCGTCGAACGTCAGGGCGACCGGGCGTACGCCGGTGTTGCGACCCAGGCCGGCGGGGAGCTTGGGCGGCAGTGGCCGCAGTGGCGGCTTGGCCGGCTTGGTGGCGCTGGGGTGCGGCGTCGGGGTGGGAGGTGTTGTCGATTCCACCGGCTTCGGCGCGCTGACGGGTGCGATGGTGCGGTGCGGCTGGGCACAGCCGGACAAGAGCAGCGCCACGGCGAGGACGGACGCCAGGACGGCGCGGGCTTGCATTTGCTCGCTCCCGGAGGGTCGGGGTCGGCGGACCCGCCCGACGGTAGTTCACGCCGCCAGTCGGCGACAGTGCGATCAGTCACGCCTCGACTGGTCCAGGGCGTCACGCACGGCGGTGGAGAGCGAGACCGCCTCGGCCAGGTCGACCGGCCGCACCACCCCGGCGGGCAGCGCGTCTGCTCGCCAGCCAGGGCCGGCGGCGAGCACCAGCAACGGGCGCCGTGGTGCGGCGAGCAGCGCGCTGAGTTGGGCCGGGTCGGCAGTGGCCCGGGTTTGCGACCAGAGCACCACGGCCGCCGGTCCGGTCCGGTTGACCGCCTCGACGAGAGCGGCCACGGGCACCCGAGCGCCGAGCATGCGGTAGCTGACACCGGCTTCCGCGAGAGCTGCGGCCAACGCCTCCAGCGGCAGGGTGTGCTGCTCCTCGTCGGCGCAGGAGAGCAGGATCCGGGCCGGCCCGGTGGGGGCCTTCGCCCGGCTGGCCGCCGCGAGCGCCTCCGAGACGCAGCGGGACACCAGGTGTTCCACTTCGATCAGGCCGGCGGTGGCAGCGTGCCGTTCGCCGATGCCGGCGAGTACCGGGCGCAACAGGCCGTCCCAGGTGGCGACGACCCCGCCGACGGCCAGGGCGTGCGCGATCGTCTCGCTGATCGCCGCCGCGTCCAGCCGCATGGCGGCTCGGGCCAGCCCGCGAGCCGCCGGGCCGGCCCGGCCGACCGGGATGGTGCCGCCGCCGTCACGGCCGGTGGGGTGGATCGAGGTGGGGGCGACGGTGCCGTTGGCGATCGGATCGGGAGCCTGGCGGGCCCAGCGCGCCGCCTCGGCGGGGCTCACCCCCTCGGCGGTGAGTCGTCGCATGATCTCGAGGCGGACCA
Organism: Micromonospora sp. CPCC 205558; assembly: GCF_036902955.1. Taxonomy (NCBI): domain Bacteria; kingdom Bacillati; phylum Actinomycetota; class Actinomycetes; order Micromonosporales; family Micromonosporaceae; genus Micromonospora; species Micromonospora sp. CPCC 205558. The sequence continues at coordinate 394,582 of NZ_JBAKHR010000006.1, forward strand.
GATCACTGCGTGTGTACCGGCGGTGGTGACCGGGGATGTGTTCGCTGGGCCCGAGCCCGTAGCGCTGGTGCCAGGTGCGCAGGGTCGTCACCGCGACCCCCAGCCGGCGTGCGACCGCGCCTGCGCTCAGCGCCTCATCGACCACCCGACCGCTCCGCCGTGTCATCCGCCGTCGATCCGGGCGGGCTCATGGTTGCGCTGGTTGCGCCCGACCGGAACCCCACGGGGCGTAGCAGCCGGTTCACCACCCCGCCCAGCCAGGGCGCGTACGACCGGGGGTCGAGCGCCAACTCGGCCGCCAACGCGGTGGGATCGGCCCACCGCAACTCGGCCACCTCTTCCGGGTCCGGCAGCAGCGGAGCACCGGGTAGGAACTCGCCTCGCAGCACGTGGTCGTACTCGAACTCGACCCGACCGGTGGCCGGGTCCTCTGCGTAGTAGACGTAGGTGCCGACCTCGGTCAGCTCGACCGGGCCCGCGCCCAACTCCTCGTTCAGCCGTCGGTTGGCCGCTTCGGCGAGCGATTCCCCAGGCTGCGGGTGCCCGCAGCAGGAGTTGGCCCAGCGCAGCGGGAACCGGGTCTTGACGGCGGCCCGGCGCTGGAGCAGCACCTGGCCGTCCGGGTCCACCAGCAACACCGAGAAGGCCCGGTGCAGCCGCCCCGGCGGTTGGTGCGCGGACGCGACGGTCGTCTCGCCGTGGGCCTTGCCGGTCTCGTCGACGAGTTCGACGAGGTGTGTCTCACGGCTGTTCATCGGCCTTCCCCGGTGATCCGGCCGGCGGCGAGCTTGCCGGAGATGAGCACCATTGGTACGCCGACGCCGGGCTGGGTCCCGGAGCCGACGAATACCACGTTCGACAGGTCGCGGTGCAGGTTGGATGGGCGGAACGGGCCGGTCTGGAAGAGGGTGTGCGCGGCGGCGAACGGGGTGCCCGCGGCCATCCCCTGCTCCTCCCACTCGGCGGGGGTGACCGCCCGTAGCACCTCGACCCCGGCGCCGAAGCCGACGTAGCCGCGCTCCTCCAGGGTGCCGATCAGCTGGTCGGTGTAGCGCTGGGTCAGGTCGCCGCGCCACTCGAACGGCGCCCGGTGCAGGTTGGGCACCGGGGCGAGCACGTAGTAGGTGTGCCGGTCCGGCGGGGCCACCGTCGGGTCGGTCCGGCTCGGGTTGGTCACCAGCAGCGACGGGTCGGTCATCAGCTCGCCCCGCCGGATGACCTCATCGAAGGTGCCCTTCCACGCGCGTCCGAAATGGATGTTGTGATGGGCGATCTTCGCATAGGCCTGTCGGGAGCCGACGTGCAGAACGACGCAGGACGGCGAGTAGGTGAGCCGACGCCGCGGCTCGGCGGGGAGCAGGTCCCGGTAGGCGACCGGCAGGTCGGGGTTGAGCACCACCACGTCCGCCGGCACCAGGTCGCCGTCGGCGGTGAGCACGCCGGTGGCCCGTCCGTTCGCGGTCTCCACCCGGGTCACAGTGGTGTCGTACCGGATCTGCACGCCGTGCTTCTCGGCCGCGCCGGCCATCGCCCGCGAGACGGCGTGGATGCCGCCGCGCGGGAAGTAGACCCCGGCCACCGAGTCGAGGTACGCGATGACCGCGTAGATGGCCAGCGCGTCGTGTGGCGCGAGGCCGGCGTACATCGCCTGGAAGGAGAAGATCCGCTGGGTACGCGGGTCCCGGAAGAATTGGTTGATCTTCGTCTGGAGGCGCCGGAAGGCCCCGCCGCTGAGCAGCTTGAGCAGGTTGCCGGTGAGCAGATCGGTCGGCGCGTCCAGGTTGCGCTCGATGAAGTCGGTGCGCTCCAGCCGCCACAGCTCCCGCGCGTAGTCGACGAAGCGCAGGTAGCCGTCGGCCTCCCGGGGCCCGCAGACCCGGGAGATCTCGGCGGCCATCCGGGTGGTGTCGGTGAGCACGTCGAGGGTCGAGCCGTCCGGGTAGTACGCCCGGTAGGCGGGGTCGAGCGGGGTCAGGTCCAACCAGTCGCGCAGCTCCTCGCCGACCGCGCCGAGCGCCTCGGCGATCAGGTCGGGCATGGTGAGCACGGTCGGCCCGGTGTCGAACTCGTAGCCGTCCACGCCGAGTCGTCCGGCCCGCCCGCCGGGCACCGGCTCGCGCTCCAGCACGGTCACCTGTCGACCACTGCCGGCCAGGTGCAGCGCACAGGCTAGCCCACCCAGCCCGGCCCCGACGACGACCACCCGATCCGTCCGTCCGGTCACCGTCCGCACGTGACCACCTCCTCGCTCAAGTCGCTCATCAGGCCCGCCGGTTGGCAGCGGCGGTGGCCAGCCCGGTCAGCGCGGTGCGCGCCGTCTGGTCCACGGGTGCGGCGTCGAGCGCGGCCAGCGCGTCGTTCACCCGCTCGGCGATCATCTGCTCCACCCGGGTCACCGCGCCGGTCTCGGCGATCAGCCCGGCGAGCGTGTCGACCGGTCCGTCGGTGGCCCGCTCCAACGCCGTGAGCTGGGCCGGGGTGGCCAGCTCACGGGCCAGCATGAGCAGGGTGGTCGGCTTGCCGGTGCGGAGGTCGTCACCGGCCGGCTTGCCGGTGGCCGCCGGGTCACCGTAGACGCCGAGCAGGTCGTCGCGGAGCTGGAACGCCTCGCCGACGGCCAGGCCGTAGCGGGTGTAGGCGGAGACCAGCGGTTCGTCGGCGGGCGCCCCGGCCAGGCAGGCCCCGAAGAGCAGTGGTCGCTGGACGGTGTAGCTGGCGGTCTTGTAGCGGGCCACCCGCAGCGCCCGGTGGACCGACCAACTGGCCGGGTCGTTCTCGCCGAGCACGTCGAGATACTGCCCGGCGACCGTCTCCACCCGCATCTGGTCGTAGCAGCGGCGCACCTCGAAGAGCCGAGTCGACGGCACCGAGGCGTGGGCCAGCAACTGGTCGGCCCAGACCATGCAGAGGTCGCCGACGAGCACGGCGACGGCCTCGCCGAACCGGCCGGAGTCACCTCGGTGGCCGGCGGCGAGGTGCTGTTCGGCGAGCGCGACGTGTGCGGTGGGTCGGCCGCGGCGGGTCGTGGACGCGTCCATCACGTCGTCGTGCACCAGCGCGAAGGTGTGCAGCAGCTCCAGCGCGGCCAGCGCGGGCAGCACGGGCGGCAGCGCCGCGGTGCCGCCGACCGCCCCGCGCCAACCCCAGTAGGCGAACGTGGACCGGATCCGTTTACCGCCGGACAGGACGGCATCCCGGGCCGTGGCGGCGAAGCTGCCCATCGATGGGTCGATGTCGTTGAGGGTGTCAACTTCGGCGGTGAGGAAAGTATTGAGGGTCTCGTCGACCGCCGTTACCAGATCATGGGTGTACGCGGCCAGAACGGCGCGGATCGGATCGTCCCGGTCCGCCGGCCCTGCCGGCGCCACGCGGGTCACGTCGCCCGCAACTGCGTCGTTGGCCATGCGACTGAGCGTACCCTAGGCTTACGTGTTGCGTCGATTGGTGCGTCGATAAAAGTGGAGGAGGGCCGGTGGAAACTGATCTCACCGCTGCCTATGACCGGTGCCGTGAGCTGCACAGACGCCACGGCCGCACCTACTATCTCGCCACCCGCCTGCTCCCTGCGTGGAAACGACGACACGTGCACGCCCTCTACGGGTTCACCAGGTACGCGGACGAAATCGTCGACCGCACCGAGGATCTGCCGTCGGCCGAGCGAGCCGCCCTGCTGGACCACTGGGCCGGCCAGTTCGTGGCCGGTCTGCACGGGGCGGAGATCGATGACCCACTGTTGCCGGCCGTGCTGCACACGATCGCCGTCTTCGATCTCGACCGGGACGACTTTGCGTCGTTTCTGAAGAGCATGGCGATGGACCTCACAGTCACCGCCTACCCGACCTACGACCACCTGCTCGACTACATGGAGGGCTCGGCGGCGGTCATCGGCACCATGATGCTGCCGATCCTGGGCAGCCCCGACCCGGTGGCGGCCCGGGAGCCGGCCCGGCAGCTCGGCTTCGCCTTCCAGCTCACCAACTTCATCCGGGACGTCGCCGAGGACCTCGACCGGGGCCGCACCTACCTGCCGGACGAGGACCTGGCGAAGTTCGGAGTCACCCGCGAGGAGTTGGTCGGGGCCCGCGACCGGGGCCGCGCCACGCCCCGGATCCGCGAGCTGATCGAGTACGAGGTGACCCGCGCCCAGGCGCACTACGCCGCCGCCGCGCCGGGTATCACCATGCTCGCGCCCGCCTCGCAGGCCTGCATGCGCACCGCGTACGCGCTCTACGGCGGCATCCTCGACGAGGTGGCCGCGCAGGGTTACGACGTCTTCGTTCGGCGGGCCCTGGTGCCGCAGCGGCGACGGATGGCGGTCGCCGCGCGAGCCCTGCTCAGCCCGACCGGGACCCCGGTCGTCACCCCCGGGCCGGCCGTCCAGCCGGAGAGCCGGTGACCGCTGACCCGCTTCAGAGCACCGAGTGCAGCGCCTCGACCAGCTCGTCCACCCGGTCGTGCTCGGCGAGGTGCGCGGTGGCGTACGCGAAGGTGTAGCCGCGCTCGGGGTCGGCCCACGCGCTGCTGCCGCCGATTCCGCCCATGCCCCAGCTGCCGTCCGGCTCCCGTTGCATGCCCAACGTCCACTGGACCGGGCGGTCCAGCACCAGGTCCGGCCCGTCGTACTGCACCCGGGTCGCCTCCGCGATCAGGTCCGGGCTGACCAGCCGGACGCCGTCCAGCACACCACCGGCCAGCAGACCGGCGTAGAGCCGAGCCAGGCTGGACGCGGTGGCGTGCAGGTTGACCGCCGGCATTTCGGCACCCCGCCAGAGCGGGCTGTTCAGCACGGCGAGGCCCAGCCCGCCGGCCGGGTTGCCCAGCGCCCGCGCCCGCAGTGACCCCGGTTCGCCGAGCTTCCGGCTCGGCCACTGCGGGTCGCCATACCGCAGGTCCGCGCAGCGCAGCTGATCCGCCTCGGTCAACCCGAAGCCGAGGTCGAGCTGCCACCGGTCGGCGATCTCCTCGGCCAGGAACCGGCCCACCGACCGTCCGTCGACGCGGCGGACCAACTCGCCCACCAGGTGCCCGTACGTCCAGGCGTGTTCCCCGGCGACCGAGCCCGGCGTCCACTCGGGGTCGGCGGCGGCCAGGTCGCCGGTGAGCAGCGCCCAGTCGGTGACCGCGATGGCCGGTCGGGGCACCGGGAAGGCCGGCAGCCCGGCGGTGTGCGACAACACCTGACGCACGGTGGCGGGGGTACGGAACTCCGGCCAGTACCGGTCCACCGGTGCGTCGAGATCGACAGTTCCCCGGTCGACGAGCAGCAACAGGCTGAGCGCGGCCACCGGTTTGCCGACCGAGTAGACGTTGACCAGTGTGTCCGGCCGCCACGGCTCGCCGCCCGGTCGCTGGCCGCTGCGGGAGCCGCCGACCAGGTCCACGACCGGCTGCCCGTCGTACCAGATGGTCAGGCCGGCCCCGGTTTCCCGGCCGGATGCGAGCAGGTCGTGGAAGTGGTCCCGGACCGGAGCGAAGCGTGCGTGCATCCGGCCACGGTAAGCGTCCGGGCCGGTGGGCGTGCCGGCTTTTCCGTCGACCTCGGTGGCTGGGGTGGTGTCGCTGGGGGATGCTGTTCGGTGTGGCGGAGCCGGAGTTGGTGGATGTGGTCGTGGTCGGGCTTGGAGTCGGCGGCGAGGAGGTGGCCGAGCGGCTCGCTGAGGCCGGCCTGAACGTCGTCGGCGTCGAACGGGATCTCGTCGGCGGGGAGTGCCCGTACTGGGGCTGCATCCCGAGCAAGATGATGATCAGAGCGGCGAACGCGCTCGCCGAGGCTCGCCGGGTCGACGGGCTCGCTGGGACGGCGCAGGTCCAGCCGGACTGGGCGCCGGTGGCGAAGCGGATCCGCGAGGAAGCCACCGACACCTGGGACGACACGGTCGCGGCGGAGCGGTTCATCGGCAAGGGCGGCCGGCTCGTGCGGGGCAGCGGCCGGCTCGACGGTCCGCGCCGGGTCCGTGTCGGTGACCAGGTGTTCGAGGCCCGGCACGGGGTGGTGCTGGGCACCGGTACCCGTCCGTCGGTGCCGCCGATCGACGGCCTGGCCGACACGCCGTACTGGACCAACCACCAGGCGATCGAGGTCGAGGAGTTGCCGGAGTCGCTGCTGGTGCTCGGCGGCGGCGCGATCGGTCTGGAGTTGGCGCAGGTCTTCGCCCGCTTCGGGGTCCGGGTCACCGTGGTCGAGGCGCTCGACCGGGTGCTGGCCGTCGAGGAGCCCGAGGCCTCCGAGGTCGCCGCCGCGGCGCTGCGCGCCGACGGCGTGGAGATCCACACCGGGGTACGCGCCGAACGGGTCGAGCACGACGGGACCGGGTTCACCCTGCGCGGTGGCGGTGGCGCGGAGTTCACCGCCGAACGGCTGCTGGTGGTGACCGGGCGCAAGGCCCACCTGGCCGAGCTGGGGCTGGACACCATCGGCCTGGACGCCAGCCAGCGTTACCTGCCGGTCGACGACCGTCTGCACGTCACCGACCATGTCTGGGCGGTTGGCGACCTGACCGGCGAGGGTGCCTTCACCCACATCGCCATGTATCAGGCGGGGATCGTGATCGCCGACATCCTGGCCCGCGCCCGCCAGGCGAAGGCCGGGGCGGACGCCAGCGGCACCTCCAGTGTGGTCGGCGGAGCGATGGGCGCGTCCAGCTCACTGGCCGCCAGCGGATCGAGCGGATCGGCCGGCACCGTCCCGCGCGCCGACTACCGCGCGCTGCCCCGGGTGACCTTCACCGATCCCGAGATCGGCGCGGTCGGTCTCACCGAGCAGCAGGCCCGCGAGCGCGGCATCAACGTGCAGGTGGGTTTCACCAAGCTCGGCAGCTCGACCCGGGGTTGGATCCATCGGGTCGGCGACGACGGTTTCATCAAGCTGGTCGCGGACGCAGACCAGGGCGTGCTGATCGGCGCGACCTCGGTCGGCCCGGCCGGCGGTGAGGTGCTGTCCGCGCTGGTGGTGGCGGTGCACGCCGCGGTGCCGTTGAGTCAGCTCCGGCACATGATCTACGCGTACCCGACCTTCCACCGGGCCATCGGAGACGCCCTGCGCGACCTGTCCTGACGACCGCCCCGCGCCCCGCGCTCCGCGGCCCCGTGCCCCGCGCCCCGCGCCCCGCGCCCCGCGGCCCCGCGCCCGGCCCAAGATCCGCGCAACTTCCCGGATGTTGCTGCCTCCGACGTGCGGGAGACACCAATATCCCTGTTGTTGCGCGGATCTTGGGAGGCAGCGAGCATTCGGCGTCAGCCGGGACACGTCGCGCAAAGCACTTATGACTCCGAGGCATGTTTATGCCTCAGAGTCATACCGCTCGTGGCGGTGCACGCGACCGCCGGAGAACGACCCGAGCTGGTGTCGGGCGCCGCGCGGAGTGTGACGTTGGGCCGGGCACTGGCACTGGCACTGGCGGCGCGGGCGATGCAGGCGACGGGGCGGTTCGACCTGGCCGCGCCCACCGCGAAGGCCTACCGCGTGGCCCTGTGGACGCGCCTATTTGGTGGCCGATGGGAAGAATGCGGCAGCTGGACAGCAAGCGCAGGGCATTTTGCTGTTCATTTCTTTCATCACAGTGACGTACGATTGCGCCCGTGACCAAGCGGTTGACTGAAGTTGCCAAGAAGGCGGGCGTCAGCGAGGCCACCGTCAGCCGGGTGCTCAACGGCCGTGACGGAGTCTCGGAGGCGACCCGGACCGCGGTGCTGACCGCGCTGGACGTGCTCGGCTACGAGCGACCCACCAAGCTGCGTGGCGAACGCGCCCGGCTGGTCGGGCTGGTGCTGCCCGAGTTGCAGAACCCGATCTTCCCGGCGTTGGCCGAGGTCGTCACCGGGACGCTCGCCCAGCGCGGCTACACCCCGGCTCTCTGCGCCCGGACCATCGGTGGTGTCTCCGAAATGGACTACGTGGAGATGCTCCTCGACCACCAGGTCTCCGGGGTGATCTTCGCCGGTGGTTCGTACGCGCTCGCGGACGCACGGCACGACCACTACCGTCGGCTGACCGATCGGGGTCTTCCGGTCGTACTCGTCAACGCGGGTGTGGACGAGCTGGGTTTTCCCCGGGTCTCGACGGACGACGCGGTGGCGGTGGAGCAGGCGTACGGGCACCTGCGCTCGCTCGGGCACGAACGGATCGGCATGGTGCTCGGCCCGGAGGGTCATGTGCCGTCCCGGCGCAAGCTCGACGCGATGATCCAGGCCGCTGGCTGGGACGAGGGCGACACTGAGTGCGTCGAGCGCTCCAGCTTCTCGATGGAGGGGGCGCGGGTCGCCGCGACGAAGTTGGTCGAGCGGGGCGTGACCGGCATCATCTGCGCCAGCGACGTACTGGCGCTGGGCACCATCCGTGCGGCCCGGCGGCTGGGCCGTTCGGTGCCGGCCGACGTGTCGGTTGTGGGCTTCGACGACTCCGCGTTCATGACCTGCACCGACCCGCCGCTGACCACGGTGCGGCAGCCGATCGAGACGATGGGGCAGGCCGCCGTCGACCTGCTGGTCACCCAGATCGAGGGTGTCGGCGTCCTGCAGGACGAGCTGCTGTTCGAGCCGGAGTTGGTGGTGCGCGGCTCCACCGCGCCCGCCCCCGGCCGCTAGGCACGCCCACCCCGCCCGCCCCCGGCCGCTAGGCACGCCCACCCCGGCCGCCCCCGGCCGCTAGGCACGGCCACCCCGCCCGCCCCCGGCCGGCAGGGACCTACCCGAACGACGCTTCGGCCGTCGACCGCTTCCTGCGGTCGGCGGCCGTTTCCGGCTGCGCCCATATCGACGAACGTCGACCGGGCTGAATGGCCGGCGATAAGGGGTCAATAGCTGGCAAACCGGGCTGCTTTCAAGGCCTTGCCAACATCTGCCGTAATCACGTCGTGTCCTTTCGGAACAGGGTCGATACCTTGCCGAAATGAGTCGGCCTCGCTACAGTGACTCCACTCACACCTGGCTCCGACGCAGCTACTGGGCGTCAGGTCGTATCACCGCAGATCAGCGAAGGTCATTGGAGACACCCGTTCCCGAAGGGATGGACAGATGTCCGTACCGCAATACCGAAAGGCTGCGGCGGTCGCGCTCGTGGCCGGCCTGGGGCTCAGCCTCACGGCGTGCTCCACGAAGAGTGACGACAAGGGCGCGACCGCCGGCGGCAAGGTCACCATCACGGTCGACTGCCAGCCGGTCGGTGCCCAGAAAGAGCTGCTGAAGAACTGGAACGACGATGTCGCCGAGTTCCAGAAGCAGAACCCGGACATCGTCATCAAGAGCGTCAGCGTCGGCGAGCAGTGCAACAACCCGCCGGACTTCACCGCCCGTCTCGCCGGCGGCACCGTGACCGACGTGTTCTACGGGTACATGACCGATCTCCAGCAGGTGCTCGACTCCGGTCAGGCCATGGACATCAGCCAGTACGCCAGCAAGGACACGGTCCCGACCTGGGACAGCGTCGACCCGGCGCTCAAGGAGGTCTTCACCGACGGCGGCAAGCTCTACGCCGTCCCGGTGAAGAACTACTCGATGGGTCTGGTCTACAACAAGGTCCTGTTCCAGCAGGCCGGGCTGGACGTGAACAACCCGCCCAAGACCTGGGCCGAGGTCCGGGATGCCGCCAAGAAGATCTCCGCGCTCGGCAACGGCATCGCCGGCTACTCGGAGTACAGCGCCGGCAACACCGGCGGCTGGCACTTCACCTCGCTGCTCTACTCCCAGGGCGGTCGGGTGCTCAGCGAGGACGGCAAGAAGGCCGACTTCAACAACCCGATGGGCAAGCAGGTCCTGCAGAACCTCAAGGACATGCGGTACGGGGACAACAGCATGGGCGCCCGTCAACTGCTGCAGTGGGGCGACCTGCTGACCAACGCCGGCGCCGGCAAGGTCGGCATGTTCATCGGCGCGCCGGACGCCACCCAGGCGATCGTCAGCCAGTTCCAGGGCAAGTTCCAGGACTGGGCGATGGCTCCGCTGCCCGGCCAGGATGGTGCCGCGAAGGGCACGCTCGGTGGTGGCGAGGGTTACTTCTTCAAGAAGGATCTGACCCCCGAGCAGGTCAAGGCCGGTCTGAAGTGGATCGCGTACCAGAAGCTCACCCCGGGCAAGGGCCAGTTCGACTACGTGCGGGCCAAGCCGCAGAACTACCCGGTGGGTCTGCCCCAGCCGCTGCTCTTCGCCAACGGCAGTGACGCGCAGAAGCAGGAGCTGGAGCTGCGTAAGGCGAACGCGAACGTCGACACGACGAACTTCGCGCTCTTCGAGGCGACCCCGGTGCCGATCAAGGGTGAGCCGCGCAACGCCCAGGCCATCTACGCGGTGCTCGACGCCGCGATGTCGGGTGTGCTGACCAACCCGAACTCGAACATCGACGCACTGCTCAAGACCGCCGAGGAGAAGGTCAACCAGCTCCTCGCCGCCGAGAGCTGACCGATCGTGTGGGGGTCGGGACGCCGAACCCGACCCCCACGCCATTCGCACCACGTCTCGACGTCACCGACTCACCCAGGAGTTGCCTTGGCGATCACCACCGTCCCGGAGACCCCCAGGAAACCGGGCCGTCCGCCGTCGCCGTTCTCGGCGAGGCCGCAGCGCACCAGCCTCGGCCGCAAGGTACGGGACAACCTCACCGGTCACGCGTTTCTGATCGGGGCGGTGCTCTGCTTCGTCGTCTTCTCCTGGTACCCGATGATCCGCGGCATCGTCATGAGCTTCCAGCGCACCCGGCGCGGCGAGACCACCTGGGTGGGCTGGGACAACTACTCCCGCATCATCGCCGACCCGAGCTTCTGGACGGCCTGGCAGAACACGTTCTACTTCACCGTGCTCGCGCTCGCCCTCGGGTACGTGGTGCCGTTCTTCGTGGCGGTGCTGCTCAACGAGTTCCGCCACGGCAAGGGTTACCTGCGGATCCTGGTGTACCTGCCGGTGATGCTGCCGCCGGCCTCCGCGCTGTTCCTCTTCAAGTTCTACGCGTACGACCCCAGCGAGGCGGGGCTGTTCAACGCGATCCTGAAGGCGCTGCACCTGCCCACCTCGCAGTGGATGCAGTCACCGGAGATGACCATGCCGGCGATGGTGGTCGCGTCGACCTGGATGAACATGGGCGGCGCGGTGCTGATCTACCTGGCGTCGCTGCAGAACATCCCCGGCGAGCTCTACGAGGCAGCCGAGCTCGACGGCGCCGGGATCTGGCGGCGGATCCTCCACGTGACCATTCCACAGACCCGGCTGATTCTCGCGCTGCTGGCGATGCTGCAGATCGTCGCCACGATGCAGCTCTTCATCGAGCCGCTGATCCTCGCCAACGGCGCGGGCGCGGAGGACTCCGCGACCTCGGTGGCGTACCTCATCTATCAGCACGGGTTCTTCCAGAACGACCTCAACGGCGCCGCCGCCCTGGGCGTGATCATGCTCGTGGTGCTGGCCGGCTTCTCCGCCGTGTACGTGCGGCTGACTGCGAAACAGGACTAGGACGGCGAGGAATGGCACAGGATTCCGGGACCCGGACCCTCATCTCCCAGACCCAGATCAGCCGGGGGCGCGGCAAGGTCATCTACTGGACGCTGCTGGTCGTCGTGGTGGCGGGGTTCACGCTCGTTTTCCTCGGACCGCTCTACTGGATGGTCACCGGCGCGCTCAAGTCCGGCCAGGAGATCGCGCAGACCCCACCCTCGCTGTTCCCGAAGGACCCGCAGCCGCAGAACTACATCGACGCGTGGAACAACCTGGCCCTCGCCAAGCTGCTGTTCAACACCTTCTACTACGCCATCGGCGCGGTGCTGTTCCAACTGGTCTTCGACAGCGCGGCGGCGTACTCGTTGTCCAAGCTCCGACCGATCTTCGGCAACGCGATCCTCGCCCTGATGCTGGCGACGCTGATGATTCCGGCGATGGTCCTCATCGTGCCGCAGTACGTGACGGTGCTCGACCTGCCGATCCTGCACATCAACCTGCTGGACTCCCCGTTCGCCATCTGGCTGCCGATGGTCGCCAACGCGTTCAACATCTTCCTGTTGAAGCGGTTCTTCGACTCGATCCCCGAGGAGTTGATGGCCGCCGCCCTGATGGACGGGGCGTCGTCGCTGCGTACGCTCTGGTCGATCATCCTGCCGCTGTCGCGCCCCATCCTCGGCGTCGTCTCGATCTTCGCCGTGACAGCGGTGTGGAAGGACTTCCTCTGGCCGAAGCTGGTCATGCCCTCGCCGGAGACCCGGACGGTGAGCGTCGGCATCTACACCTTCGCCGGCGGTACGCCGATGAACGTGGTGATCGCCGCCTCGGTCATCGCGGCGATCCCGACAGTCATCATCTTCCTGATCTTCCAGCGGAACATCATGTCCGGTCTGACCACGGGCAGCATCAAGGGCTAGCCACGACCGCAACACCCCGCGCGGCGAACAACGACCGTTCGTCCGACACACATACAGGTCCGGCGAACCCGCCGACGTACTGACCCAGAAAGCAGGTGCTCGTGTCCACAGCAGACAGCAGTCCGTGGTGGCGTGGAGCGGTGATCTACCAGGTGTATCCCCGGAGCTTCGCCGACGGCAACGGCGACGGCATCGGTGACATCGCCGGCATTCGGTCCCGGCTGGATCACCTGTCCGCGCTCGGCGTCGACGCCATCTGGTTCAGTCCGTGGTACCCCTCGCCGATGGCGGACGCCGGCTACGACGTCTCCGACTACCGCGACATCGACCCGGTCTTCGGCACCCTGGCCGAGGTGGAGGCGCTGATCGCCGAGGCGCACGCCCTGGGCATCCGGACCATCGTCGACGTGGTGCCCAACCACTGCTCGGACGCGCACCCCTGGTTCCAGGCGGCGCTCGCCGGCGGGCCCGGCGCACCCGAGCGGGACCTGTTCTGGTTCCGACCCGGCCGAGGCCCCAACGGCGACGAACGGCCCACCGACTGGGTCGGCGAGTTCGGCGGCGAAACGTGGACCCGCACCACCAACCCGGACGGCACTCCCGGCGACTGGTACCTGCACCTGTTCGCGCCGCAGCAACCGGACTTCAACTGGGACCACCCCCGGGTGCGGGAGGAGTTCGAGGACATTCTGCGGTTCTGGTTCGACCGGGGCGTGGACGGCATCCGCATCGACTCGGCCGGGCTGCTGGTCAAGGACGGCACGCTGCCCGAGGTCCGGCCGGACCAGCCGCACCCGTTCCACGACCTCGACGGGGTGCACGAGATCTACCGGGGCTGGCGTCGGGTCGCCGACGAGTACGCCGACCGGGCGCTGATCGGTGAGGTGTGGCTGCCGGATCGGCAGCGGTTCGCCAACTACCTGCGCCCGGACGAGCTGCACGCCGCGTTCAACTTCGACTTCCTCGGCTGCGCGTGGGACGCCGCGGCCCTGCGGGAGAGCATCGACGGGACGTTGAGCGCGCACGCGCCGGTCAACGCGCCGGCCACCTGGGTGCTCTCGAACCACGACGTCACCCGACACGTCACCCGCTACGGTCGGGCGGACACCCGGTTCAGCTTCGCCGCCAAACGCGAGGGCATCCCCACCGACCTGGAGCTGGGCACACGCCGGGCCAGGGCCGCCGCGCTGCTGTCGCTGTCGCTGCCCGGCGCCGCCTACATCTACCAGGGCGAGGAGCTGGGCCTCTACGAGGTCGAGGACATCCCGTACGCCCTGCGTCAGGACCCGATGTGGGAACGGTCCGGTCGGATCGACCCCGGTCGGGACGGCTGCCGCGTACCGCTGCCGTGGGCCGGGGACGAACCGCCGTTCGAGTTCAGCCCCGAGGGCGCCGCAGCGCCGTGGCTGCCCCAGCCGGCCGACTGGAAGGACCGCACGGCCAGCGCGCAGACCGGCGACTCGGCCTCGATGCTGGAGTTGTACCGGGCGGCGATCCAGGCCCGGCGGGCCGAGCCGGCGCTCGGTGACGGCGAGCTGACCTGGCTGCCCGCCCCGGACGGGGTGCTCGCGTTCAGCCGCGGCGGTGGCTTCACCTGCCTGGTCAACCTCTCCGCCGTGCCGGTGCCGATGCCGGCTCAGGGGGAGCTGCTGCTGGCCAGCGGGCCGCTCGACGACGGGTTGCTGCCCGCCGACACCGCGGTCTGGCTGCGTACCGGCGAATCGGCGGACGGACCCGGATTGACCTGACTCTGCTCGCCGTGGTGCCGGCGGCCCGTCCCGGCCGCCGGCACCACGCCACCAAGAAGGGAGAACCGAGGGGGGACGCGCGACACCGCACCGACACGGGGGGACCTGGCCTGCCTGACGAAAGGGAGAGCGCAGCTCATGGCCAACCACACCACCGGCACGCGACACCACCTTCGACACCCGACCCGGGCAGGCCTGGCCGCCATCGCCGCCACCCTGCTCGCCGCCACATCGGTGACAGCCCTCGCGGTCACCGGCACCGCGACCCCGGCCTCGGCGGCGGGGTTGTCCCCCTTCGACATTCCCAACCGGGGCGCCACCGTCCCATTCGTCGAGCAGGAGGCGGAGGAGGCCGCCCACAACGGCACCAGGATCGGCCCGGACCGGCGCTACGGCACGCTGCCGTCCGAGGCGTCCGGCCGGGAGGCGGTCACCCTGGACGCCGTCGGCGAGTACGTCGAGTTCACCCTCACCGCCCCGGCCAACGCGGTGACCTTCCGCTACAGCCTGCCGGACAGTCCGGCCGGCACCGGCCGGGACGCCGCCATCGACCTGCGGGCCAACGGCGCGCTGCTGAAGTCGGTCCCGGTGACGTCGAGGTACGGCTGGTACTACGGCGGATACCCGTTCAACAACAACCCGGGTGACACCAACCCGCACCACTTCTTCGACGAGACCCGGGCGATGTTCGGCAGCACCCAGCCGGCCGGCACGAAGATCCGGTTCCAGGTGTCCTCCACCGCCCAGTCGCCCAGCTTCACCATCGACCTGGCCGACTTCGAGCTGGTCGCCCCGGCGATCACGAAGCCCTCCGGCGTGCTCGACGTGGTCACCGACTTCGGCGCGGACCCGAGCGGCGCGACCGACTCGACGGCGAAGTTCCAGGCGGCGGTCGACGCCGGCAAGGCCCAGGGGCGGGCGGTCTGGATCCCGACCGGCACCTTCACCCTCTGGGATCACGTGGTGGTCGACGGGGTGACACTGCGCGGCGCGGGCCCCTGGTATTCGGTGCTCGGCGGCCGGCACCCCACCGAGCGGAACAGGTCCGTCGGCATCTACGGCAAGTACGTCCCCGGTGGCGGCTACACCGGCCCGGTCCGCGCGTACGAGGCGAACGGGCCCAGCCGCAACGTCACTCTGCGGGACTTCGCCATCATCGGTGACATCCGCGAACGGGTCGACGACGACCAGGTCAACGCCCTGGGCGGGGCGATGACCGACTCGGTGGTCGACAACCTCTGGCTGGAGAACACCAAGGTCGGGGCATGGATGGACGGCCCGATGGACAACTTCACCATCCGCAACAGCCGCATCCTGGACCAGACCGCGGACGGGGTGAACTTCCACACCGGCGTGACCAACTCGACGGTGACGAACACGTTCGTCCGCAACACCGGCGACGACGCGTTGGCGATGTGGGCGCAGAGCGTGCCGAACGTCAACAACTCCTTCACCCACAACACCATCGGGGTCACCCTGCTGGCGAACCACCTGGTCAGCTACGGCGGTCGGGACATCAAGATCACCGACAACGTGACGGCCGACTCGCTGACCAACGGCGGCGGCATCCACGTCGCGAACCGCTACCCCGGCGTGCAGGGCGCCACCGGAGTCCAGGGCACCTGGACGATCGCCCGGAACACCCTGATCCGTAACGGCAACTCGGACTACAACTGGAACTTCGGTGTCGGGGCGATCTGGTTCTCCGCGCTCAACGAGGCGTTCCAGAACCCCACCATCAACATCACCGACACCGACATCCTGGACAGCTCGTACGCGGCGCTGCACTGGATCGAGGGCCAGACCAACGGGATCAACCTCAACAACGTACGGATCGACGGCGCAGGCACGTACGCGCTCCAGGTGCAGGCGAACAGTCAGGTGTCCTTCACAGGAGTACGGGCCACCAACATCGCGCAGAGCAACCCGATCCACAACTGCGTCGGCGCCGGTTTCCAGATCACCCAGGGCTCCGGCAACTCCGGTTGGTACACCCCGACCCCGTACTGCGGCCCGTGGCCGAACCCGCAGTGGGGCGGCGGACCCACCTCGCCGCCGCCGACCACCCCGCCACCGACCACCACCCCGCCGACCACGCCGCCCCCGACCACGCCCCCTCCGACCAGCGGGAACCTGGCGCTGGGCCGGTCGACGACCGCGACCAGCACCAACCAGAACTACTCGGCGGCCAACGTGGTGGACGGCAACGCGGCCAGCTACTGGGAGAGCGCCAACAACGCCTTCCCCCAGTCGGTCACCGTCGACCTGGGCGCGTCCCGGTCGGTCGACCGGGTGGTGCTCAAGCTGCCCGGCGGTTGGGAGCAACGTACCCAGACCCTGTCGGTGCTCGGCTCCACCGACGGCTCGTCGTACACCACCCTGGCGTCGTCCGCCGGTCGGGTCTTCGCCCCCGGCACGGGCAACACCGTGTCGATCGGGCTGCCCTCCGGTGACCGCCGCTACCTCCGGGTCACCGTCACCGGCAACACCGGCTGGCCGGCCGCGCAACTCTCCGAGGTCGAGGTTTACGGCGGCACCCAGACCACGCCGCCCCCGACCACGCCGCCCCCGACCACGCCGCCCCCGACCACGCCGCCCCCGACCACGCCGCCGCCCAGCGGCAACCTGGCGGCCGGGCGGTCGATCACCGAGACCAGCCACGCCGACGTGTACGCCGCCCCGAACGCGGTGGACGGCAACGCGAACACCTACTGGGAGAGCGCCAACAACGCGTTTCCGCAGTCGCTGACTGTGGACCTGGGAGCCGACCGGTCGATGTCCCGGGTCGTGCTGAAGCTCCCACCGTCATCGGCCTGGCAGACGCGTACGCAGACGCTGGCGGTGCTCGGCTCCACCAACGGCTCGACCTTCAGCACGCTCAAGGCGTCCGCCGGCTACAGCTTCAACCCGGCCAGCGGCAACACGGTCACCGTGACCTTCACCGCGACCACCCAGCGGTACCTGCGGCTGACAGTCACCGGTAACAGCGGCTGGCCCGCCGGCCAGCTCAGCGAGTTCGAGGTCTACTCCAGCTAGGCCGGGTGCCCCCGCCCGGACCCGGCGGGGGCACCCGGACCGGGCGCTCCGGCGCAACGCCGCGCCGGCCGTCCGACCCCGCACCATCCCCCACCTGTCGCGGAACGACGGGCGTACCCCTGCACCCGTCGCCGGGCAACGCACCCACACCCACCCCCGAAAGAGGTGTAGCGACCCCATGTCCAGGACCGGCACCAGACGAGGCACGCCGCCAACCGGCGCGCCCAGCACCGTCCCCCGCACCGCCCGCACGCGCCGTCGGATGCTCGCCGGCGCACTCGCCGGGATGCTCCTCGCCACCGCCCCGGTCGTCACCCCCACGGCCAGCGCGGCACCGAAGGCCGACCCGGTCGTCGCCGCCGCACGCGTGGCCATGCTCGCCGGGCTCTCCGCCACCATGACCGCCAGCAGCTACAACCAGAACTACGTGGCGGGTAACGCCAACGACGGCAACGCGTCGACCTACTGGGAGAGCGCCAACAACGCGTTCCCGCAGTGGATCCAGGCGGACCTGGGCGCCACGGTCAGCGTGGACCGGGTGGTGCTGAAGCTGCCGCCCTCGTCGGACTGGCAGACCCGTACGCAGACGCTCTCGGTGCTCGGGTCGACCAACGGCTCGTCCTTCACCACCCTGAAGGCGTCCGCCGGCTACACCTTCAACCCGAGTAGCGGCAACACCGCGACGGTCAGCTTCACCGCCGCCAGCACCCGCTACGTACGCGTGCAGGTCACCGCCAACACCGGCTGGCCGGCCGCGCAGTTCTCCGAGGTCGAGGTGTACGGCGACACCGGCAGCACCGACACCCAGGCACCCAGCGTGCCGGGCAACCTGGCCTACACCCAGCCGGCCAGCGGGCAGATCCGGCTCACCTGGTCGGCGTCCACCGACAACGTCGGGGTGACCGGCTACGACGTCTACGCCAACGGCGCGCTGCGCGGCAGCGTCAACGGCTCGACGCTCACCTACACCGACAGCCAGGCGGACAGCGCCACGGTGTCGTACCACGTCCGGGCGAAGGACGCGGCCGGCAACCAGTCGGCGAACAGCAACACCGTGACCCGGACCGGCACCGGCAACCCGCCCACCGGGAGCAACCTGGCGATCGGTAAGCCGATCAGCGCCTCCGGGTTCGTGCACACGTTCGTGGCCACCAACGCCAACGACAACAACACGGCCACCTACTGGGAGGGCAACGGCAACCCGAGCACGCTGACCGTGCAGCTCGGCGCGAACGCCAGCCTCAGCCAGGTCGTCCTGAAGCTCAACCCGGATTCGGTGTGGGGCACGCGTACCCAGAACATCACTGTGCTCGGCCGGGACCAGGGCTCGTCGAGCTTCACCACCCTGGTCGGCGCGGCGAACTACACCTTCAATCCGGGCAGCGGCAACACGGTGACCATCCCGGTCTCCGGCGCGGCGGCCGACGTCCGGCTCTCGATCGCCTCGAACACCGGTGCCCCGGCCGGGCAGGTTGCCGAGTTCCAGGTCTTCGGCACTCCGGCGCCGAACCCGGACCTGACCGTGACCGGCATGTCGTTCAGCCCGTCCGCGCCCGTGGAGACCAGCACCATCACGCTCTCCGCGACCGTGCGTAACGCGGGCTCGGCGGCTTCCGGCGCGACGAACGTCAACTTCTACCTGGGCGCCACCCGGGTCGGCACGGCGTCGGTCGGTGGCCTCGCGGCCGGGGCGTCGACCACGGTCAGCGCCAGCATCGGCACCCGCGACTCGGGCAGCTACCCGCTCAGCGCGAAGGTCGACGAGTCGAACACCGTCGTCGAGTCCGACGACACCAACAACAGCTACACCAACCCCAGCCCGCTGGTGGTCGGCGCGGTGGCCAGCTCCGACCTGATCGCCTCCGCGGTCGACTGGTCACCGGGCAACCCGCCGCCGGGCAGCACCGTCACCTTCTCGGTGTCGATCCGCAACGCCGGCAACCAGGCGTCCGCGTCCGGCGCGCACGGCATCACGCTGACCGTGCTCAACGAATCCGGCACCGTGGTCCGTACGTTGACCGGCTCGTACTCCGGGGTGATCAACGCGGGTACGACGGTCGGCCCGGTCAACCTGGGCACCTGGACCGCCGCGAACGGCAAGTACACAGTCCGGGTGGTGCTCGCCGTGGACGGCAACGAGCTGCCGGTCAAGCAGACCAACAACACCACCGACCGCCCGCTCTTCGTGGGGCGCGGCGCCAACCTCGGTTACGACATGTACGAGGCCGAGGACGGCACCACCGGCGGCGGCGCCGGGCAGGTCGGGCCGAACCGGGACATCGGCAACCTCGGCGGTGAGGCGTCCGGACGTCGGGCGGTGACCCTGAACAGCACCGGCGCGTACGTCGAGTGGACCACCCGGGCGGCGACCAACACCCTGGTCACCCGCTTCTCCATCCCCGACTCGGCGGGCGGCGGGGGCATCGACTCGACGCTGAACATCTACGTCAACGGCACCCTGCACAAGCCGATCAACCTGACCTCCAAGCACATCTGGTTGTACGGCTCGGAGGCCAGCCCGAGCGACTCGCCGAGCGCCGGCCCACCTCGCCACCTGTACGACGAGGCGAACGTGATGCTGAACTCGACAATCCCGGCCGGCAGCACGATCCGTCTGCAGAAGGACCCGGCCAACACCACCACGTACGCGATCGACTTCATCAACCTGGAGCTGGTCGCACCGCGAGCCAACCCGGACCCGGCCCGTTACCGGGTGCCGTCCGGTTTCAGCCACCAGGACGTCCAGAACGCGTTGGACGCGGTCCGGATGGACACCACCGGCAACCTGATCGGCGTCTACCTGCCGGCCGGCACCTACGAGACCGCGCAGAAGCTCCAGGTGTACGGCAAGCCGATAAGCGTGGTCGGCGCGGGCATGTGGTACACCCGCTTCCAGACGCCGACCGGCCAGCAGAACACCGACGCGGGCTTCCGGGTGGAGTCCTCGGCCAGCGGGTCGTCCTTCTCGCACCTGGCCTTCTTCGGCAACTACACCAACCGGATCGACGGTCCGGGCAAGGTCTGGGGTGAGCTGAAGGACGTCGACAACATGACCCTGGACAGCGTCTGGGTCGAGCACACCGTCTGCGCGTACTGGGGTGTGAGCGTCAGCGGGTTGACCATCCGCAACAGCCGCTTCCGCAACACCTTCGCCGACGGGGTGAACCTGACCAACGGCAGCACCAACAACCTGATCACCAACACCGAGGGGCGGTCGAACGGCGACGACGCGTTCGCCCTCTTCTCGGCCACCGACCAGGGCGCGTCGACCGGCAACAACGGCAACGTGTTCGAGAATCTCTCGGCCACGTTGACCTGGCGGGCGGCCGGGTTGGCGGTCTACGGCGGCTACAACAACATCTTCCGCAACCTGTACATCGCGGACATGTTGACGTACTCGGGTATCACCATCAGCTCACTGGACTTCGGTTACCCGTTCATCGGGTTCGGGGCCAGCCCGCCGACCCAGTTCCAGAACATCTCGCTGATCAGAGCGGGCGGGCACTTCTGGGGCTCCCAGACCTTCCCGGCGATCTGGGTCTTCTCCGCCTCGAAGGAGTTCCGGGGCATCCGGGTGTCCGACGTGGACATCGTCGACCCGACGTACACCGGGATCATGTTCCAGACCAAGTACAACGGGTCGCAGCCGGAGAACCCGATCACCGACACGGTGTTCACCAACATCTCGATCAGCGGCGTCCGCAAGAGCGGTGACGCGTACGACGCGAAGTCCGGCTACGCGATCTGGGCCAACGAGATGCCGGAACCTGGTCAGGGTCCGGCGGTCGGCTCGGTCACCTTCAACAACCTGCGGTTGACCAACAACTACCAGGACATCCGCAACACCACGACAACCTTCACCATCAACCGCAACTGAGCTAGCCGGAGGCCGACGCCGTCGGGGGAGGTGACTCTCCCGGCGGCGTCGCGCCGTGTCGGCCCTCGCCCGCAGCGAACCGGGCCGCGCCGGCCGCCGCGTCCGCAGCCAGCGAATCCATCCCGTACGCCAACTCGGTCGCCAGCGCCTCCGGCTCTTCCCGCCCCGCACCGGCCAGCAGCGCCGCCCGGTCGTTGCGCAGGCAGGTCTGCGGGTGCCGGGCGATCGCCGCCGCCAACTCCTCGGCCGCGGCCCGCGCCTGGCCGGGCGGCACCAACCGATTGACCAACCCCATCGTGTACGCCTCCTCGGCCGGCACCGGGCGGCCGGTGAGGATCAGGTCCATGGCCCGACTTTCGCCGATCAACCGGGGCAGCCGGACGGTGCCGCCGTCGATCAACGGCACTCCCCAGCGGCGGCAGAACACCCCGAGTGTCGCGTCGGACTCGGCGACCCGCAGGTCACACCAGAGCGCCAGTTCGAGCCCGCCCGCCACCGCGTACCCGGAGATCGCCGCGATCACCGGTTTGCTGAGCGTCATCCGGGTCGGACCCATCGGGCCGTCCCCCTCCGGCTCGACCCGGTTGCCGCTCGGCGTACCGATCGCCTTGAGGTCGGCGCCGGCGCAGAACGTGCCACCGGCGCCCCAGAGCACGGCCACCGACGCGTCCGGATCGGCCTCGAAGGCCCGAAAGGCGTCCGCCAGTGCCCGCGCCGTCGGCCCGTCGACGGCGTTGCGAGCCGTTGGCCGATCCAGCACCACGGTGCTGACCGCCCCGCGCCGCTCCACCCGCACACCCATCCCGCCAGCATGCCCGCCCCGCCCCACCCCCACAATCCCCGTCGATCTTGCACTTCTGGTTGGTGTTATGCGCCTTATGCCCTGGAACGGTGGGGCACGAAGTGCAAGATCGGCGGCGTGGGCGGTGCGGCAGGTTTGTCGTCGCTGGTCGGTTTGCGACGGCGATCGCCGGGAAGTCGGTACTCGTGCGAGCACTTTTGACGAAAGTTGAGCAGGACTCCCGGCTGGACGGCGCGGGTGACCGGTTGCAGAAGGTCGTCCTGGGGACGCTGCGTCCGCGCCGGCTGCGCGATCTGCTGCACGGGGTGACCCTCGGGCATCCACTGCACCCGGCGATGGTGCAGGTTCCGGTCGGCGCGTGGATGAGCGCCGCCGTGCTGGACCTCATGCGCGGGCAGCGCCGTCCCGCCACCCTGCTGATCGGTCTGGGCACCGTGAGCGCGCTGCCAGCGGCGGTCGCCGGCCTGAACGACTGGGCGGCCCTCTCCCGGGACCAGCGCCGGGTCGGCCTGGTGCACGCCGCCGCCAACACCGTCGGCGTGGCGATCTACGCCGGCTCGCTGGCCGCACGGCTGTCCGGCCGCCACGGGATGGGCCGCGCTCTCGGCTTCCTCGGGCTTTCCGCAGTGAGCCTCGGGGCGTACATCGGGGGTCACCTCGCGTACAAGCAGGGGGCGCAGGTCAACCAGAGCGTCTCCGAGCTGCACCGGATGACCGACGGCTGGCACTCGCTGGCCGACATGGCGACGTTGCCGCAACGCACCCTCATCACCCGAGAGGTGGACGACAACATCTCGGTGATCCTCTACCGGCACGGTGAAGAGGTGACGGTGATGCTGGAGCGCTGCCCGCACCAGAGTGGGCCGCTCGGCGAGGGCGAGGTGCAGGAGATCGACGGCCACGCCTGCGTGGTGTGCCCGTGGCACGGCAGCGCGTTCCGGCTCAACGGCGGCGAGGTCGTGCAGGGGCCCTCCGGCAATGACCAGCAGGTCCTGCCCACCCGGATCCAGAACGGCGTGCTACAGACCCGCCTGCCCTGAGCGGCAGCCGCTGTCGCCTCAGCTGCGTCGGTGGCGGCCGACCGGGGGGCCGTCCGGCACGGAGTCCAGGCCGTGCTCACCGTTGTTGAACAGTCCGCCTTCGCCATCGGCGGCCCAGCCGTCGTCACCACTCCAGCCGCCGGGGCGGGTGGTCGCCCTTGCGCCGCCGGGGGGTGCCGTGCCGCCGGAGAGCGCCATCCCGCTGCCCGGGAACGCCGTGCTGCCGGGGTAGGCCATTCCGCTTCCGGCCGGTGCCACTGGGCTTCCAGCGGGCGTCATCCCACCGCCAGGTGCGGCGAACCCGCTACCGGCGGGTGTCATCCCACCGCCAGGTGCGGCGAACCCGCTACCGGCGGGTGTCACCCCACCGCCAGTCGGCGCGACGCCACTGCCGGTAGGTGTTGCTCCACCACCGCGAGGTGCGACGTCGTTCCCGCTCGGTCCCGCGTCGCTGTTCGGCGTCGCGGGGGCCTCGATGGCCGCCGCGGCCCGGCTGGCAGCCCAGGCGGCCCCGCTGCCGGCCGCCCCGCCGCTGGTCCGCCGGCCCGCGCCGCCGCCGCTGCCGCTCCGGCTCGCGCTGCTGCTCCGGCCGGCGGCACCGCTGCTGCTTCTTCCCGCGCCGCGTCGGGGCGTGCGGGAGGGCGCGGCCAGCCGGGGAGCGCCGCCTGCGGTGGCCGGGCGGCGGCGCAGCCCCAGGACCGCGCCGATCTGGGCCCCGACGATGCTCGCCACGGCCAGTACGGCGGAGACCGCCAGCGGTCGGTTCACCCGGTCGGCGGCACCGGCGCGGGCCGCACCGACCGTCATCGCGGGTGGCTGGACGGCTGACTCCGTACCGCTGGGTGGTGCCGGGGCCACCCGCGGCGGCGCGGACTGCTCGGGCACCGGCCGGGGCGCGGGCGGCTTCGACGCCGTGGGCCGGTCGACGAGCCGGCCGGTCGCGTGCTGCCGGGCCCCCTGGTCGTCGGCCTCGGTCGGCAGCCGGAGGAGTTGGCCGGGGCGTATCCGGTCCGGGTCGTCGAGCTTGTTCAGCTTGGCGATCTGTCGGTAGTCGCCGAACTCGTCCAGGTACCGCTCGGCCACCTCCCCGAGGTAGTCGCCCCGCGCCACCCGGTACACCGGCGCGGCCTCGTCGTTCGCCGCCGAGCCACCGGGTGCGGCGAGCCCTGCCCCGGCCATGCCGAGCAACCCACCCTGGGCCACCGGCGCGGCCGTGTCCGGTGTCATCGCGGCGCGGGTCGGCGCGGCCAGCGTGGTGACGGCCGGTGCGCCCGGATTCGCGTACGCCGGAGTTCCGTAGACCGCGGCGGCGCTGGCGGCGGCCGGGCTGGCGACCAGGATCAGCGCGACCGAGCCGAGCAGCGCGGCGGCGGCCTTCTGCTGGCGGCCCATTCCGGGCAGCTTCGGCGCCGGCCGACGCAGGGTCTGTGCGCCCACCTCGACGAGGACGCTGAAGGCGAACGTGGCCCAGCCGAACCAGCCGGCAACAGCCAGCGCCCGCAGGAAGAGCTGACCGTCGTCCCGGCTGGTCAGCGCGGTGCCCACCTCGCTGATCGTGGGGAGGTGGTCGGGCAGGGGGTTACCGGCGAAGGCGAGCAACGCGATCGGCGCGCCGACCAGCAGCACCAGGAGCACGGCCAGCGCGCCGATGCCGGTGAGGATCCGTCCGGTCCGCCGTACGACGGACCCACCCGATACGGGCATGGCTGCCTTCCTTCCTACGGTGCTGCGGTGATGGCACGCGCGGTCGCCTCGCCGGTGACGGTGACCGACTTGTCCTGGACGAACGGTCCGAGCATCGAGCGGTGGTAGGTGATGGAGACGGTCACCCGGATCAGGGTTTCCCCGTCGACCTCGGGGAAGCTCACGGTGTGGCCGGCGGCGCCCACGGACTTCAGATAGGCGGCGACCGCCACACGCGCCTGCGGCTGGTCGATCCGTTTCGGTCCGCCCTCGATGGCGGTGGCCCGGTCGATGGCCTGACCGCCGGCCCGAGCCGCCTCGGCGGCCAGGTTCTGGGCCCGTTGCAGGGTGCGGAGCTGCCCGGCGCCGTCGAACGAGAGGCCGATGATGGCCAGTACGCCGACCATCGTCACCGCGAGGAAGATGCTCACCCGGCCGTGGTCACCTGCCGGCGAGGACCTGACCGCCGACGTGTTGGCCGTCATTGTCGACTCCGGTAACGGTCAAGTGGAGAGGTGAACTGCCCGGTGACCAGCTCTCCGCCCTTCATGCCGGGCAGGATGTCCAGGGTGATGTCCTTGAAGGACACCAGGCAGCTGATCGTCACCGTCACCGAGGCGTCCGTACCGGCCGTGCTGTTGAAGGCGCCGTCGAAGGTGGATGACTTGCCATCCTTCCAGCCGGCGAACGTGGGCTCCAGGTCGTTGGCGCAGGCCAGGCCGTGCCAGTCCAGCTGCTTCTGGGCCGCCTCCAGCGCCTTTTGCCGGGCGGTGGCGGAATCCCGGGAGATCGAGGCCGCCCGGGCGGCGTCGTGCGCGGCCGCGTCGAGCGCCTCCGCCGCCACCGCGTTGCGCCCGACCACACCGGCGAGCACCATCAGCGCGATGAACGCGGGCGCGAGCACCGCCACCTCGATGGAGACCGAGCCCCGCTCGATGCTGCCGGTCATGGCGTCGTCACCCTCTCCACCGTCCCGTGGGCGGTCTGCTGTATGGCGAAGTCCACGCCCGGCACCACGGACAGGGACCGGCCACTCACCGTGCAGGTCACCTCGGTCGGGGTGGTCTCGCAGGTCACGCCGGATTTGTCCCAGCCCACCAGCCAGCCGCCGGCGGCCTTGAGGAAACGGGACGCGCTCTCCACCCCCGCACCCTTCTCCGCCTGGTACGTCCGCTGTGCGTTGACGCCACTCTGCGCGGCGTTCAACGCGGTCGACCGGGCGAGGAAGACCGCCGCGATCTGGATCGAGGCGAAGAGCAGCACCAGGATCAGCGGCATCATCACGGCAAGCTCCACCGGGTTGGCACCCCGCTCGCTGTCGCCGGCCGCGAGGCGGCGCCGGGCGGCGGTTGCCACCCGGTGCCACCTCGTGAGCACGGCTCGGCGCATCCCGGCTACTTCGGGTCGGTGTGGTCCGGGATGCCGTTCATCCAGTTGTTGGCCTTGGCCAGGGCCAGGGTGGTGACGGCCATGGCGACCACGACCAGGCCGGCGATGATCACCGCGGTGGGCACCGGGCTGTCGCCGCGCTCGCCGTCGCGGCGCAGCTCGGCCAGGCGCGTCGTCAGCACGACGTGCAGGTAGCTGAGGATGGACATCGCGTTCTCCTTCGGGGGTCAGACACGGGCGACGAACGGATAGAGGACGAACCCGAGCAACACGAAGACGAGCAGCGCGCCCGGGATGTCGAGCTTGCTGGTCACCGCCTCGGCGCGAGCGAGGTTGTCGGTACGGATCTGGTCGCGTAGCGAGTCGGCCCGGCTGCGCAGGGTCTCGTGCACCTGCGCGCCCTCGCTGCCGGAGGAGCGCATGATCGCGCCAACGTCACCCAGCTCGGGGATACCGATTTTGTCGGCGAGGTCGCGCAGCTCGTCCCAGGGCGCGTGCATCTGCATCTGGGCGATCCGCAGCGACTCCTGGAGCCGGTCGAACACCCAGCCGTCGCAGACCGCCGCGGCCCGTTCCAGCGACTGCACCGGCCCGTGTGCCGCGGAGAGCTGCAACGCCACCAGGTCGAGATAGGTGCAGACCGCCTGGCGGAACTCGTCGCGGGCGGCGTCGGCCTTGGTCAGCACGGCCCGGTGCGCCAACAGCCCGGCCAGCAGCGCCAGTCCGAGGCTGCCGAGCACCGGTACGACGAACGGGAACGGGATGCCGAGCACCCACAGCGCCACCCCGAGCAGGGTCGGCGTGGCCAGCCCGAACAGCGTCGAGAGCAGCACCGACAGCGTGTACTGCTCGGAGGTCTGACCGATCAGGGCCAACTGCTGGTGCGGTGGGCGCAGCCATCGGGACAACCCGGTCAGCCAGTCGAGTCGCCGGGACGCGGGCGCGGCGAGTCGGCCGGTGCCCGGTGGCTGATGCAGCCGGCGCAGCGCCGGGCCCAGCGCCGGAGTCGCCGGCACCAACTCCCGGATCACCAGGAACACCCCGAACCCGATCCCGGCGCCACCGCAGACCGCGACGGCCAACTGCCAGTTCACGATCACGGGAGCCGCCTTTCGTTCGCGACTGTGGGGCTCCGCTGCGCTGCACTCCTCGCGCTCACGCGATCACCTCGCTCGGGTCGGGCACCGGCAGGAACCGGGCCGGCCGTTGCGGCTGGCTCATCGACCGCACCCAGGCCAGCAGGCCGATGAAGGCGGCGCCGAGGGCGGCCATCACCAGCTGACCCACCGGCGTGCCGTACGGCTTGATGTACTCGGTGTTGACCAGCCCGTACGCCAGGGTCGCCAGGGTCATCCCGGTGAGGAAGCGGACCGCGAACCGGGGCTGGGTGCGCTTGGCCTCGATCTCCCGACGGGTCGCCACCTCCGAGGACGCCGCGCCGGCGATCGACCCGAGCACGTCACCCAGCCGCTCACCCCGGTCCGACAGGTGCAGGATCAGCGCCGCGACCACCTGGTCGCAGACCGGGTCGGCGATCTCGTCGGCGAACGCCAGCAGCGCGGAGCGGGCCAGCCAGCCGGCCTGGAGACGGGCGGCGAGCAGCCGTACCTCGTCCTCGATGCCGGGTGGCACGCTGCCGATCGTGCTGATGATCGCCTGCTGGAGGCCCTGCCCGGTGCCGGAGACGTCCTTGAGTCGGCGGGTCCACTCGCCGACCGCCTCGATCCGGGAGATCGCCCGCTGCTCGGCCTTGCCCACCCCGAACAGCCACGGGGTGCCGGGCACCGCCACCGCCACCAGCAGACCCACCACCGGCAACCCGGTCAACAGGAACGCAAGCGCGCCGGCGACCAGCGCGGCGACCAGCAGTGCCTGGTAGGCCCGCTGCTCGGCCGGGGTGCTGCCGGGCCCGCGCCACAGTCGGCTCAGCCCCGGCCCACCGCCCGGGGGCGGCCCGGGGGGCCGGCGGGTGCCGATCAGCGCGACCACGGCCAGCAGCAGCCCGGCCACGCAGGCGGCCCCGGAGACCACCGCGATCATTTCCAGGCTGCCAAGCATCAGGTCACCCGCCGGGCCAGTCGGGTCTGCCGGGGCCGCCGCCAGGCACCGGCGCCGGCCTCGACCCACCGGGTCAGCAGCCGCGCGTCGTAACCCACCCGCAGCAACTGATCGCGGACCCGCTCCGGCAGGTGCCGGGGGACCGCACGACCGTCCGGGCCGGGCCCGAAGACCGTGGTGGTGGTGATCCGACCAGCATCGCCGGCCCCGATCACCTCCTCCACATGCGAGACGAACCGGTGTTTGCGCCCACCGATCGCGGTCTCGTCCTCGATGGTGACGTAGACGATCAGGTCGAGGGCGTTGCCGGCCATCCGGCGGGCCTGGTCGACGGTCATCTCCCGGCCGTGCGCCAACGCCAGCTCGACGATCCGTTCACTCACACCGGCGGCGGTACGGGCGTGGATGGTGCACATCGACCCTCGGCTGGTGGTCATCGCCTGGAGCATCGGCACGATCTCCCGGGACCGCACCTCGCCCACGATGATCCGCAGGACGCCCATCCGCAGCGACAGCGGGATCAGGTCGGCGATGGTCACCTCACCGGCCGGGCGGCCATCGAAGCCGCGCTCGCCGTGCCCCTCCCGGGCCTCGAAGCTCATCACCGCCCGGTGCCGCTGCAGGCGGCGGGCCGGGAGCAGCTCCCGACTCTCCTCCAGCAGCACGTACGGCTCGTCGGGCGGGATCTCGTTCATCAGCGCCCGGATGACAGTGGTCTTTCCGGCACCGGCCAACCCGGCGACCATGATGTTGAGACCGGCGCGCATGGCCGCGCGGAGGAAGTCGCGCAGCAGCGGGTCGATCATCTCGTCCAGGTCACCTCGGGCGCCCGCGAGGTCGTCGAGGCTCACGTCCAGGGTGTTGTGCTTGCGGATCACCGCGTACGGGCGGTGGCTGACCAGGAACACCGCGGCCAGCCGGCTGCCGTCGGGCAGTTGCAGGTCGAGGGTCGGCTTCACCGTGGAGAGGGACCGCTCGGTCGCACCCGCCCGCCGGGCCGCCGCCTGGAGGATCTCCACCAGTTCGGCGTCGCTGTCGGCGATCGGCTCGGCCCAGTCCACCCCACCGCCGTGCCGGGTGATGCGTACCTGGTCGCAGCCGAGGATGTGCACCTCCTCGATGGTGTCGTCGACCAGCAGGGTCTGTAGCCGGCCGAGCCCGACCAACTCGGCGGTCACCTGGTCGAGCAGCAGGCGTTCCTCGCTGGCGGCCATCGGCGTGCCGGCCCGGCGCACCGAGTCCGCGTACGCGGCGACCACCGTGACGGCGAGGCGGGCCCGCTCGGTGTCCTCCTCGTCGATCGTGAACTCCCGGCCGCGCTGCCAGAGGGTGAGCCGTTCGGTGAGTTCCCGGCGCAGCTCCCGGACCACCTGGAAGTCCATCCGGGGCCGGGGCGGCAGCTCCGGCGGCGGGGTGAGCGCGGGCATCGGCTGCGGCTGTGGCCCGGACTGGTGGTGCCGGCCGTTCGGCACGGCCAGGGGTGGCGCGGTGGAGGTCACGTCCGGTGGCTGTTGGCGCGGGTCGGTGGAGACCGGCTCAAACCGCATCCGGCACCCCCTGCTGCACGGGCCACGCCAACCGGGCCCGTCGTCGCTCCAGGAGCGCCCCGATCGGGACCTCCAGCGCGGCCGCCGCGCGCATCAGCGGCCGACCGGCCCGCACTGTGCCGCCCAGGGCGAGCACCCTGGCGGTACGCGGATCGTGCGGCAGCCGTGCGATGACCGGCAGCTTCAGGGCGCGGCTGATCTCGGCCCGGCCGTGCCCGTCGCCGACCAGCAGCAGCCGTAGGGTGCCCGGGGGCACCCGGTGCTCGGCGAAGTCCCGTTCGATCGTGGTGACCACCGCGCGGGCCCCGGAGAGGTCCGGCAGGTGCGCCCGGGTCACCAACAGCACCACCGAGGCGGCCCGCAGCACCGGCCACGGCGGCCCGGTCACGTGCAGCCGGCCACAGTCGACGAGGACGTCGTAGCCGGGTGTGCCGCGGTCGAGGGCGTCGAAGTAGTCGGCGAAGCGCTGCCAGAGCGGGGTGACGCTGCCGCCCTGGGCCGGGTCGACGATGCCGGGCAGCAGCAGCCGTTCCCGGCGGGGCGCATCCAGGTCGACCAGCTGCGACCAGAACTCGGATTCCAGGTTGCCGTCGCGCAGCTCCCCGACGGCCAACTCTCCGATGCCGCGTGGGCCGTCCAGTTGGCCGCCGAGGTATCCGGCGAGGATCGAGCCGCCGGCCGGGTCACATTCGGCGATCACCAGCCGCCGGTGCCAGGCCAGCGCGCAGGCCAGCGCCGAGGTCGTGACGCCGGGCGAACCCTTCGCGGACACCAACGCGATGATCGCCATGCTCAGGCCGCCTCGGTCAGCACGACGGCGAGCCGTTCCTGTGCGGCGAGCGCCACCACGGCGGGCACGTCACGGGTGGGTAGCGCCAGATACACGACCCTGTCGTCGTTGCCCGGGCTGACCATGTCGATGACGGTGGCCGCGAACCGGGTGCCGGCGGCGGTGGCCGTGTCTGAGTTGGTGCTCTTGTCCGGAGTGCTGACCAGCAGGACCTTGTCGCCGGGGTGCAGTTCGCGGGCCGGCACCTGGGCGGTCTTCAGACCGAGCGCGATCTGCTGCTGGCCGGGGCCGAGCAGCGGTTCGTCGGTGACCTGTCCCAGGGTGAGCAGCGTGCCCGGCAGCAGCGCGACCGCGGCCCGTTTGCCGACCACCTCGTCGAGCCGTCCGGCGGGCACCGGGCGCAACCCCTGGCCGCCGGCGACCTGCACGGTGACCAGGTCCGCTGCGCTGATCTCGCGGCCCACCTCCACCGGCCGGGCCACCGCCAGATAGCTGCCGGTCGCCCGTACCGAGGTGACAGCGAACGCCGCGCCCAGCCCGCCCAGGGCGATCAGGAGGACGGCGAGACCGAGCAGCCCGGGGCGGACCCGCCGCTGTCGGACCACAGTGGGCGGGTTGACGGGCGCGTCCACGGATCCGATCCCGTTGCGGGTCGCGAGGCTCATCGGGTCACCACCTGGAGTTCGTTGATCTGGATCGGCACCGTGCCGCTGTTTCGGGTCACCGGGATCACCCCGCTCTCGCCGCCGCCGCGCCAGGTCACCGTCCAGTACGTGGTGGCGGTGACCCGGTAGGTGCCGGCCTTCTGGTAGCCCTTGTCGTAGCCGCAGTCCGGGGAGGGTTCGCCCGCCCACTTGCCCGTCGACTCGTACTTGGTGCCTTCATCAGGGCAGGGGACCGTGTCCCCGTTGCCCATGTCCCAGACGATCTGGGTGACCTCGGCCGTGATCTCGACGGTCAGGCCGCGGTCGGTTTCCCTGGCGAATATCGGGCCGAAGTAGCTCGTGTTCTTTTCGGACCACATCCACACCGGCAGGCCGACCAGGCCGGGGCCGACGCGCTTGCGGGGCGCGACGCCCAACGGGGCTGGCAGCAGACTGATCGAGGCCAGGGCGCGGCGGGCCAGTTCCTCCGGGTCGGGCGGCGCGCCGAAGCCGGGCGGCGGATCGGCCCGCGACACCACGTCCTGGGCACCCAGGTCGCCGCCGTTGCAGGTCTGCAGATACCACTGCTCGCCCTCGGGCGGCTCGACCGATCCCTCGGTCAGCTTGTAGTAGCACCCGTCGCCGTTGTTGAACCAGCCCAGGTCCTCGTCGTAGCAGGGGATGGTCCGTCCGTTCCACTGGCAGACACCGCCCCCGCCCCCGCCGCCGTCCCCGCCCCCACCGTCGTCCCCGCCGCCGCCGGGATCACCGGGGTTGCCGGGTTCGTCGTCCCAGACGCTGCAGTCGGGTTGGTCGGGCGGGCAGCCGGCTCCCGGGTCGGCCCGTCGAGCGGCGGTGGCCGGCACTGTCGCGCCGAGCACCAGCAGGAGCGCGAGGCCGATCCCGGCGAGCGCCCGTCGGGTCGTCGCGGACCGGGTCAGCACGGCTGGTCCCGGTGCGTCGCGCCGTAGTTGATCAACCAGCGGCCGTCTGGATACCGGGTCGCGGTGGCGGTGGAGAGGTGCCGGCCGCCGCCGCTGCCCGGAACCGGGCGTTTGTCCTTGGCGTAGACCAGCCGGTAGCCGGTCGTGTCCAGACAGTCCTGGATCTGCACGGTGGCCGGTTTCGCGTCCAGGCTGACGGCGGTGACGGTCGGGTCGGACTTCAACGTCCCGGTACGCATAGCGCCGTGCTCCTTAGCCTCGCGAATGGACACCCGAACCCGAGTCAGCAGCGGATCAGCGAGAAACCGGGAAAGTTCCGGCGCGCGCGGATCACTGCGTTGGCCCGCCTTCCGGGAGGCCGTGAGATAACCGGAGTACGCGTCAAGTGCCGCCTTTTCGGCAGCGTTCCGATCGACGTCGGGATTGATCCGGTGCCCGTCGTCGCGGGCTGCCGTCGGCCGTTCGACCGTTTCCTGTCCATTGGCGCAGGCGGTCACCGGCATCGCCGCCACGACCGCCAGCAGGCAGATTGCCGCTCGTCTGAGCTGCCGTCCGCGCACCGTCGAGCCTCCTCGTGGTCGCCCGAGGCGGTGATGGCCCACCGCCGCCGGGCATGCGGAAGCGCGCCCGGATCAGCACATCCGGAGCCGTTCATTGCGCTTCCGCATTCACCTTTACGGATCTTCTACAAATTGGGGGTCCTGTGTCGTCCGATGGTGAAGGTGAGGCTTGCGTCACACCCAAGGGGCGAGCATAGGCTGACGCTCGACGATGCAACAGAGGCAATTCAAGTGAACACTCTGGGTGATGACAGGTGGTGGTGGCGGGTGTCCACACCGCGCCCGTGGCAATGGCCGAGCGAAAGGTCGTTATTGATGGGGCGTCGCCGTGCCGACCGGGATCATCGGACTCGCATCACGGGTCGCGGGAGTGGGACATCGCGGCCTCATCCCGGCATTCGAACGGCGTCGTCGGTCGATCAGCCGGCCGCCTCGCCCAACGGCACGCCCGACTCGGAAGCGGTCCGAAGCACCCTCGCCGGCCCGGGTCGGCAGGTCGCTTTCCGCGCTATCCGCAACACCACAGCGATCGTTCAATCACGATCCGTGATTACCGTCGCGAGGTGGCATCTGGCCGTTTCGACCGTGTTCGCGATCCTTGCGGTCAGCCCGCTGATGCGGTTGGCCGCGCTGCGCCACGCCGTACCCCCGGGCCTGCCCAGCAGGGCCGGCTGCGACGCCTGCGGCGCACCGGTCGGCCTGACCCGGCCCTGGCCGGCGCTGGGCCCGGCGGCCCGGTGTGGTCATTGCCGTGCCCGGGTCGGCTCACCGCCGGGCACCGTCGAGTTGGCCGTGCTCGCGGCGGCGGTGCTGCTGGCGTTCGGCGCTCCGACGGGCGGGGCGTTGCCGGCGTTGATCTGGTGGCTCGGCTGGACGATCCCGGCGATCTTCGTCGACCTGGCCGTGCACCGGTTGCCGGATCGGCTCACCTTGCCCGCAGCGGCCGGGACCTGGCTGCTGCTCGGCGTGGCCGCGCTCGACGCCGACCCGGGGCACTGGCTGCGGGCCGTCCTCGGCGGCACCGGGTTGGCGCTCTTCTTCGCCAGCACCGCGCTGCTGCTCGGCCGGCGCGGCTTCGGCCTGGGCGACGCCAAACTGGCGCTCAGCGTCGGCGCGCTGCTCGGCTGGTACGGCTGGCCGGTGCTGCTGTTCGGGATGCTGCTCACCTTCGGGCTCTCCGCCCTGGTGAGTCTGGGTCTGCTGGTCACCCGCCGAGCCAACTGGAGCAGCCACCTGCCGTTCGGCCCGTTCCTGCTGCTCGGCACAACGGCCGCCCTCCTACTGGCGACCTGACCAACCGCCTCGCCGCCTCGCCGGCCCCCCGCCTCGCCGCCTCCGCCAACCCCTCGCCCCCGGCGGCCCGCCGCCGCCCCAAGATCGCGCTCGATCCAGGATCTAGTGGTCTCGGTCGCCACGGAGGCCACTACAACCAGGATCGAGCGCGATCTTGTCGGCGGGGCGAGCGGCAGCCAGCAGCGGCGGGCGGCGCGGCGGGCGGGCGGGCGGCGCGGCGGGCGGGCGGCGCGGCGAAGTCGGAGG